>JANYJA010000019.1 GCA_025358575.1 Terriglobia bacterium
CACGCAAGTGAGGGTGGTGACCATTCCGAACGGCATCGCTAAGTGCGCCGACGCGTCCCCATTTCTGCCGCACGCAGGCAGCGGTCAGCTCACTACTCTTCAACCGGCCGTCACTCCGGCGCTCACCGCATGCCAACTTCCTGATCCGGCCAATTTCACCGGACGTGAGAATAACTTATATCGCGTGGAAGTGCACGACGCGGGCGACCTATTAGGCGCGCCTGGAGGCTTCGCTTTTACGGGTTTGCTTGCCGGAGACGCAGCCGTTGGCGCTGCCACTATCACCCTCGCCACAGCTCTAACGTCCGATCAGGTTGCCGCCGCGAACCGATCGGGGTTCGTCACCATCTCCGACCTCACCGGCACTTCTGAGCGCGTTGGTTTGGCGGGCGTTAACCCCGCGGGTCTGGTGCTGACACTCGGTCAGCCATTGGCCAACGCCTACACCGCGGCTAATAAAGCCGCCGCGACTGGCGGAGTGGCGCGATTTAAATGGTCGCGCGACAATGCGTCCTTCGCGGCCAGCGTCACCAACGTCAAGGCGGATCGCGTCACCATCACGCTGGCTAGCGTGGGCCGCGATCTTGCCACCGCCTTTCGACAAGGCGATCTGGTGGAGTTGAGCGACGATGCCAGTGAGCTGGGCCCCGCGCGCGGCCATCTGACGTTTCTTAAAAGCGATCCAGACCCCGACGTGCTGACCGTCCAACTCGCCGATGCGCTCCCACCTGCTTTTCAATTAACTGGCGAAGTCAGTACCCGGCATCTGGTGATACGCCGCTGGGATGGAGTCAGCGATGCCTCCGGCGCCTTCGATGCGGCCTCCACCCCCGGCATGAACCTGGGCGATGGCGTCCGTGTGCAATTTTCCGGCCTGGATTTAAGACCCGGCGATTACTGGCAATTCGCGGTGCGGTCGGCTGACGGTTCGGTGCAGGCCCTCACCAACGCGGATCCGCATGGCATTAAACGTCACCGCTGCCCGCTGGGGATTTTTTCGTGGGGTCCGCCGCCACTGACCAGCCCACCCTCGAGCCTGCCGGCTTTCACGTCCATTCAGGATTGCCGTAGAGTGTTTCCGGCTCTGATCGATTTTCCCCATGCTGAGAAGGGCTTTCACGTCAACTCCGTTTTCGTCGTGAATTCCGCCAACGCGCAGACTCCGCTTCTGAACGACACCGATGTCCGCGTGGACGTCTTCAACGGGCTCGACATCCTGTGCGACGCCCCTCCGGATCCCGCCAGCGTTTCACGGCCGAGCTTCTATATCAACGCCGATTTTCCTCAAATTTCGAATAGCCCCACGTCAGTATGGTATTTTCCCGTAAATCTTGCTGCCGTGATTTCCGTTGACACCAACAAAATGCTGATTTCGTGGCGCTTGTCGAAAGAGACGCAGAACTCTTTGTCAGAGATGATCCAAGCCTCTCCGGGCGAGCGGGGCGTGCTAGCGCGCCTAACGCTGAAAGGTCAATTCATTTGGGCGTTGAACAATCCAAATCTGTTTCTCGATGGCAAGGCTTTCGGACAACGGTTGAACGCAACCAACAACACATCGCTGCAATTGCCGAGCGGCGACGGCCGCCGCGGGGGCGATTTTCACATGTGGTTCTGGATCGTCGCTGCACCTTCGTTCGCCAAGCTGATCGTGGTGACGCCAGCCCAGATCTACATCGGCGAGTCCGCGACCTTCACGGTGACGCTTAGCAGTTCGGCTCCCGCCGTAAACAATGCCGCCCTTACCAGCAGCAATTCCGCGGTGGCTCCGGTCCCACCCACGGTGCCCGTCGCCGTCGGCGCCACATCCTTTACTTTCGTTTCTAAGGGTGCCACGGCGGGAGTAACCACTGTCTCGGTCACGTTTCCGGCTCCGCCTCCGCCGGCAGTTACGCCGCCCCCCACCACGACGCTGACGGTGCTGGCGCTCCCGCTCCTGGTGGGACAGATACCGATCACTCCCCCCGCCATCAACGTCGCTGGAACGGCGTTCGGCTTCGTTACGCTTAATTCTCCGGCACCCACCGGCGGAGCATTGGTCACGCTGGTCACCAGCAATGCGGCGATTGCCGTGCAGCCAGCGTCCGTCACAGTACCTGCTGGTGCGACCAGCCAATCCTTCTCCATCGCGGGATTGGCGCCCGGAACGGCTACCATCACGGCAACCTTGACGTGGCCTAACGGCTCAACGTCGAATGTCTCTGGCAACATCAGCGTCGTGCGGTTTAAGGGAAAGGAAAGCTTTAAGGACGCTAAGGATAGGGAAAAACTGAAAGATAAGGAAGGTCACACAGACACATTTCCCCAGAAAGCCGCGGACAAACTTATCGACTCCAAGACGCGCGACGCGGCGCCTGGATTCGGGCTCAGCGGCAGCAGCATTCTTTCCGGTGCGCGGTCGCGTTCGTTTATTCGGCCCGAGGAGCGTCCGGCAGTCGAAGAGCGAGTCCTTGGGGCGAGCCGTCCTGAGGGCGTTTCTTGATTCTGATCCTAGCTAACGGGCTGGACGAGCAGGCTCATTCGCTCGCGCAACGCTGGGGAGGTGCGGTCATGACTCCAGCCGACCTCTCGCAACCGGGTTGGCACTATGAACTCCCCCAAAGTGCGGGGTCGTTCGCAGTGGCTTCCGGGCGAAAAATTCCGGTATCCGACATCACCGGAGTGCTCACCCGGATTTCTTGCATCACGGAGCGGGACCTGCCTGACATCTCCGACGAGGACCGGGCTTATGTCGCCGCCGAGATGCATGCTTTTTTGACCGCCTGGTTGGACTCTCTCGATTGTCCGGTGCTCAACCGGCCCACTGCGAGCTGCCTCTGCGGCCCGTCAGACCGCCTGCCATCCATATTCGAGGACGAGGGGGACGGGGCGGTCGTCGTTGTCGGAGACCGTTGCTTCGGAGCGGCGGACTCCCGGCAATCGGAGCTGGCGCTAGGCATCGCGCGCGAAGCCGCGGTCGAGCTGATCTCGGTCCGCTTTCGAATTGGAGAGTCTGTCGACACCAGTCTGATTCCCGATCTGTCGCGCGAAGATGCCGCGGCGGCGGTGTTCCAGCGGCTTACTTCAGGCAAGCGCGCTCCGCGCCATAATCCGGCTCGCAAGACGTCGGAGCCAGGCAAATCTCTGATTCTGCTTTGGGGCTTGCCCGCCGACGGGCCGCTCGGCCGCGTTTACGAAGAACTCCTGCGGATCGGTGCCCCAGTACGCTTACTCGATCAGCGTGATGTTCTCGACACCAACGTTTGTTGCGGGCAAGTTCGCGTGCGCAACCAATCCTTTTCGCTGGAAGAGGTCAAGTCGGTGTACCTGCGTTTCTATGACTCTACACAGCTCCCGCACGTGCTCGACAGTTCGGAAAAAGCCCGCGGTCACGCCGCCGACGTAGACCTTCGCATCACGCACTGGATCGGGACCACATCCGCGTTCGTTGTCAGTCCCCTGGACGCGATGTCGGTGAATAACTCTAAGCCTTACCAGTCGCGCTGGATCGCGCAGTTCGGCTGGCGCATTCCAGCGACTTTGATCGCCACCGACCCCGAGGCCGTCCGGGCCTTTTGGAAGTGGCATGGAGAAGTGATTTATAAGTCCATCAGTTCCATTCGCAGCCGTGTGTCCCGTCTGACTCCAGAGCATGATCTCCGCTTTGACAACGTAACAGCATGCCCCACGCAGTTCCAGGAGTTTATTCCCGGCATCGATCACCGTGTCCACGTGGTGGGAAATGAAGTCTTCGCCTGCCAAGTGCTGTGCGATGCGGACGATTACCGCTATGCCGACGAATGCGGAGCCGAGTACCTCGCATGCCAATTGCCTGTTGAGATCGAGCAACGATGCCGCCGCATGAGCGCCGCGATGCGTTTGCCCGTCTCCGGCATCGACCTGCGGCTCACTCCCGAAGGTGAATGGGTTTGTTTCGAGGTGAATCCGTCGCCGGCCTTTACGGCTTATGAAGACATGACCGGACAGCCCATCACCGCCGCTGTAGCCCGGTTGTTGGTGGATTCGCGGTAGCGCCCAGGCTCATCTCCGATCACCTGCCCGCGCCTTCTGCAAATCCTCCATCAGTCGCCGCATAATCTTGTCCGCCACGTCGGCGCTTGATCCCTTAAACTTGGCCCCAAAACTCTCCTGCGTGGTAGACCACAGCACGTCGCCGTCTTTATTTACCAGCCGCACCGCCGCCGACGCCTCGTGTTTCCGCTCTGCAATTTGGCTATGCTCGTTCTCGCCGATACTCAGTCCCGATTGCTTCGACGAAGAGTTTCCATACGACCCGCCCCGCGATGACGATGACGATCCGCCGCGCACATTGGCATTGATGCTATCACTCATAATGTGCTCGTCCGTGAACGTCTGGTCGTCCGATGAGCCGCGCAGAAACGCGTCCGCCCGCTCTTCGTTCTCCGTAATCGCGAACACCTTAGCGGCCAGCAGGCTGCTGATAATCATGTCGCGCATTCGCTCCGCCGATTCACCCCCGCCCAACTTATCCACGTACACGCGTTGGATGGTAAGCAGCGTGGCTGGCGGACCCGGCTCTGGCTCCGGCGCCTTCTTCTCGATTGCCATCAAGCTCAACGCGCAAATCGCACCGGCAATGAGTTTCACCCCTTTCCCGCCTTGCGTGCTTCTTCATCTTGAAACTCCACCTTGCGCCCCGTGCGCGCTTCGAGAGTCACCAGCACCGTCCGTATATCGCTCTTGCTCACCTCGAAAATCATTGCCTGCTGACGCCCGCCCGCGTCGCTAAAGCCCACCGTCAGAAAGTGCGTGCGCTTCTTGCTCAGCATCATCAGCGGCGAGATCAGAATCGCCTCGGCATACCGCCGGCTCACCCGCTGTCCATACTCAATTAAATTGATCTCGCTATACGGCACGCGCATTGTTCCCCGGTGGGTAACGAACAGCATCGTGTCGGCGTCGGTAGTCTGGATATGCCCTTCCGATTTGCTGGGAAGGTCGGCCACGGTGCCACCGACATAGTGGGCATGACCGCCAAAATCTCTAGCCTGGAGCTGAGGCGAGAGCGCTAAGACGCTGGCAATCAGCGCCCCCAAAAGGGTTCGTAACATGCGCGTGCTCCCTGGATTGGAATAGTACTTCAGCTATAGCACTTAGCTCTCCCCCGCCGCGTCTCTCTTATAATCGGAGGAGATACCCGACCCATGACTGGTTCCCTGCCGGCCCGCCCCGTTCCCGTCCCCTGGTACGTCTGGATGTCCGTCCTCGCCGTCACCTCCGCTATGGTCGGCGTACATTGGGATATTTCGTGGCACCGCTCCATCGGCCGCGACGCCTTCCTCACTCCCGCGCACATCGCCATCTACATGTGCGGCGTGCTGGCCGGAATCTCCTGCGGCTACCTGATTCTCTCCACCACCTTCGGCCACTCGCCCTTGCGCCAGACCTCCGTGAATATCTGGGGGTTCCGCGGCCCCCTGGGCGCATTCATCGCCGCCTGGGCGGGATTCGTAATGCTGACCTCCGCGCCGTTTGACGATTGGTGGCACAGCGCCTACGGTCTCGATGTGAAGATCCTGAGCCCGCCGCACATGGTGCTTGCATTGGGCATGATCGGGGTCGAGTTTGGCGCGCTGATCCTGATCCTGGGCCAGATGAATCGCGCGACTCCCGAGCGGCGCCGCTGGCTCGACGCGCTGTTCCTCTACGTCGGTGCCATGATTCTGGTCGCGCTTCTCGTGATTTCGATGGAGTATAGCGGCCGGTCGCTGATGCACAGCGGCTTGTTCTATTACGTGGTGAGCCTGGTCGCGCCAGTGGCGCTGGCCGGCGTGGCGCGCGCTTCCGGAAGCCGCTGGGCGGCCACCACTGTTGCCGCGATCTATTCCGTGTTGCTGCTCCTGTTGCTTTGGATACTCCCGCTATTCCCCGCCACGCCCAAGCTCGGCCCGGTCTACCACCCGGTGACATTTTTCATCCCCGCCGGATTCCCGCTCTTGTTGATCGTGCCCGCCCTGCTGCTCGACACGTTGTGGACGAAGAAGTCGCAGTGGGGTGATGAGACGCTAGCCGCCGTCTCTGGCCCGCTGTTCCTTGCCGCCTTCGCCGCGGTGCAATGGCCGTTCGCGATTTTCCTATGCAGCCCCGCCGCCCGCAATGCGTTCTTCGGCAGCGGCTACTTCGATTACAACACGCGCCCGACTTCGTACCAGGCCCGCTATCTGTTCGTCCCCGTGGAGCACAGCGCCGGTCAGTTCTGGATGCACATCGCGATGGCCGTGGTCTTCGCGACGCTGTCAATCCGCCTGGGGCTGGCTTGGGGAAATTGGATGCGGACGGTAAAGCGGTAGGGATAAGCGGTAAGGTTAAGCGGTAAGGTTAAGCCGAACTTATCTCCGAAGCCTCCACCGCAAACGCCTCACAGTGCGCCCCCCCTCCTTGGGTAGTCCGCTAAATCTTGGTTGATGCCGTTTCCCGAAAACGGCATCGGTTTATCGGTATATGCAAGCCGCACAACTAGTCGAAAGCCTCTTCCAAGCCTTCGAGCCAGCGGGTGATCTGGCTCTTGATTTTCGTCAAATCCTCTTTTTTCAACTCATCGCCCTGGACTTGAACATCGACCCGCAGGTTTCGGGGGATGGATATGGGTAGCGTCTGGACGAGCAAACTCGTACCGGAAACGGGGGGTTGTAACGCCGTGGCTGTTTGCATGGGCTTCACCTCGGGGGAACGCTGGGCGACAGAGGACGGCGGGGTTGCCGTGCGGGGAACCGCACTGTGAGTGACCGCCTTCTTGTCCTTTTTGTCATCGTCCCTCAGTTTCAATTCTACCGCACTCAAATCTGATAAACCAGC
>JANYJA010000050.1 GCA_025358575.1 Terriglobia bacterium
CCGCATCACAAAAAGCAGCACGGCTTCGCCTGACCTATGCCGCGGGGCATGGAATCCTTTCGCAATTATGTCGAGCACGACTGGCTGAAGCTGCTTATTCCGCTAGGTGTCGTCTTCCTCGTGCTGGCGGCGGGCTTCATCGTCCGCAAATTGCTGTTCGCATTCGTTCGCAAATGGGCCGTGCGCAGCACCAATCATTTCGACATTATCCTCACCGAGAGCATGGGCCGCCCGATGATTTTATGGGCGCTGATCATTGGGCTGATTTTGGGGCTGCGGACATCCGAGCTTCCGCTGCGCTTCGAACTCAAGATCGAGCAAAGTCTCTACATCTTGTGGATCGTTTCGCTCACGCTGATGTTTTCCAAGCTGGCGGGCAATCTGGTGAAGTTCTACGGCGCGCGCGTGGGCGGCAGTGAACTTCCAGCGACCAGCCTTACTAAGAATCTGACGCAGATGGTGGTCGTGATTGTTGGGCTGCTTGTGCTGCTGCAGCATCTCCATATCAACATCACGCCGATGCTTACGGCTTTAGGGGTGGGCGGCCTCGCCGTGGCGCTGGCGCTGCAGGACACCCTCTCGAACCTGTTCGGCGGATTTTATATTTCGATAGCGGGGCAGGTGCGCCTGGGCGATTACATCAAACTGAACACCGGCGAAGAAGGCTACGTGAACGACATCAGCTGGCGCAGCACCACCATGCAAGCGCTGCAGAATAACTTCATCATAGTGCCCAATTCAAAACTGGCGCAGGCGATTGTCACGAACTTCAGCTTGCCCGAGAAGCGGATGGCGCTGCCGATTGTTTTTGGCGTCGGCTCGGATTCCGACCCGGACGCGGTGGAGCGGGCGGTCCTCAATGAAATGCAATCGGCTATTGCCATAATGCCGGGGCTGCTTGCAATTCCCGAGCCCACCTGCCGACTGTTTCCCGGGTTCGGCGATTCAGCTTTGCAGTTCACGTTAGTAGTGCATATTTCCGAATTCGCGGAGCAGTTTTACGTGCAGGGTGAAGTTCGCAAACGAATCCTGAAACGTTTTCGCAATGAGGGTATTGAGATGCCCTATCCCACGCGGACGGTGATAATTCAAAAGACCGACGCGTAGAATTACGAGTGCTCCACTTGATTCATGCGGCACTGCTTCGGCGCTTTGTCGGGACGCCAGCGCTCAAGACGCGTGCCGTGCCGGAAGCGGCCTCCCGTGAAATGGTCGAAGCGAACTTCGACGACGAGTTCGGGGCGAAGCGGCTGCCACTCGGCGGACCGTTCCGTGCTCCAACGGCTCGCGCCGCCCGGAGCTTTGCCGGTGAATCCGGGAGGCTCCATCAGGCGCTCCAATTTCGCCGTCAGATCTTTTTTATCGGCGGCGGCAATTCCGGAAGTGAAGCCGACGTGGTTTAGAAGGCCATCGTCATCGTAAAGTCCTAGCAATAAGGAGCCGACAATTCTCTCTTTTTCAGCGTAACGAAAGCCGCCCACCACGCAATCGGCCGTGCGCAGATTTTTCACCTTCACCATGCCCGTGCGCTCACCGGATTGGTAAGGTAAGTCGCGACGTTTTGCGATGACGCCGTCGAGCGACCCGGCTATGTCAGCGAGCCAGTCGCGGGCCAGCTTGACGTCTTCCGTTGCGGGCGAGAGCTTGAACGAGTCGTGCCCCGCGAGAAATTGCGCGGCGAAGCTTTCTAGTTGGGGGCGGCGCGCGGATAGCGGTTGGTCCGTCAGCAGTTTGCCGTGAGCATCAACCAACAAATCGAAAACGATGAGCGTCGCTGGAGTTTCCTTCGCGAGTTTCTGAACGCGGCTGGCCGCTGGATGAATGCGCTGCAACAAATCGTCGAAAGAGAGTTTCCCTTGAATGGGAATGACGATTTCTCCGTCGAGCACGAATTGCCGCGGCTTCACATGACGAACTGCGTCCACCATTTCGGGGAAGTAACGCGCGAGCGGCTGACCGGCTTTGGATTGAAGTTCCACATCGTCGCCATCGCGGAACACAATGCAGCGGAAGCCGTCCCACTTAGGTTCATACTGCCATTGCGGGCCTTCCGGAATCGCTTTTTTGATTTCCGCTTCCATTGGCGGATACGGAGATTTCAGCGGCAGACTCATTTAAAAAACTTTTCCAGTTGCAGGCGTTTGGTCTTGGCGAGCAGCGGCTTGTAGAGATCTCCGGCTTTGGCAACACGAGCTGGCATCGTCCTCAGCGTGAATGCTTTCATTCTGAATCCGGCAGTCACTTCATCCCACGTCACGGGGGCCGATACGGTGGCATTCGGCTTGGGCCGCACCGAGTAAACGCTCGCCAGCGTGCGTCCCCACGCGTTCTGGTTGTAGTCGACAAGCACGCGGCCGGCGGGCCTCTTGGCGATGCGATATTCAGCGGTGATCAGCGTGGGATGCTGCGCCTCCATGGTCTTGGCGAACTCTTTGGCAAAAGTCCAGACCTGCTTCTGCAGCGGTCCGCGCACGATCGGAATATATATGTGAATGCCGCGCGAGCCCGTAGTCTTCGGGTAACTGGGAATCTTCAGCGCATCGAGCGATTCGCGCACGGCACACGCGGTCTCCAGCACCTGTTTGAAGTGCGCACCGGGAACCGGGTCCAAATCGAAGTGCAGATAATCGGGACGATCCACGTCGTCGCACTTCGCGTACCACTGATTGAGGTCGATGCAGCCGAGATTAACTACCCAGAGCAGCGCGGCAAGATCGTCGACAATCGGGAAATCGATAATACTTCCCGACGAATGTTTGATGGCGCAGGTGCGCAGCCAATCGGGCCGCGGGTTCGGCGCGCGCTTCATAAAGAAAAATTCGCCTGTGGCACCGTTCGGATAGCGCTTCATCACCATGGCGCGGTCCGCAAGATGCGGGAGCAGCACCGGCGCGATGTCGGCATAGTATTGCAAAAGCTGGCGCTTGGTGATCTTCGGAACCATCCAAAAGAGCTTGTCGAGATTGGTGAGTTTGACCGTGCGACCGTTGAGGGTCATTTCGGGTTCGATAGTCATTTTCTTCGCCTCTTCTTTCGCTGATGCGGTTTCGTTGCTTTGGTGCCGAGGTACTTACCGCTCACCATCACCGCCGAAATTTTGCGAAGGTTGCGGATATCGGTGAGCGGGTTCGCACTGAGCAAGACCAGATCGGCATACGCCCCGGGCTTGATCGCGCCTAGGGTATCGTCCTTGCGCATCAAGCGGGCCGGTGTCAGGGTGGCCGCGCGCAAGGCTTCAGCGGGAGTCAGGCCGGCGTCGACTAGAAGTTCCAGTTCTTTATGAAGTTCAACGCCGGGAACGGTGCCTGAGTCGCCCGTATCGGTGCCCGCGAGAATGGGGACGCCGGCGCGATTCATGTCGCGCACCAAATGCTCCATGCGCGTGTAAGCGGCTTCGTCTTTCTCCGTCATACGCTTGAGCATCGTGAGCGTCGGAGTCTGCATCACGTCATAGATTCTGAACTTCTCAAAAAGCTGAGAGGCTTTTTTCTCGTCGTAGGAATCGCGAATCTCGTCATTGATTTTCGGGAGCGCGTCGTAATCCTTGTTTTCCAAGGCTACGCGCCGGCCTTCGCGCAACTCGTCTTCACGCGAGGAGCAGGCGAGCGCGAGGCCGAAGAGATGCTCCATGCTTCCCATGCGGGCGTCGGCCGCGAGGCGCGCGGGTACTTCATCGGGAAGATGGCCCACAATGCGGTGGCCCCAGTGCCGCGAATATTCCGACACCGCGAAAAATGCGTTCGCGGGCACGTTGGACAGCACTTTGATGAAGTCGACGTTCAGCTTGTCGTCGAGAGTGTCGAAGGCTCTTCGGCCATCGTTGGCATCACGGACGATAATTGTGGGAAGCTTTGGATCGGGTTCGGCCATCGGCCCCGAAAGAGGCGGCCCGCAGGTAATGATGCGCGGACCGGTCAGCTTACCCACCTTAATCTGGGCGCGCCAGCCCTTTACGCGAGCGAAATCGCTGCCCATGTCGCGGAGTCCGGTAACACCTGCCGCGAGGTACTGCGGAAACTGAGGATCCGCAAACCAAAGGTGCACGTGCATGTCCCACAAGCCCGGGATCGCGTAGCGAATGAGGGTATGCGCCGGCTTCACGGCGGGCTTGATATCGGCGATGCGATCGCCGCGCACGAGGATGTCGCGATGCGGCTCGATAGTGCCGTTGACCGTGTTCACCACCGAAACATCGTGGATGACGACAGCGCGCGCCGCGCAAAATGCTGTGTTGACGAACAGAAAACAGATGAGCAATCTCACTACAATCCATACTACTGACGGCAATTCACCGATGATGCCTTGGGACGAGCGATTTCGTAAGGGAGAACACACGGGCCGCGCGCCTGCTGAAGCGCTAGTGAAACTCGCCCAATCGATGCCAGCGGGTCGCGCGCTCGATCTGGCATGCGGCGCTGGGCGACACAGCACGCTGCTGGCGCGACTCGGATGGGATGTGATTGCCGTGGATGCGTCGGCCGTGGCGTTGTCATTAATCGCGCCGAATGACCGTATTCGAAAGGTGCTCGCCGATTTAGCGAAGCGCGAGTTCGCCATGGAGCCGCGCGGGTACGACCTGATCGTCTGCTGGCATTACTGGCAAGCTGACTTGATCGAGCCGATGCTGCTCGGCGTGCGCCCGGGCGGGGTTCTTGCGATGGCGGCGCGTGTGCGCGGCCGGTTTGCCGCGGAGGTGGAAGTGATGGACGCTTCGGTGGCCATGTGGCAAATTCAGCATCGTGTTTTGACCGAGGGGGTAATTGAATTAATCGCGCGCAAACCGCCTGCTATATGATGAAAACCTCCGTCATGCGAATTTCTCTTACGTTTGTTCTCACTCTGCCGTTATTGCTCCACGCGGCTGTTTCGCCGGTGCCGCCGCCAGGACTTCCGGTCAGTCCGGCGGATCGCACGGAACTCGCGAGCGGCCTTGCGCGGCTCGGCTCCAGCATCGACGCGCTCAAAGAAAATCCGCTGCTGCCGGATGTTCTGATTTATCACAAGGCCGTGCGATTCGCGCTCGAAGGCAACGAATTCTTCAAGCCTGACGAAGTGGAGCACGCCAAAGAACTGCTAAGGACGGGGCAAGCGCGCGCCGATGCGCTCGCGCATGGGACGGCTCCGTGGGCAACAGGGACGGGGCTGGTGGTGCGCGGTTACATTTCGAAAATCGATGGGAGTGTCCAGCCCTATGGGCTGGTTGTGCCGCCCACTTGGTTTCCCGCATCGGCACACCACTTCCGGCTCGACACCTGGTTCCACGGCCGCAACGAGACTTTGAGCGAAGTGAATTTCATTTGGGACCGGCAGAAGAATGCGGGCGAGTTTACGCCGAAGGACACCATCGTGCTGCATCTTTACGGGCGCTATTGCAACGCGAATAAATTCGCGGGCGAGGTGGATCTCTTCGAGGCCATTGATGCGGTGAAGCGGCAGTATTCCATCGACGATCGCCGCATTGTGGTGCGCGGCTTCAGCATGGGAGGCGCGGCAGCGTGGCACATCGCAACGCATTACGCCGGACTGTGGGCTGCCGCCGCGCCCGGTGCGGGATTTGCGGAGACGCGTGAGTTCGTGCCGGCGTATCACAAGCAGGAAATCCATCCCACCTGGTATGAAGAGAAGCTTTGGCACCTCACCGATGCTACCGACTATGCTCTCAATCTCTATCAATGCCCAACCGTCGCCTACAACGGTGACATCGATCCTCAAAAGCAGGCAGCGGACATTATGGAGCGCTATTTGGGGCAAGAAGGGATGCGTCTATCCCGCGTCACGGGACTGAAGACGGGGCATAAATACACTCCGGAGGCGAAGGTTGAGATCAACCGCATTGTTGACGCCGCGGCGGATCGCGGGATGGACCCATATCCCCGCAAAGTCCACTTCACCACCTGGACTCTGGCTTATAACCGCATGAAGTGGATCACGCTGGATGGGCTCGAGAAACACTGGGAGCGTGCCCGCGTGGATGCTGAAATTCCAGACGACCACTCACTGAAAGCGCGGACCAGCAACATCAGCCTTATCAGTTTCGAAATCGGTGCGGGCGCGCCGCTGTTAGACCAAGCGCAAAAAGTGACCGTGTCTCTCGATGGACAAAACTTTCTGTTGCCTGGGCCGCTGACCGACCGCTCATGGAGCGCCCATTTCCGGAAGGCGCTGGGCAAGTGGACTGTGATTGCGGGGGACGACGGAACGGTTCGCAAACGGCACGGATTGCAAGGCCCCATTGACGATGCGTTTCTCGATAGCTTCATCATGGTGCGCCCGACGGGCACGCCGATGCAGCCGGGTGTCGCGAAGTGGGCTGAAGGTGAGCAGGCGCACGCAATTCGCGAGTGGCGGCGGCAGTTTCGCGGCGAGTCGCAGGTGCGCGACGACACCGCCGTATCCGCCGCCGATATCGCCAACTCGAATCTAGTTCTGTGGGGAGATCCGCAGAGCAATGGGGTGCTGGGGCGTATCGTGAAACTGCTTCCGATTGGATGGACGCCCGATGCCGTGACCATCGGCAAAAGCACCTTCCCCGCGGCGACACATGCGCTGCTGATGATCTACCCGAATCCGCTAAATCCTAAGAAGTATGTAGTGCTCAACAGCGGCGTGACGTTCCGCGAGTTCGATTACCAGAGCAATGCGAGGCAGGTGGCGAAACTGCCCGATTATGCGATTGTGGATATCACGACGCCGCCGGATGAGACGGGGCCGGGGAAGGTAGTACAAGCCGGGTTCTTCGATGAGCAGTGGCAGCTTCCGTAGACCGATAATGGGGTTATGGACGCCCCTAACAGGCTGCTGGAAGAGCGGCTGCGGAACTTCGCGGCGCGAGTGGAATGTTTATCGGGGTGCTGAGATGGCAGTTGGTGGCGCTTTGCGTGCTCGCGCTTCCACTTTTTGCACAACGCCAGACTGGGGATCTGCGGCTCACAGTTCATGATCCCGCTGGGCTAGCGGTGGAAGCGGACGTCACGCTCACAGGAGACTCGACGCAGGTTCATCGCACCTTCCGCACGGATCGCCAAGGGCAGTACGTTGCCAAGAGCTTGCCATTCGGACCTTACCGCCTGGATGTTCAAAAATCCGGCTTCGCGCCGGTGCGGCGGGCGCTGCAGATTCAGTCCGAGCTTCCGGTTGACGTAAGTGTGACCGTCGGCGTGGCGGCTGTCGAGACCACCATGGTGGTTACGGATAAAAGCACTTTACTCGATCCGCAGCGGACCGGGCCGGCGCAATATATAGGGGCGGAAGCCATTCGCGACGGTGCCGGGTCACGTCCGGCGCGGGCCGTACTCGATCTGGTGCAATCGCAGCCTGGCTGGATTCTGGAAGCGAACGGCGTCTTGCACCCGCGCGGGTCGGAATATCAAACGCAGTTCGTGGTGGATGGCGTCCCCGTGCAGGACAACCGTTCGCCGGGTTACGCTCCCGGCCTCGAAGCCGACGAAGTGCAATCGCTCACCGTGATGACGGGAAACTACCCGGCGGAGTATGGGCGCAAGCTGGGCGGCGTGGTGGAAGTTTCGTCGGTGCAGGATCAGCGGCCCGGCTTTCACGGCAAACTTTCGCTCGAGGACGGCAGCTTCGCCACGCGCGAAGGCGCGCTCTCGGCGCAGTATATGCTCGGGCGTACGACGTTCGGCATGAACACGGAAGGGTCCCGCACCGACCGCTTTCTGGACCCTCCGTCAGAAGACAATTTCCTGAACCGCGGATTCAGCGAGGGTGTTGGCGGCAAGATCGATCGCGATATCGGGCAAGCCGACCGGTTGCGGTTGGCGATGCACTCGCGGCGTTCCCGATTCACCGTTCCCAACGATCCCGAACAGCAGGCGGCGGGGCAGCGGCAGGATCGGGCGAGCGACGAAACCTCGGGGCAGATTGCTTATCAGTATGTCTTCTCGCCGCGCCTGATGGCGAGCGTTCACGCGATGGCGCGCGATCTTTCGGCCACGCTATTTTCGAACGCGCTGGCGACGCCCGTGATTGCGAACCAGGAGCGCGGTTTTCGCGAAGCGTATACAGGCGGTTCAGTGGTTAGCCAGCGCGGGTCGCACGAGATCAAAGCGGGCGGCGATTTCGTCTGGACTTCGGTGCGCGAGGCATTCAATTACCAGATCACTAACCCGGATTTCTTCGATCAGTGGATTCTTCCGGCGTTTCGATTCGCGGCGAAGAAGCCGGCGTATCAGTCGTCCGGATTTGTGCAGGACCAGATGCGCTGGAAAAATCTGAGCGTGAGCGCGGGCGTTCGCTTCGACAGCTATCGCTTTCTGGTGAAGGAAACGGCATGGAGTCCGCGATTGGGCGCGGCGTATTCGTTTCCGTCGATCGGACTCGTTGTGCGGGCTTCGTACGATCGTGCTTTTCAAACTCCGGCGATTGAGAATCTGCTGCTCGCCAGCGCCGACGTAACCAGCCGGTTGAGTCAATCGGGAACGCAGGTGGTGGTGCGGCCATCGCGCGGCAATTTTTATCAGGCGGGGTTTTCGAAAAGCTTGTTCGCCCACCTAAGATTAGATGGCACCGCATTCAAGCGCTCCGTCCGCGATTTCGCCGACGACGATGTCTTGCTCAACACCGGCGTGAGCTTTCCAATTACTTTTTCGCGGGCGCAGATCCACGGCTTTGAGGCTAAGGTGGAAGTGCCCACCTGGGGGCGATTCAGCGGGTTCGTGAGCTATAGCAATCAGACCGGGACGGGCTACCTGCCGGTAACGGGCGGACTCTTTCTC
>JANYJA010000088.1 GCA_025358575.1 Terriglobia bacterium
CGACCAAGCGCTGGACCTGTTGAGCAGTCGACGCGCGAATTCGATGAGGCTGCAAATGGGATTAGGCCTTCCGACGCGTCAGATCGTCTTGGAAAGCGATTACGAATCGCTAAAAGTTAAGCTATTTAAGAGTGGACCTCGCGGAGAGCGTGTGCGGGCCACATATCAGGATCTACTTGATATTGGCGCGAAAGAAGGAGAGTTTCATTGGCTTTGGCGAAGTCGACTGCGCGACTATGATCGCCAAACCAGGGCTTGGCACAAATGGTTGGGGCGGACTCTCCTGTTTTGGAATCGCCTCCGCTATGATCGTGGGCGAGACTGGGAAAGCGGATTTAAACTCTACGACCGGGTGAGCGGGTTTAGAACCAATGAAATCACTGTAACCGAGATGGGCATCATGAAGAGTTTCGCTTCGCGGTGTGACTTCTTGGTTGCAGAGTTGCTGGATTCGAGTTTTGGAGCCCAAGATTAAAAGGTGGCTCGACGCGCACCGCTTCGCGGAAGTTTGGACCGTGCAGGCGTCCTTCACGTGCGCGACTGATAGGGCGACGACATTTTTCACTCCATTCCGAATTGGACGTGCCTATAAACGCTGCTTTGTGAAATGGTTCTCCACCAGCGCCCAAAACTCAGGCTCATTTTCAATTTCCACGCCGATCTTCAACCACAACAAACGCATGGGCTTCACGATCTCATCGCACTCATTACAGAGGTTGACCAGATCTTTTTCGGTGGTAAGCAGACGTTCGGCTTTCTGCGCGGCCGCTTGCTGGCTTAGACGCAGCACTTCGCGCGGGCTGTACGGGTGATGGTCTCCGAACTCGACGCAGTCGACCGGTTTGATGCCAAGCCGTTCAAGGGTGCGCCAAAACGAACTCGGATTCCCCAAGCCGCAGAAGGCCAGTGTTTTTCCAGGAGGCAGTTCGGCCGGTGGGAAACGCTCGGCAGTGGCCAAGTCGACCCAATGACGTGCAACCACTCGGGATCGAAATACTGGAGCATTCGGATTTAACTCGTGCAAGCGGTGCTCGATGGCGTCGAGATTCCGCGCGCACTCGCTGCGCGTAATTACAAATAAATCGGCGCGAGCAAGCGCATCCAGCGGCTCACGAAGCCTCCCCACAGGCACCAGGCGACAACTTCCCAGCGGGTCGAGCGCGTCGATCAAAACGATATCCAGGTGACGGCCGAGCCGTAGATGCTGGAAGCCGTCGTCCAGAACCAGCACGTCGGGGTGGAAGCGATCCTCAAGCAGTCGTCCCGATTTGTAACGGTCTTTGCCGATGCCGATACATGCGATTCCAGAGCGCAGCAAAAGTTGTGGCTCGTCTCCGGTGTGGCCAACATCTGCGCATGCCCCCGCGGAAAAGATCAGTTGCTCGTGGTGCGAGCGGCGTCCGTACCCCCGGCTGAGAATGCCTGGCGTGAGGCCCGACTCCCGGAAGTGTTCGACTAATTCCAGTACGAAAGGGGTCTTCCCGGTTCCGCCGACGGTGACGTTACCGACGCTGATGGTGAGCGTTTCCAGAGTGCGCTGTTTGCTGAGATCACGCGCGCGCTTGGAACGGCTTCCGGCCGCCCAGATCCAGGAGAAGGGCGTCAGTAGCATGCGCCGGAAGAGATTCTTGGGATTGCAGACGAATGAGCGCGTGTAGAGATCGGCGACCGTGTCCGCGGCGAGCGCGCTGGCACCCTGTTGAATTTCAGCACGCGCGCGGGCACGAAGGCCCATACCGCTGTCGCTTGCGGCCTCCCTTACCGCGTCGGCCAAAAGGGAGGGGTGGGCAAGTTCGAACAACGCCCCTTGCTCGGTGAAGTCGAGGGCGATCTCGCGGAAGTTTTCCATGTGGCGTCCTACGATCACCGGCTTTCCAAAGAACGCCGGTTCCAGGATGTTGTGGCCTCCGCGGTCCGCGAGGGTGCCCCCCATGAAAACCACGTCGGCAATCGCAAAAAGACCGCTGAGCTCGCCGATTGTGTCGAGTAACAGGACGGAAACCGCGGCTTCGGTGGCTAATTCGGTGGTTAATTGTGAGCGCCGCGCGAACGGCAGGCCGGCCTTGGCCAGTTTTGTGGCGACTTCTTCGAAGCGTTCAGGCTTGCGCGGCGCGATCACCAGTTTCCAGTCGGGAAGCTGGCGCGCGGCTTCGATCACAATGTCTTCCTCGGCCAGTTCGTCATCGGCGCACGTGCTGGCGGCAATCCAGACTTTGGCGGAGCTTCCGGTGAGGAATCGGGCGACCGGGGAATCGGGAGAGATCGCCTCCGCGCGGACGTCGAATTTCAGGTTTCCGCCGATGGTCAGTCGGTCGGCAGGCGCGCCGGCTCGCAGGAACTTCGTGCGCTGCGCGCCGCTTTGGGTGAGAATCGCATCGGGAAGTTCGAGTACGGCCTGGAAGAAGAAGCGAAGTGCGGCATACCGGCCGGCGGTCTTGTCGGAAATGCGCGCATTCACCATCGCCAAGCCGCACCCGGCGCGCTTAGCTTCCCGGAACAGGTTGGGCCAGATTTCCGTCTCGAGGATCACGACCACAGAGGGCTGCAGCGTTCGCAGCACCCGCCGCACCGCGAACACGAAGTCAACGGGAGCGTAAAATATTCCGTCCACCGACGATCCTAGTTTCCGAGCGGCAGCAGCCCGACCCGTAAGAGTAGTTGTCGAAAGAAAAATCGGGGCGGAAGGCAGTCCCAGGCGGAGGCGAGCGACGAACGGTTGCGCCGCGATCACTTCCCCCACTGAAACCGCGTGAATCCAAATGGCACCGGGGATGCCCTGCCGGAAATTGCGCGGCAGAAACCCCAGCCGTTGCCCGAGCGTCAGAATGTAACGGCGGTCTCGCAGAACGCGCAGCAGCCCATAGAGAAACAGAAAGGGCCAAGTTGACCCTAACAGGAGTCGGTAAAGTAAGAAAATGCCTTTGTTTCTCAAACGCCTGATTCTTTTGACGAGTATAACGGCAGCGTTCGCGGGCGACAAGGAACTGTCTAAGTTCGAAGTCCGGCCGCCAGCTAGCTATCCTAGTCACCAGACGAGCGACAAAATCACGATTGGCGCGGAGGTGATCGAGACCGATGAACAGGCTCGACCCGCTTTCGGCAAAGCCAACCCCTACAATGACGGGATTCTCCCGGTCCTCGTGGTAATCCAGAATAACCGCCCCCACGCTCTGCGAGTCGATCGCCTCATGGCGGATTATGTGGCGGCCGATCGTTCCCGAATTGAGAATACTCCGGCACAGGATCTTCGATTCCTGAAGGGGGCCAAGCAGCCCTCCATGAGCCCTGGTCCTGTCGGCGGCATACGCATAAAACGCAAAAAGCAGCCTCTTTCAGAATGGGAGATCGAAGGGCGTGCGTTTACCGCGAAGATGATTCCACCCGGCGAATCCGCCAGCGGCTTCTTATATTTTCAGACCGGCCATCGCACCGGGTCGACGCTCTATCTCTCGGGGTTGCGCGACGCCGTTTCCGGAGAAGAGTTGCTCTATTTCGAGATCCCGCTCGCGGCGGTTCGTTGAGTTTAACGGCGCGCGCTGAGAGCGCCAAACCTCCTCGACCATGTCATAGTTGGAATGGCGGGGACGGGGAGCGCAAACTGAGAATAGCGTTACGGGTCCCGGGCGAGTCCAAAAGCACGTGGAAGCATCTTTAAAGGTGGAGAGAAATTTCAATGAATAGTTCCGTGTTGGTTCCCATGGTGGTGGAGCAGACGTCCCGAGGGGAACGAGCGTACGACATTTATTCCCGGTTGCTGAAAGAGAACATCATTTTTTTGGGAACTCCGATTGACGATAACGTCGCCAATCTGATCATTGCGCAGCTTCTGTTTTTGGAAGCCGAAGATCCCGAGCGCGATATTTCGATTTACATCAATTCGCCGGGCGGCTCGATTACCGCCGGATTGGCGATTCTCGACACGATGTCGTTCGTGCGGCCGGACATCATCACAATCTGTGTGGGGCAGGCAGCGTCCATGGCCGCGGTTTTGCTGGCTGCGGGGAAAAAGGGCAAACGCTTCAGCCTTCCGAATTCGCGCATCATGATTCACCAGCCTTCGATGCAAGGCCTGGCCGGGCAGGCGGCGGATATTGATATTTACGCGAAAGAAATCCTGCGGATGCGCGAAACGCTCAACAAGATGCTGGCCGATTCCACGGGTCAGCCCGTGGACCGTGTGGCGCGCGATGTGGATCGCGACTACAT
>JANYJA010000177.1 GCA_025358575.1 Terriglobia bacterium
GGGGTTATAGCCTTTGACGAAAACCGTGACGAGGCACCAGCCGATCAGAATCACCACCATTACGGTGGTGATCTGCATGATCCGAAGCGCTTTTTCGCTCGATTCGTGAATCCCAATGATGTTCTTCCACCAGAAGTAAATGCAAACAAGAATCGCGAATCCGGCGGCAAAGTACTGATTCGGAACGTGCAGCCCCAAATGAAAGTATTCACTCAACTCGTTGAAGAGGCCAGCCAGATACAGGCCCGCGGTCACACCGCTAATGGGTCCCGTGAGCACGTAATCGAACATCAGCGCGGAAACTGAGAACTTGGCGAGCGTGCCACCCATGGCCTCATGCACAACCTTATACACGCCGCCACGCACAAACAGGCTGCAGCTCTCAAGGTAGATGGAGCGCACCGCGTACGAGAACAGCATGATCGCGAGGATGAACCAGGGGGCGGATTTGCCGACCGCGGTCTCAGCGATGCCGCCCACATAATATGCGGATGACGCCATATCGCTCAGGACGATGGCCGCAGCCCTCCAAAAAGAGATGAAGGACAGCATCACCGTAGTGGCGATAACCACTTTGGGCGTGATTAAAGACTTGGCTTTATTGACTTGCAAAGAATTTCAGCGGCACCCTTACGTTTGGCCGATTTCAAGATTAACATAACGGGAATCGGCACCGGCCTTCAGCCCCACCAAGTTTCGCCGGGCGCGAGGTGTGCGCGCGCGACATCGGGATTGATCTCAACGCCATAGCCAGGTTTGTCCTGAATGGTGAAATAACCGTTCTCCCAGAAGGGCTCTTCCTTGATCACGAGATCGGGCCACCAGTCCACGTAATTAGCCAATTCGTGAACGCGGAAGTTGCGCATGGCGGCGGCCGCGTGGGCCGATGCGATGGTGCCGAGGGGACTGGCAGGATTGTGCGCGGCGGTCCAAATGTAATAGTTGTCGGCAAGATCGGAAATTTTTTTCGATTCGAGCAGTCCGCCGGATTTGGGAATGTCGATGTGGACGCCGTCGCAACCTTGAATCTCGATAAGCTTGAGGAATCCCTGCCGCGTGTAAAGATTCTCGCCCGTGCATATAGGCACTGGCGATTGCCGCTTGACGTACGCCATGGCTTCGGGATTGTCGGGCGGCACGGGATCTTCAAGCCACATAGGATTTACCTTCTCGAGCGCCTTAGCGAGCGTGATGGCGTCGCGCGTGTCGTAATGCCAATGGAGGTCGATGGCGAACTCGCCGTCTGGGCCAAGCTCGCCCCTGACGACTTCCATCATGCGAACTATCTGGCGAACGTCGCCCGCGAGTAAATTGCGGTTATAAAGATCGTGCCCGGGCTTTTCGTGATTCTTATCGAGCGCGCCCGGGATACCGTCACCCTGGAACTTGAAGGCGGTCCATCCCCATTTCTCGGCGCGCGCCCGGGCCACCAAATCGCGCCATGACCCGGAATCTTCCACATGCTGGGGCGGGAGCTGCAGAGTGCGGTAGAAACGGACGCGATCGCGGAAACGGCCCCCCAGCAGATTGCATACGGGGGTTTCAAGGATGCGACCGACCAGGTCCCAAAGGGCGATCTCGATGCCGCTGGCGGCTTCCACGGTGACGCCGCCGATGGCTCCGGCGCCCGCATTCCTCATGAGAACTTTGGTGTAGAGCTTATCGACGTTCATGGGATCTTCGCCGATAAGCTGCGGCTTCAGAATTTTGAGGATGACGTCTTTGACGCCCGGTCCCCAATAGGCTTCGCCGATCCCGCTAATGCCTGCGTCGGTTTCAATCTTGACGAGGTTCCAGTCCCAGGTGCCGCGCACGATCATGACCTTGACATCGGTAATCTTGACCTTGCCGCGCTGCGCCGCGGCGAGTTTGGCGATTGGCGCGGGGAGAAGTTGGGTCGCGGTAAGCGCAGCGAGCTGGAGAAATTGTCGTCGCGGAAGAGAGTGCATGGGCGGAGGGGATCTTATCATAGCGGGCGGCCATGATAGCTTGCTGATATATGGAACCAGATGAAGTTTTTTCCAATCTCAGCGAAAAGCTGTCGGCACTTGATGACAAGATCAGCGGCGTTCGAGATCGATTAGATTCGTTTCAATCGAGCTTCGGCGATCAGAAAAGTGCGATAGGGAAGGTGCAGTCGGATATAGATCAGATTAATGCCACGCTGAACGACTTGAAGTCGGGAGCGAATTCCGGAAAACAGGACAACACGCAGCAAATTCAAAGCCTGGCGGACAAATACAAACAGATTCAGGATATGAATATCGCGATGAGCAAGCAAGTCGCGGAAGAGCAGGGCCTGGTTGGAAAATTAGCGGCTCAAGCTGAAGACGCTGGAAAAATGCTTGCGAACATGGGCGACACAACCAATGCCATCGTCAAGAAGGCATGGGACGATGGGAAAAAGGAGATATTGAGCACCTGGGAGGATAGCAAAAAAGATATCCTTAATTCGTTGAGCAGCCTTACAACGGGCTGGATCAAAGATGCACAGAGTCGTATCAAAGACGAGATCAAGGACGAACTGAAGTCGTTGATATTGGACGATGTGAAGAGTGCCCAGGCAGATGCAAAGAGCAGTGAGCCGGCGGCCCTTGATGACGCGGCATTGGAAGCAAAAATCAGGAAGGTCATGAAGCAGGTCGCAGAGGGCGGATGACCCATCGCGGCCCACTGCTACGAGCTCCGGCTCATATCGCTTGACGTCCCGCCCGCTGCCGGCACATAGCACTTCATCGTGTAGTCCATTACCATGCGATCCGCATTGAACCGCCATCCCAGGGTGCGAATGGTCCGCTTCATCCGCTTGATCCAGCCGCGCGGCAAGCCATCGCGATCGCGCTGGTAATAAAGCGGGATCACTTCATCGCGCAACACGCGGTAAAGGTCTTCGCCATCCGCGACATCATGAGCGTCCATGTTCGCGTGCGTCCGCCCATTCCCGATTGCAAAGCCGTTCAGCCCGTCGTAAGCCTCCGCCCACCAGCCATCCAGCACCGAGAGATTCAGCCCTCCGTTTAGAACCACCTTCTGGCCACTGGTGCCTGAAGCTTCAAGAGGCCGCCTTGGATTATTGAGCCACACATCCACGCCCTGAACAAAGTGGCGCCCCACATTAATGTCGTAATCTTCAACGAAGACGAATTTGTCGCCGAACTGGCTGTCGCGCATGAGCTGAGCGATCTGCTGAAGCACGCGCTTGCCCGGCTCGTCGCGCGGATGCGCTTTCCCGGCGAATACGAACTGCACCGGGCGTTTGGGGTCGTTAATCATGGTCGCCAATTTCTGGATGTCGGCCAGGATCAGATTGGCTCGTTTGTAAGTAGCGAAGCGCCGAGCGAACCCGATGGTGAGAGCGTCGGGACTGAAAACCTTACTAAGCCGCGCCAACTCCTCCGCCGATTCCTTGCGCCGCTCAGCCTGTTCGCACGCGCGCCGCCGCACGAACTCAATGAGACTGGACTTCAAGCTGAGATGCGTTTCCCAAAGCTCTCCGTCGTTGACGTTTTCAATCCCGTCCCAGATCGACGCTTGCCCGCTGTGCTCATGCCAACCCGATCCCAGATGCCGATCGTACAGACGGAACATCTGCGGCGCGAGCCACGAGGGAACATGCACGCCATTCGTAATGTGTCCGATGGGAACCTCGTCTTCGGCTTTGCCCGGATAGAGATTCGTCCACATGTTGCGCGAGACCTCGCCGTGCAGCGACGACACGGCATTCACGCGGCGCGAAAGCTTCAGGCCAAGAACGGTCATGCAGAAATCCTCATGGTGATTGTTAGGGTTTTCGCGTCCTAACTCCATGAAGCGCTCCTCAGACAAACCCAGCGCATCGCGGAGTGGTCCCAGGTGTTCTTCGACCAGACCGGGATCGAAGCGGTCATGCCCGGCCGGCACCGGAGTATGCGTGGTGAAAGCGACTTCGCGAGAGACGCGCGAAACGGCTTGATCGAAATTAATACCTTCTTCGTTCATGCGGCTTCGAATGGCTTCGAGAACGGCGAACCCGCTATGGCCCTCGTTCATGTGAAGCACGCCGGGCGTGATGCCGAGAGCTTTCAAGGCGCGATACCCGCCAATGCCCAGCAGCAGTTCCTGACGGATGCGAACGCGGCCATCGCCGCCGTAGAGCCGCGAGGTGAGTTCGCGGTCTTCAGGAGCCGCGCCGTCTACGTTGGAATCCAGAAGGAAGAGATCGCAGCGGCCCACTTTAACTCGCCACACTTTGGCCTTAATATGGCCGCCGCGCGTATCGATCTGCACTGAAACAGGCACGCCATTGGCGCCGATCGCGGGCTCCATAGGCATCTGATTGACGTCGACCTGGATGTAATCCTCCTGCTGCCAGCCACCTTGATCCAGACGCTGCCGAAAGTAGCCTTGGCCATAGAAGAGGCCGATGCCAATCAGTGGAATGTCCAGGTCTGACGCACTCTTGATGTGGTCGCCGGAGAGCACGCCGAGACCGCCTGAATAGATGGGCAAAGACTCGTGCAGACCAAACTCCGCTGAAAAGTAGGCGACCGGGTGCGGCCGCAGAACGCCCGCGTGCGTGGCACCCCATGTGCGATCAGCTTGCAAGTATTCCTGTTGACGGCGGTAAGCGTAATTGATGCGGCTGTGCAGCATGAGCTCGCTTGCGCGGTGCTCAATTTCGGCGAGAGGCATTTTGGCCAGGAGCGAAACCGGATTGTTGTTGAACTGCCGGAAGCGAACTGGGTCCAGGTCGCGGAAAAGACTGATGGTGTCATGATCCCAGCTCCACCACAGATTACGAGCCAGCGACCAGAGCCGCTCTTGCGCGGGCGCAATAAATCGGTCGAGCGCGCGGGCTTCGCTTACCACAGGCGCCACCTGCGCCGCGGCTTCGGCGAGCATGCGAACTTCGTCTTCGCGGAAAATGCGCGGTTCTACCGTCTGGACCACCAGGACGCCCTGGAGCACGCCGCGATCGATGAGCGGCACACCGAGGAACGACTGATAGCTTTCTTCGCCGGCTTCACCAAAATATTTGAACCGGGGGTGCTTCTGGACCTGCTCAACGGCCACGGGACGGACTTCCTCGGCGACGAGACCGGCCAAGCCTTCCGAAAGCGCCAGCCGCAGGGTGCCGATGCATTCGCGGCGCAGCCCGAGAGTCGCGGCCAGCACGAGATTAGCGCGGTCCGGCTCCAGCAGATACGCGGAGCAAACATCGGTCTTGAACCGGCTCGCGATGAGGGCGACCACGTTCATAAGTGTTTCGGCGGGTTGCCCTCCTTCCTGCGCGAGGCTGGCGATTTCTTCTAGGGTCAGCACGTAATTAGCTTCACGGGCGGTGGCGCTTACGCTCATTGGGGCGTCATTCCTTTGGATGCAGGCAGTGGGACGTTTGATGTAACAACGAGGTCGGATCGCGACGCGGCGATTAGGCTGAATGTTGTAGTCTATGCGGAGCTGAGTCCGGAAGCAAATCGATAATTTTGAACGGTATACGCAAGGACGAGGCAGCGCGCTAGCAGCGACGTCCTCTGCGCATCAAGAAAATCACTGCTTGTCGTAAACCATCACGTTGTGAAACGCCTTGCCTTGCTCATTGGTGCCTTTTGTGGTGGTGGTCATCGTCTTCCCATCTTTCGAGATGACCGTGCGGCCTGTTGACTTATAGGGAGTGCCGGTCTTCTTCGCTAACGAAGTAATGGTATTGGCATTTGTCTGTCGCATGGAGATCGTATCAAACGGCGCGCCTGTCACTGGGTTGTCTTTTCCATCGAACTTTGCGGTATAGTTCCCGTTGAGCGCGTCACCATTGGCTAGTTCCCCGGTGAAGGTCACTTTCACTCCGCCCTCTACCGCTTCTCGCGTTGAAGTCAGGCTTTTGACTATCGGTACGGGAGTAAACTTCGATTTCTCCATATTCAGCTTCCAGGTTCCGAGCGAATTGTCCGCTCCAAATGCGCCGACAGCAATGGCTGCTACTATCAACAACTTGGTGATCGTTCTGGGCATTTTTGATTTCCTTGTGTTGCCAGTTGTGGTTCGTTGGGTGGCTGTATGAAGAACAGCGATACGGATGGCGTCCGCGCCGAATGTGGCATCGCTGGAGGGATATTCACGCGGTCTAGTCGCACCATACAGCATTCCCGTCGACCAGCCTTGAATGGAATGTTATCACAGCCGATTCCGGCCCGGCCCGCCTTTTTTCACGCAAGGCGATATCCACATTCGCGGTTATAATGCACCCATGATTCCCGAATGGACACCGATGCGGCGGCCGAATGCGTGGAGGGGTGCCGGCTCGCTGAGTACGCCAAAATCGACCAGCCGGAGAGAATTTGGACGCGTGGCGCTCGGCGCGGCGATGTTGGGAGGAGTTAGCCAGGCATCGGGCGCGGTGCATTCCTCGCAACCTGGCATCAAGTTGTGCGCACAAAGTTCGGCAAAACCGTCTGACACGGACCTCTTGTTTCTGAATCAACTCGGTGCCGAGTACGTCAGCGTGGCATCAACGCCCGATCTGCGAACGGCGCAAGGTTTCTTGCAGATCAAGCAACGGTATGCGGACGCTGGAATCACCGTATGGAATATCGGGAATATGAGCGTGCATAACATGCCTGAGGTCACGCTCAATCTTCCGGGGCGCGACAAGAAGATTGAAGAATACAAACAATACCTTCGCAATCTAGGCGCCGCCGGCATTTACTACACCACTTACGCCCACATGGGCAACGGGATCTGGAGCAGCGGGCGCGCTACCATTCGCGGTTCGGCAGCCCGGGAGTTCGACTTGGCGAGTCCCAACAAACAGGGCGTGTGGGACGGCGTCATTTTTAAAGAACCCCTTTCACACGGGCGCGAGTTTACGAAAGAAGAGATCTGGGCGAATTACATTTACTTCATCAAGCAGGTGGTTCCAGTGGCGGAAGAGGCGGGGGTCAAGATCGGGATTCACCCGGATGATCCACCTGTCCCCGTTCTCGCTGGCGTCCCTCGATGCATCTTCTCAACTTTTGACGGCTACCGGCGCGCGATGGAGATCGCCAACAGTCCAAATGTGGGCATCTGTATGTGCTGCGGCACATGGCTCGAAGGCGGGCGGCAGCTCACGGGAAAAGATCCCGAAGAAATGATCCGCTACTTCGGCGCGCAGAAAATCTGGAAGATTCATTTCCGCAATGTGAGCGCGCCTCTTCCTCACTTTGTCGAAACGTTCATGGATGATGGCTATTACGACATGTACAAAATCATGAAAGCACTGCGCGACGTGAATTTCGATGGGATTGTGATTCTGGATCACTCACCGGAGCTGGTGGGCGGCGGAAATGCGCAAACAGCTTATGGCTTCGCTTATATGCGAGCCCTTCTGAACCGGGCCAACGCGGAGTACAAGTCATAACTTCTCGTAGGGGAGAAATTTCATGTTGAGAACGGCTGTGGCGGCAGTGTGCCTGACATGCTCGGTAGTGAGTCTTCCGATTTGGGCCGCGAATTTCCCGGAAGCGGAGATTAGTAATGGAGTAATCAAAGCCAAGCTGTACTTGCCCGACGCCGTGAAAGGTTACTATCGGGCCACGCGGTTCGATTGGTCAGGCTCTATTTCGAGTCTGGAATACAAGGGTCATAACTACTTCGGCGTTTGGTTTTCAAAGTACGATCCGAAACTTCATGATTCCATCACAGGCCCGGTGGAGGAATTTCGAACGGGCGAATCGGCGTTGGGCTATGACGAGGCGAAAGTCGGAGGATCGTTCATCCGAATTGGAGTGGGTGTGCTGCTCAAGCCGGAGGAAGACAAGTTTCAGCAATTCAAGACTTACCAGATCGTGAACCCTGGTAAATGGATCGTTCACAAGAAGAAAGATTCGGTGGAATACGTCCAGGAACTAAGCGACCCGTCCTCCGGCTACGCTTACGACTACACGAAGATCGTTCGGCTGACTAAGGGCCGCCCTGAAATGACGATCGAACATACTTTGAAAAACACGGGCTCCAAAAACATCGCAACGAATGTGTACAACCACAATTTCTTCGTGATTGACGGGAAGACATCGGGTCCGGATTTTGCCGTGAGGTTTCCATTTGCGCCGAAAGCCCTCGCCGACGTTAGCGGAAAATTGGAGATCCACGGCAATGAACTGACCTACGTGAGGGATCTGCCCGCAGACCAAAGCGCTTACACCGAATTGACAGGGTACGGCGATAACGCCAGCGACTTCGACATCCGGGTGGAAAACAAGAGTGCCAAGGCGGGCGTGAGGGTACGTGGCGACAAGCCGCTCTGGAAGATGATCTTCTGGTCCATCAGAACGGTGCTTTGTCCAGAGGTTTACATAAACATGGACATCGCGCCTGGCAAAGAGTTTACCTGGAAGCTCACCTACGATTTCTACACCATGGCGAAGTAATTAGCTTAACTGCTTCTTCACCGGCAAATCTCGAATACGCTTGCCCGTGGCCGCGAAGATGGCGTTGCAGATCGCGGGGGCGATTGGCGGAACTCCCGGTTCACCCACCCCAGCCGGCGCGGCATCGCTGTTCACGATATATACATTCGTCATGAGTGGCGCCTGGTTCATCCGCGCAACCGGATAACCATTGAAGTTGGATTGCTGGATGCGGCCTCCGGCAGCGGTGATTTCACCCATCAACGCGATGCTCGTCCCGAATACCGACGCACCTTCGAACTGAGCCTTAACCCGGTCGGGATTGATGATGCGGCCCGCGTCGATTGCGATATCGACGCGCGGGATGGTAACTTCGCCGCCCGGTTTGACCACCACTTCGGCCACTGCCGCAACGTAAGTCAAGAAACTTCGATGCGCCGCGATTCCAAGCGCCCGTCCGCCCCCAGGCTTCTTATTTGCCCAACCGGACTTCTGTGCGACCAGGTCAATTACATTGCGCAAACGCGCGGTATCAAACGGAAACCGGGGATCGGCAGGCCCGCTCTGCTTTAATCCTTCTTTAGCGAAGTCGATGACGCGCGCCGGACCGATGAGTTCGAGTAAGTATTCCACTCGATCGCGGCCGGCCGAAGCGGCGAGCTCGTCGGTGAACGATTGCACGCCGAAAGCGTGATACACATTGGACACCGAACGCAGCCAGCCGATGCGAACGTGCGCTTTTGCGGGCCCGTTCTCCACGCGCAGATTCGCCAGCGGGTACGGAATGTCGGTCCAGCCCATGCCGAGCTGAAAGCCGCCATACTGCTCGTCGGGATTGTTCTGCATCGCGATGGGCGGAAACACGCTGCGCTGCAACCACGCGCTGGGGTGTCCCTTATCGTCCACCGCGGCTTTGATGTACATGCCGGCGGGCGAGTGGAAATAGTCGAAATGAACGTCGTCCTCGCGGCTCCAAACGATCTTGACTGGCTTGCCGACCTGCCTCGAAAGCAGCGCCGCTTCGGCAATGTAATCAGGCTTGGACTTGCGGCCAAAACCGCCCCCTAACAACGTGACGTGGCACGTGACGTCGGTCCCGGCAATTCCGAGCGCTTTCGCGACGGTATCCTGTACTGCCTGGGGATTCTGCGTTGCCGCCCAAGTCACGACTTTGCCGTTCTTGAATTCCGCGACTGCGGCTGGCGGTTCCATGGGCGCATGCGCCAGCATCGGAGTGTAATAAGATGCTTCGAGAATCTTTCCACCTTTGGCAAATTCCGCATCGACGTTACCTGTCTCGCGCGCCACCCGGCCCGGCTTTTTGGCGGTGTCGAGCATCTGCATTCGATACGCGGCGGAATCGTAGGCGGCGTTTGCGCCAAGATCCCAATCGGCTTTAAGTTTCTTGCGGCCTTGCAGTGCCGCCCAGCTATTGTCGGCGATCACAGCCGCACCTCCCAGCGCCTTGAATTCGTATGGCGGCTTTGCGAGATCCAACGAGACGACTTGTGTTACGCCCTTCACCAACTTGGCGTCGGAATCGTCCAGCGACTTCAACGTCGCGCCCATAACTGGCGGCCGCTCAATGGAAGCGTAGACCATGCCAGGCATGGTCGCGTCAATTCCGAAAATGCCTTTGCCAGTGACCAGATCGTTGAGATCGACCGAGGGAATGTCGGTGCCAATGTAACGAAACTCTTTGGGCGTTTTGAAACGCACGGCGTTCTGGTCGGGAGCCGTGGCGGCGCTCGTGAGCGGGACTAACTCGCCATATGACATTTTGCGGCCACTCTTGGCGTGGACGACGAAGTGATTGCGGCCCTGACACTCTTCCTCCGCAACGCCCCATTTGCCAGCGGCAGCGTGTTCAAGCATAGTGCGCGCAGCGGCTCCCGCCCCGCGCATAGCATCGTAGAAATCTCGCACGGAACAGGAGCCGTCCGTGTTTTGCGAGCCGTACTTCACGTCCCCCAGCGCTTGCACAATCTGGACGCGGCTCCAATCGGCCTCAAGTTCATCGGCGACGATCATTGGCAAACAGGTGCGCGCACCCGTGCCCATCTCCGAGCGATGCGCGACGATTTTTACGGTGCCGTCCGGCTCGATGCCGAGGTATACGCTGGGCTGCCAGATTTTCGCATCGCCCGAAGTGGCCGCCTGCTGCGCTTGCGCGATGTTCGAGATCAACGGCGCGCCGATGACCAGCGCACCCGCCGAGAACATCTGGCCGAGAAAACCGCGCCGCGAAGATTGAATAACCGCGCTCATGCTTTCGCCCCCGCAGCCTGCTTAATCGCTTCACGGATACGCTGATAAGTCCCGCAGCGGCAGATGTTCCCCTGCATTTCGCTGTCGATGTCGTGATCGGAGGGCTTCGGCTTGCGTTTCAACATGGCCGCGGCCTGCATAATTTGTCCGCTCTGGCAGTAGCCGCACTGCGGCACATTGCACGCCTTCCAGGCCTTCTGAAGAGGATGCTCACCCTTGGGTGCAAGACCTTCAATAGTCGTAATTTTGGTGCCCGCCGCGGCGCTCATGGGCGTGAGGCAGCTCCGCGCCGCTGCGCCGTTCACGTGGACGGTACAAGCGCCGCACAGGCCCATGCCGCATCCGAACTTGGTTCCGGTCAGTTGCAGCTCATCGCGCAAAAACCAGAGCAGCGGCATGTCGGGATCGCCATCGAACTGTCTGCTCTTTCCGTTCACCGTCAACTGGATCATGAGTTTCCTTTCAGCACTTGACGATCAGTTTACACCTGCGGGGAAACGAAGACTTTTTGAGTTCGAAAAGCGATGGTTGTTAAGGAAGATAAAGTTTCGCACCTGTGCGAATTTGAAATTCTTTCACCTGCGTCTGCACCTTTATCGGTATCGGGTAAGCGGCCTTCACGCCACCGATTCCCGCTGCTCCACCGCCTGCGGCAGTCCCACGCGCGCGCTCCGCCCCAGCCACTCCAGAATTTCCGGCAGCGCGATATTCGCCGCCGCTTCCCCAGCTTCAATCATCTTCTCGCCGGTATCGAAACCATCCCACGGAATGTGCGCCACATCCGGCTCAATCACCAGCGAAGAGTGCTTCCGCCACGATTCTTCCGTTCGCGACTGCATAATCTGAAAGCAGCGGTTCACCACTTCCAGCATGTTGTGCGGCTCCACCACCGACGCTTGAATCGGGATCACCGCCGAGATCACATGCGTGGCGCCCATCAATCGCGCCAGCAGCGCGGGCACTTCCATGCTCATCGCCCCATCTACCAGCAGGCGATCCTGGTGGCGCACTGGCTGAAATAAACCAGGGTACGAACAACTCGCGCGAATTGCGATCGATACATCGCCCTTGTCCCGAAAAAGAACAGGCTGTCCCGTTGTGAGTTCCGTTGCGACCACTCCCAGCGGAATCTTCATGTCTTCAAAATTAAAATTCTTTAGCAATCGGCGCAGAAAGCGCGTCATGCGCTCGCTTCCAGCCAAGCCCAGTTTGCAGATGCTCCACCGCGCCACGTCATTAAACCGCATCGCGCACCCTACTCTGCCAATTTCGTCGAGAGGCGCTCCGCTCGCATAAGCAGCCGCGCAGATGGCCCCCGCGCTCACGCCTGTTATGCAATGCAGGGGGATATTGTTTTCTTCCAGAACGCGTAAAATGCCCACGTGAGCCACGCCCCGTGCGAATCCGCCGCCTAGCGCCAAGCCGATGCGCACCGGCTCGGGAGGCGTCGGCATCACTAACGTGGGCGAAGCTTCCTGCTTCAACCCGCCCGCTTGAAACCAGCGCTGCCAGTTCCATTTTTGTTCCGTGCGTTCCACATCCCACCTCCCGGCGACCCTCGCCAAATGGTCTACTATAAATTCCGATGTGCATTTCTGTGACCAAGGTTTTCCTCATCCTCCTTTGTTTGGTGCGAGTTATGCCCATCTATGGGCAGCGCAACCTGGCGGGAACCCCTGAAATCAAGCTAGCGCTTGATCGATTGAACGTGCTCGGCAGCGTTCTCATGATCGCCGCGCATCCCGATGACGAGAACACCGCCCTGCTCGCTTACTACGCCCGCGGTCAGAAAGTTCGCACTGCTTATCTCTCGGCCACGCGCGGCGAGGGCGGCCAGAATCTCATCGGCTCTGAGCAAGGCGATCTGCTCGGCCTCATCCGCACGCAAGAGTTATTGGCGGCGCGACACATCGATGGCGCGGAGCAGTTTTTCACTCGCGCAATCGATTTCGGCTTCAGCAAGACTCCCGAAGAAACCTTGCTGAAATGGGGACACGAAAAGATTCTAGCCGACATGGTGTGGGTCATCCGCCGCTTCCAGCCCGATGCCATCGTGCTGCGTTTCTCCGGAACCCCGCGCGACGGTCACGGGCATCACCAGGCGTCGGCGATCCTGGGCAAAGAAGCCTTTACCGCCGCTGCCGATCCCACCCGATTCCCGGAGCAATTGACTGCCGTAAAGCCCTGGCAGGCTAAGCGTCTCATGTGGAATGCCTTCAGCTTTACGCCCGCCCAAGAGCGCGACGCGGCGGAGATGAAAAACCGCATTGAACTCGATACCGGCATCTACGATCCCGTGCTCGGCAAATCCTATGCCGAGATCGCCGGACTTAGCCGCAGCGAGCATCGCAGCCAGGGCATGGGCGCGCCCGAACGCAAGGGTCCTTCGCGTAACACCATGGTGCTGGTCTCGGGAGACCCTGCCGCATCCACGCTGTTCGATGGCGTCGATATCACCTGGACACGCGTACCTGGCGGCGACCGCATCGGCGCCATTCTGGGCCCCGCCGCGCACGACTTTCAGCCCGAACATCCCGAGAAGACCGTCCCCGCGCTCATCGAAGCGCGTCCGCTGATTGAACGTCTGGCGCTTACCAACATTTGGGGCCGCCGCAAGCTCGATGAGCTGGACGAAGCCATTGCGCTCTGCGGCGGTATCTGGGTGGACGCGGAATCCGATCGCTACGCAGCCGTCCCCGGAGGTCCGCTTACCGTCAAGCTAACGGCAATTAGCCGCCTCGACACGCCCGTTGCCGACGTTCATGTCCACCTCGACGGCCTCGTTTCTCAGGATGTCGACATCGCCAAATCGCTCGACAACAACGTTCCAGTGACTCAGTCCGCGAACGTTGCCATCCCCGTTAGCGAACCCGATTCGCAGCCCTTCTGGCTCAAGTATCCGCATGCCGGTGACGACTACGATATCCGCGACCCGCAACTAATCGGTCGCGCCGATCCCGTGCCCGTGCTGCAGGCGACGTTTCGCATGATGATCGACGGTGCGCGGATCGCCATCACTCGCCCGGTTGCGTTTCGCTACGTCGATCGTGTTCAAGGTGAGCTGATTCGCCCCCTGACGATAGTGCCCGCCGTCGCGTTGAATCTTGCCGAGCAGGTTGTTGTTTTCCCGAATCTAGCGCCGCGCCGCGTTACCGTGCAGGTTCAGGCTAACGTCGCTAAAGCCGCGGGTATCCTCGGACTCTCGGTCGATACGGGCTGGACCGTGACGCCGGAATCGCAGGAATTCTCGCTCCAGGAAGTGGGCGAGCAGAAAGAACTCGCCTTCACCGTGACGCCACGAAGCGACGCAAATTCCGGGCAGCTTCGCGCCATCGCCCTCGTCAACGGCAAGCATTTCGCTTCCGGGATGCAGGTGGTCAATCATGAGCACATCCCGCCGCAGACCGTTTTTCACCCTTCCACCGCCGCCCTTCGCATGGCACCGCTGAAAGTTTTGGCCAAGCGTGTCGGATACATTATGGGAGCCGGAGACGAAGTCCCCGATTCAATCCGCCAGATGGGGTGCGACGTTACCTTGCTCTCCGCCGAGGACCTCGCCCGCGGCGATCTTTCGCCCTACGACGCCATAGTCACCGGCGTCCGCGCCTACAATGTCCGCGCCGACCTGCGCGCCAATCAGCCCCGGCTGCTCGATTACGTCCACAACGGCGGAACCTTGGTCGTGCAGTACGTGGTCGCCGATGACCGCCGCTTTTCCCCGAGGAATAGCGCCGAACTCGATTCCCTCGGTCCCTATCCATTCACCGTTACGCGCGACCGCGTGACTGTGGAGGACGCCCCGGTGACCTTTCCAAATCCTCAATCGCCATTGCTGCATATGCCCAACGAGATTACGCCCAACGATTTCTCCGGGTGGGTGCAGGAGCGAGGCCTATACTTTGCGTCAAACTGGGATACGCATTACCAGACCGTTCTCGAATCGCACGACCCTGGAGATTCCGCACTGCCAGGAGGGACACTCTATACTCGCTTCGGCAAAGGCGCCTATATTTTTACCGCGTACTCATGGTTCCGGCAGCTCCCCGCGGGAGTGCCCGGCGCCTACCGGATATTCGCCAACTTCCTCAGCGCCGGAAAAGCCGAATCACCCATCCCTATTGCACCGATACATTGATGGGCGCGGTGGGAACGCCATTTACGGTAACGAATAGTTGCGAGGTTCCAACCGCCAAGCTGGTCGGCACCTGCACGCTGATCTGCCAAAGTCCTACGAAACCTGGCGCCAATCCCGAGAAATAAGGCGTGACTGTTTGGCCGCCCGTCCCCCGGAATGTGACGGTGGTCGCACCCGCGTATGCGAAACTCGGTGCTGGTGCGGCTTTGCCAGTTCCCACCGCGGGGCTCACCAACCCTTGGCCTGTCCCATAAATCAAAATGTAGCTTCCCCTCTTGGCGGGTTTGGCTGAATTTAACATGCCGTCGTCATTGTTGACCGGCGACGGATACAAGCCCCCCGCTACAGGCGCCACCGTAACGCCAATCGGATCGCTCGGATTCAAGCCGTAGGTCACCACCACGCTGGTTGTTGTTTTTCCAGCCAGTTCAACGGGAGCCTGCAGATTGATTTGACCTTGTGACACGTAGAACAAAGGTGCGGCCTGACCGTCAAACGTGACAGTCACTCCTCCTAACCCCGTCGAGTAAGTGCCGCTGGCGTCGGGCGTGTTGACTAATGGCGTCAAGGGTCCCAACGTGGTTCCGAAAATAGATATATCTTCACCGGGCGCGATGTTACCGCCGGTAAACGTGAAGGCGTTCACCACCCCCCCGGCGGGAAACGCCGGTCTCGCCGGCGTAAGTATAAGTCCGCCTGTAAAGGCCGTTGTGCTTCCCCCGTGACTCAGAAATAGGCTGGCGGACGCCACATTCGTTCGCGCCGGAACATCCACGGTCATACGGATCAACGGGTAACTCGGCGAGCCGGAAAGCGACCCTTCCTGAACTAACGAACCAGGACGCAGTGAGACCGGGCCGACCAGCCGGATATCTTGTTCAGTCAAACTGTCTACGCCGTTTCCCGCAATCTCCAGTTCTGAGGACTGCCCAGACGGAAGTACTTGCGGGCCGCTGGTGTAAAAACTCGCCCGATTCACTGCCGCGAAGTTGACGGAAAGACCCGACTTGCCTCCTGGGGGCGAAACATCAATGGTGTTAGTAGACCCCGCGCTCACCGCCACCGACCCCGGGTTACTATTGCCGCCGTAAAATCCAGCTTGGAAGTTAGTGCTTATCTGGATCGGGCTCAATGAAAACACATCCGGCGTCAATTGCCCGCCAATGGGCTCCGCATAAACCACATAATTCCCCGCCGGCACCTGAAACGAATAAGTGCCATCGGTAGTTAAAGAGATGCCGCCGACTACCACGCCGGTGGAACTATCTACCGCGGCAACTAACCCACCGCGCAAGAAGCCGCCGCCCGACGCCAGTAAATGGCCAGTGATCCTTCCATACTGCGGTCCGCCCGCAGCCGGATAAGCTTCGCGCATCAGAGCCTGATCGTCCTCGCTTAACTTCTGCTGGCTCGTCTGACCCGGTCCCGTGGCATAGAACATCGTCGCGCCATAGACTCCGCTGTGACTCGCGCCCAAAGCGTGCCCCATTTCGTGCGTAGCCACCGACTGCAGATCCGTCACGTTCGCCGACGGGCTGGTGGAAAAATTTATCTTTGGATTGAAAACAATATCCGTATCGGTCAGCACCCCGTCCGACGGCGAGTAAAACGTAAACGTGACCGCCAGCGCGCCGTTGACTACCGATCCCGTTGTCGAATTATTTTCAAACGAAATCACATTGTGGCCGTCACTCGAATCGGCTATCAATGTGGTGGCCTGAATCGGGTTGAAGTGGATCGTAGTTCCCGGAATTGAACTCCAGGCGTTTGCGGCACCCTGAAGTGCAGTCATGATCTCGGCATCCGATCCGGCAACATTACTGCCGCGAGTAAGATTCACCAGGTATTGGACTCGACCTGCGTCGCTGCGAAATAATGCCTGACCTCCCGGCGAAACCGTGCTGCGCACATAGGGAAACGCGGCGCTAGCGAACACTAGAGAAATCGCGATTACGCCCGCCTGTACCGTCCTCATTGGCCCGCCGCCTTCCGGTGCAATTGCGCTGTCACGCGCGCCCGCGCGTCGCTCAGCAAAGCGCCATCGAGACCGCGCGAAGACGTTCCGTTTTGCGCCGAACCTCGGCGGTCCACAAATTCCGAAGCGGAAGCCGTTGCGTGAATGCGATTGTCTGGACTGATCAGAAACTTCCCTTGTCCCCATCCCACCGTTCGCTGGTACCCGATCGGCGTGTTCGCGACAAACAACAGAACCTGCTCGCCCGGACTATACTGAACCGCTCCATCTACGCGCAACGCCCGCCCGTCTAGTTGCCCCCCAGGTTCGCTGACCACCATCGTGGACCCCGCCGGTCCCTTGGTTACCGACGACACCTCAATTTCGGTATGCGTCCAGATGTATCGGTGCGCCCGGTCCCACCCCGTCCACGACCGTATGACTCTGCCCGTCACTATACTGTCGGATTGGTCCACTAACTGCTCCACGCTGACACGCGGAATCATCGTAGCCCGCGCGTTTGCAACCAGGCTGCCGAAGATAAAAATAATCAAAATAATTAATCGCATAAAAGTCCTTTACTGAACTGGATTAGTGTCCGGTCGCTTGTAAAACTCTCCCCCTACACTGCGCATTACTTTACCCCAAAGTGCCTTTCCAAGTTCCGGCAAATCTTCCATCCGGTCTGGGACCACTTGTAAGTGCAGCCCCGCCATCTCGTCCCGGCTTCCGGCGCCCCACGTTACCCGTTTCGGCGGCGAGCTAGGATTATGCGGATTGCCCGCCGAGTTGTCATATGTAAACTCCATTTCAATCCACGTTCCTTCCGGCAGAGCGACCGGTGTCGCATACTCATATTGATCTTGCCAGTTGAAATCCCAATCGCGAATCCATAACAGGCGAATCAAGCTCCCATTCGGCAGCGTCGCCGTCCCCTTCATATCGCGGCACAAATAGTGCGCGTGCGGAATGATGCCGATGGCATGCACGTCAATCGGCAGCGTGAAATGATCGCGCACCTTATAGGCCGTGTCGCCCGGCGCGATATCGATATTGCGCGACGTCAGTGCCACGTCCGCCACCCTCCGCGTGGGCGCTTTCGATGTGAAATAAAACCCCACGCGCGATTGCTCTTCTTCCGCCTTCCCGCTGGGATGAAAGTGGATCTGAATCACCACATCCGCGCCCGCATGCAGGGTTCCCGCCGCGTCCCGGGGGAAATGGATCGGGTGATTGCCAGGCGACCAACCGCCCAACGCGGATGTCGGCAAAAAGCCCGGCGTGCCGAAGCAGGAATACGAGCCGCCCCCAGCGATGCGCCTGGCTGAACCGCCCGTGTCCGTAAACAGCAGCGCATGATGCACCACCAGCGCATTGCCGGGACGAAACTCAATAGCGCGCACATAACGTTCTTCGGAAAGCCCGAGCGGCACCACAAAGCACTGGTATAAATCCGGCCCGTCCGCCGGTACCGTGAAAGCTTTCGGAAGTGTCACCATCAGGTCTGGCTTTCCCATCTTCCAATCGCTCGGAAACGTCGGCGCCGCTGGAATGGCACCGCCATCCCCGATAGGCGCGCCATCCGCGGCCCAACGCACTAAGGTTCCGATTTCCCCCGCGCTCAGCCCTCGCGCATGAGCGAAATTCCCGTACCCCAGCACCGGTTTCCACGGCGGCATTGTATGGTTCGCCGTAACCGCGGCGATTAGCTTCGCCCGCGCCGCCGCATCTTGAAACGTTAGCAGCGGGAAAGGCGCACTTTGCCCCGGCCTGTGACAAGGAGCGCAATGCCGGTACAAAATCGGCGCTACATCTCGGCTGTACGTGGCTGCCGCGCCCGTTTCGCTCAGCGCGCAAAACGCCACTGCGGCCGCGAACCTCATTGCGTCGGCTTCGGCGGGTCCAGATATACGTTCACCGCCACAATGCTCGCGGCCAAATCTTTCTCCACCTCGATCAGAAGTTCCGTGCCCCGCGCAACTTCCGCTCCCACTGGCTTGTTGTTCCGCAGGAATCGCGTCTTCTTCGTGCGCCGCAGCACCACCGTTTCTCCCTCGGATTCAATCGTAATGCTGTGCTTATCCATCTCCTTGAACGCGCCCCGCAGGGTCACCAGCGGCATCTGCGCCAAGAGCACGCTGCCAAAGATAAGCCAAGCCGAGGCAAGCTTCAACATCCAGTTACCATTGTGAATTAAGTTGGATGCGCCCCACCGCTTCCTCGTTTCCTGGGGGCCGCCCCGCTACAATCGAAAGTTGCAATCGGTAGACGCGATCGTGCTCGGCGGTGGGGCCGCCGGCCTCATGTGCGCTGTCGAAGCGGGCAAACGCGGCCGCAAAGTCGTCGTCCTGGAGCATGCCCGCCGCATCGGGGAAAAGATACTCATCTCCGGCGGCGGCCGCTGCAATTTCACCAATCTCCACTGCAAGCCTGAAAACTTCTTCTCCCAAAATCCGCACTTCTGCAAATCCGCGCTGGCCCGCTATACTCCGCATCACTTCGTCGGTCTGGTCCAGAAACACGGCATTGCCTTTCACGAAAAGGCCCTCGGACAGCTTTTTTGCGACACCTCCGCGCGAGAAATCACTCACATGCTGCAGACCGAATGTGAAGAATCCGGCGTCTCCATTCAACTCGATTGCGAAATCGCGCGCGTCCAACGCGAAGACCAATTCTCCGTCCTCACCAGCCATGGCGAATTCCGCTCCGAATCCCTGGTGGTCGCGACCGGCGGCCTCTCCATTCCAAAGATGGGCGCGACCCCCTTCGGCCTGCGCCTGGCCGAACAATTCGGCCTGCGCACCGTACCCTGCTTCCCCGCCCTGGTTCCGCTCACGCTAGCGCCACTCGACCATCGGCAGTGGTGCGATCTCAGCGGAGTCTCCGCCGACGTCGTCGTCAAAACCGGCGCTCATCGCTTCCGCGAGAAAATGCTCATCACCCATCGCGGCCTCAGCGGCCCCGCCATCCTCCAAATCTCTTCTTACTGGAAACCCGGCGCCCAAATCCGCCTCGACCTCCTCCCCGCCATCGACTTCGCCCAGGAAGTCAAGCAGCGCAAACGCGCCAACTCCCGCGCATCCCTCCGCGCCATCACCGCCGAATTTCTCCCGCGCCGTTTCGCCGACCGCTGGTTCGACCTGCACCCCGACCCGGGTCCAGCCGGGTCCGCCTCCGATCGCGCGCTCGAAGAAGCCGCGGCCGCCCTGCATTCCTGGCGGCTTACCCCCTCCGGCACCGAAGGTTATGACAAAGCCGAAGTCACCGGCGGCGGCGTCTCGACCGATGAGCTTTCCTCCCGCACTCTTGAATCCCGCCAAGTCCCCGGCCTCTTCTTCATCGGCGAAGTCGTCGACGTCACCGGACAACTCGGCGGCTTCAATTTCCAATGGGCCTGGGCATCCGGCTATGCCGCTGGCGACGCCTGTTGACCCGAATTGATAACCCGAATCCTATTAATCCCGACGAACATCTTCTAACCTGTGACATGATTGATTCTTTGGTGGAGCTTCCGGCACAAGGCACTCAATCGGGCGTGTTTGACGAAACGGACCTGCTGGCTCAGGCGCGCACTGGAGATACGCGCGCTTTCAGTGGCCTAATCAGTCATTACGAGGGCAAGATTTTTCGGCTCGCGCAACACATCACTCAAAATCGCGAAGATGCTGAAGATGTGCTCCAGGAAACTTTTTTGAAAGCCTACGAACATCTCGATCAATTCCAGGGCAACTCGAAGTTTTATACCTGGATCGTCAGGATCGCCGTCAATCAGGCCCTGATGAAACTTCGCAAGCGCAAGACCGATCGCTCGGTTTCGCTCGACGAAGGAATCGACACTGGTGAAGACATCATGATTCGGGAAATTGCCGCCTGGGATGAGGATCCCGAGCAGCGCTATTCCCGCGCCGAACTGAACGAAATCCTGGATTCCGCGGTCCAGAGCTTGGCCCCCACCTACCGCGCCGTGTTCGTGCTCCGTGACGTGGAAGAACTTTCCACTGAAGAGACGGCGGAAGCGCTTGAGCTTTCCATCCCCGCCGTAAAAAGTCGGCTGCTGCGGGCCCGCTTGCAGCTTCGCGACAAGCTCACTTCATTTTTCAAACGCAAGGGGGATGACGCCTTTGCTTACATGTAAAGAATTCTTACAAGAGCTCAGCGAATTTCTCGACGAGACCACCGACGCGGATATCCGGGCCAAGCTGGAAAAGCACACCACCGAATGCCCCAATTGCTGGGTCATTTGCGACACCACCAAGAAAACCATTAAGGTGTTTAAGGGAATGCAGGCATGCGCCATTCCCGAAGATGTGCACGCCCGCCTGATGGCCGCAATGGAAAAGAAGAACGCGGCCAAAGTCAAAGCGTAGTCCAGAAGTGCGGGTCGCCGCTGCTCAGGCAGAGAGCACGCATCGATGCCACATCGCCCTTCAACGGCCTGCTCGTAAAAACCGAATAGGCGAATGCTCGAGCCATTTTGCCGTCCTCACGCTCAATCTAGAATGTCCGCCCCAATCGGCACCCTTCTCAGTCGTTATGGAGGAATGAGCCCGGCTAAACCGATGAGCAAATGTGCAGGGGTTCGACAATAGCGCCAACCAACTTGATTCGCTTTGCGTTGCAGGGGGCCGATCAACCCCTGTCCTCTGGCAGACAGGGTCCCCAATCTGGTTCACATGATGTACACTAGGGCGTAATCTGCTCGGGAGCGGGTTCAAGTGTTTTTAGCTTGACTGCACTATGAGAATGAATGGGGCGAGTTTGTTGTTTTGCGCTGTTCTTTGCGGATCGCTAAATACAGCCGCTCTTTCTCCGACAGACTTAATTCTGATTTATCAAGAGCCTGAGTTCGATGATTCTCTCCCCGGGCTGCCCGCCAAGAGTTCCATATTATCGGTTGCTGAAGACGCCTTGATCAAGAGCGAAATCCTGCCCGCTGCGAGGCAATATTGGAAGGAGCGAAGCGTTAACTGCGATTCTAGCGGTTCTTTGGGATTTCGAATCGTTAACACCTCACCGGTGCGGGGTTCCTTCACCAAGCCGCATGCCAGCCAAAAAGCTATCTTGTACACTTACTGCGTCACGGGCCACAATTTTGCGAATAACGGCGTCGTCGTGTTCGAAGCCGATCATGTGGCCGCGCACATCGCTTACAAGGGGGGCTGGGGCCAGGACATGCAGGCCGTGCCGGACATCGATGGCAACGGCGAATCGAAGATTCTGATTGTAACGGGAGGTACGGCCCAAAACACGTCATGGCAGGTGATTTCGGTGATTGGCCTGACCGAAAAAGGGGTCCAGAACTTTGGGCACGCGGAAACCTACACCGGCGATTGCGAAGGCGGCTTTGGTTTCCCACCGCACAACCACAAAGGACAAGAAGCGACTTATAAGCTGTTTGCAAGAAAAGGCCCCACCCCGGTGTTTTACCGCGAACCTTTTAGCGGCGATTGCGGGGAACCAACAAAATGGCATAAGTCGGGAAGGAGGGAGCAAATTAGCCTGGAGGACACGGCACAGTCGAGCGGGACCACCTGGTTCGTGAAGGTTGAATATGTCCGCCTCCGCTGAACGCGCGCTCCGGCGCGGATCGCCCGCGCTGCACCAGCATCACGTAACGAGATTGAGCGGGGCTTGCGCCGATATAACTCGGGGTGGAGACAAGCTAAGAAAGGATTTCATGAGAAGGGAGTACACTCCACCCTGCTACACCTTTCGGGCCTAATATTCAAAGCAGAGGTACACTTTATGAAACTAAAACAACTCGCTCTCGGTGTTCTGCTGGTGCCGTTCGGAGCAGGATTGCTTTCTGTTGTCGCATCGACAGCGATGGCGCAAATTGGACTTAACCGTTGTGACCCAAAAGGTGCCGTCCAGCCCGGGACGATCGTCTATGACTCGCGTCAGGGCGTCTGCTGGCTTGCCGATGCTAATCTCGCCGGCAAACCGAAGATGCGGGCGCAGTTCCCAGTCCCCGGATTTATTAATCCAAACGGCACCATGGAGTTTAATACGGCGCAGTCCTGGGTCGCAGCGCTAAACCAAGGTGCGGGCTACCTGGGTCACAACAACTGGCAGCTTCCGGTCACACCGCCTAAAGACCTCACCTGCGCATCCTACGGTCCCGGAAAGCAAGCAACTTTTGGTCCCGGGTGCACCGGCAGCGCGATGGGAAGAATATATCCTGCGAGCTACCCCGACAGCGTGGCGCCCGGGTTCGGCGTCCCGGTTACACAGTTTTTCCAGGACCTGAAGCTTTCGTATTACTGGACCGAGGCGAAAGACGAGAGAGGCGGGCAAAAAGTGTTTGCGTTCTCCAACCTCTCGCCTGGCGGAGTTACAACAACATTCCCGTACTATTACGTCCTGCCGATGATTGTCGGCAAGCTTGCCGACGCACCTACTACCTGCCCTACCCCACTCTCTGGAGTATTGCCATACACAAGTGGAGTCGCCGCATCTAAGGCCGTGTACGATTGCCAAACCGATCGAACCTGGGTGGCCGACGGAAATCTGGCCGGGGCCGCCCAGAACCAAAACACGTTCGGCATCACCGGCAACATCAAAATCACGTCTAACAGGGGCACCATTTTTAAGGTGCCGAAGATTGATAAAGGGGCGATGTTGTTCGAAACGGCGGAAGCGATGATAGCTAACATGAAGAAGTCAGGCTATCTGGGTTCCGTCGCTTGGCAACTTCCGCCTGACCCCGGGTCTCTGAAAGAGTTTGCCAAACATATGGGCTTAGTAGCAGCCGATGCGACACTCATGTTCAAAGGGAGCACAGGACCTTTTAAAAATCTTCAGCCCTTCTACTACTGGGGCTGCCAACAGGATCAGCCTGGAATGATTCAATCGCCCTGCACCGGGTTCGCTCTTTCTAACGACAAACCAATGCAGTGGACCTTCAATTTCGACGACGGGTTCCAGGGAACTGCATATACGACCCAAAAATTCTTTGTCATGGTTTATTTTCCCGTGCCGCCATGTTCCAATCCCATGGAATGCTGCTTGGAAGCCGGAGGGCAGTGGTTCAACAACCAGTGCAAAAACAAAAGCCCGTTGTAGTCTCGGCGGAATCAGAGGTCCGCACTAACCGGCGGGATCGATAAATATTGATCGACCATCTTTCCGAGAACCACCGCGGAGGAGCCAGGAATCGCATTCACCGGGACCCTACATTCCCGAAAACGTCGTATGAACCTTTGCCGGAATGCCCAAAGCGATTCATCTCGCTGGATTCGCACACAAAAGAAAGTCCGCGTGGTGCTCGTTCCGCTATCGATTAATGAAAAGTGCGAAGCTCTCTTCGGGCAGCGTGCCCGAGAGGTGGAAACGGCTCGAAAGGGGTTAATTTGGAAACAAAAAGATGTATACTCTCAGACGTCGGAAAGCCAAAAAGAGAACGATGACGTACTTTCTTCCGTTGCTTTTCGCCCTGGGCTACGTTACCGCGACCCTTATTGGGCCTAATGACGACACAAAAGACCAAATAAAGCAATAATGAAATCCAGAACACTGACATGCATTACGGTATTCGCCGCGCTGGCGATTACGGTTCGACTGTCGGCACATGACAATCCCGATCACGCTCCCACGTTCACCACGTTCGACCCTCCGGGCTCGGTTTTCACGTACGCGCTAAGCATCAACCCCGCCGGCGCGATCGCTGGATACTATTATGACGCCAGCAATGTGGGTCACGGCTTCCTGCGCGGCCCTGACGGCACCATCACCGCCTTTGATACTCCCGGCGCCGTGAACGGTACTTTCGGCTTGAGCATTAACCCCGCGGGAGCGATCGCGGGATACTACGGTGACGCGACGGGTTATAATCACGGTTTCTTTCGCGCTCCTCACGGTGCCTTCACGACCTTCGACCCTCCGGGCTCAGTTCTTACTTATGCCTATAGCATTAACCCGCTCGGGGCGATCGCGGGAAACTACTATGACGCCGCCCGTTTCTCGCACGGCTTTCTGCGCGCTAGCAACGGTACCATCACCACCTTCGACCCTTCGGGATCGGTTAGCACCAATGCCTATAGCATCAACCCGCTCGGGGCGATCACGGGAAACTACCAAGACGCAGGCAATGTTTATCACGGCTTCCTGCGCGCTCCTCACGGCGGCATCACCACCTTCGACCCTCCGGGCTCGGTTCTAACCATC
>JANYJA010000206.1 GCA_025358575.1 Terriglobia bacterium
AGCCCACCCCGGAAGCTGGAAGTGCTGGGGAATTGAAATCGATTTATCGTTTCGCGCGAAACCACAAGTGAAACCCGATCGGAATCTCAACCATGAAACGACTGCGACTGCTCACCTGCCTCGGGGGGATGATCCTCCTCATCGGCACTTCGAGTTCGGCGCCATGCACGCTCTCAATCGCCCGCACTAGATCCACGTTGACCAGATTGGGTTCCACGTGCCCGCCTGGCCGCACCGTGAGATCGACGCCATCGAATCCCAGTTCTTTCGCTATGGCGCCAAGCTCGCTGTACTCCACTTTCGCGAGGTTCTTGGAAAACACGCAGAGCTGCGGGCCGGGACGCTTTGCCGGAGCATGGATCTGCCCGCGCAGCGTGCTGGCCGCGACAGCCCCAAGTGCCGTGAGTGCCGTTCTGCGCGTCATGTGGCTCCTGTTGTTATTCTATGGCAGTCGCATGGGACACAAGGCGCAGGTGTTCGGACATCGCGGTTCGCGCGCCACTCATCCGGAGAACACGATGGCCGCATTTCAGCACGCCATGGATGCGGGCGCGGACGGCATTGAGTTCGACGTTACGGTTTCGCGTGACAATGTCCTGGTGGTCACGCACGACTTGGCGCACGCGGGCGTTCCCGTGCGCAGCCTGGAGTGGGCGCACTGGGCCGCGACCATGCCGAGGATAGAACAAGTCCTGCAGCTCAATGGCAGTCGGCAGTTTGTGTTCGATATCGAGATGAAGTCCGACTCCGCCCATCCGCAGTGGACGCCCGAGCCAATGGAATTCGCCGAGATTTTAATCTGCGCAATTGGGGCCGCGGACGTGCGCGGGAAATGCATTGTGCGGTCGTTCGATTCCCGGATGTTGCGCGCGGCGCGCCGGTGCGATTCCGCGCTGCGGTTAGCACTGCTTTACGAGGACGCGCGCGTGAACGCCATAGCGGAAGCTTGCGAGCTGGGCGTCCAAATCGTCTCGCCGGAAAAGCATCTGATCAGTCCAGAGCTATTGCGCGAAGCCCACTCCGCAGGGCTTCAGATCAGCGCGTGGACAGTAAATGCACCCGACGAGTGGGACCGCTTAACCGCACTTGGCGTGGACACGATCATCACCGACGATCCCGCCGCGCTGGTGCGCCACTACGCTTGTTTCTCCGCCAGCGGGCCGACCACGGGCAGCACCACCGATTGATTCTGATAAGCCTTTACCGCGAGATAGATAATCAGGCCGAGCGTCGCGAGCTGATAGATCTGGTGGAGCACGGTGCTCAGGCTTCCCGAGAATTCGTAAAACAGATTCAGCACCGAGCCGAGAATCAAAAGCACGATCCACAGGAATATCGATTGGAAAGCGTCGAAGCGAACTTTCCGGTCTTTGTTGTACGGCTCAATCACAAGGAATATAATCCCCGCGACGATCGGAATAATGTAACAGAGTGCGCCAGCGATATTGTTGGTCAAGCCGGGCACGTCGAGCCGCGGCGAAGGGCCAGCCGCCCCTGGGGTGGGGGCAGGCGCGCCGGCATCTACCAGCGCCCCGCATTTGGGGCAGAACTTGCCGGATGTTTCCGTGCCGCAACTTGAGCAATATGGCATAGTCTTCAAGCCACTCTACATCAATCAAGCTACTTTGTGATCGCGCGATTGCGCAAATCCAGTGGCTTTGAGCGCGGCGAACACCTCTTTAGTCGCGCTACTGCGGTTCAGCGTGTAGAAGTGGATGCCTGGGGCACCGCCGGTCAACAGATCGATGCATTGCGCGGTAGCGTGAGCTACGCCAAGCTGCATCACGGCCGTTGAATCGTCGCGGCGGCGGTCGAGTTCAACTGCCAGCTTGAAGGGCAATGTCGCTCCACACGCGTTGGTGAAGCGTTCTATCTGAGCGGCGTTGGTAATCGGCATGATGCCGGCGATGATGGGCACCTTAATGCCCGCGGCTCGGGCACGCTCGACAAATTCAAAGTAGCGCTGGTTATCGAAAAAAAGCTGGGTAACAATGAAATCGAGGCCGGCGTCTACCTTGCGTTTCAGGTTCATCAGATCAACGGCGGGGTTGCCGCATTCCACGTGTTTTTCGGGATAGGCGGCACCGCCCAAGCACATCTCCGCGCCGTGACGCTGGCGGATTGCGCGCACCAGTTCCGATGCGTATGCGAAGCCGCCCTCGGTCGCGGTGAAGGTTTTACTGCCTTTGGGAGGGTCGCCGCGAAGAGCCAGAACGTTTTCAACTCCGGCGTCCACCAAGCGCGTGAGCACCTCTTCCAATTCGCTCGCAGTGGAGCCGACGCAAGTAAGATGCGCCATGGCTTCGATGCCGGTCTCGCGTTTAATGCGCGTGACAATTTCAATGGTTCTTTCGCGCGTGGACCCGCCCGCACCGTAGGTGACGGAAACGAATGTTGGATCGAGCGTGCGCAACTCCGCAAGAGTGCGCTCAAGCTGAGCTACCGCCTCATCCGACTTCGGCGGAAAGAATTCGAATGAAAACGAAGGCCGACCTTCCGCCAAAAGGTCACAAATGCGCATAAGACTTCATTGTAAGGGGCTCTTAGGCTCGCAATTGAGTCGGAGACGTCCGTTTTATTTTGCCCCCAATGGTCGCGACGGTAAGTTCATTTAAAACGTATCCTTCCCGATCTCCAAGTGAAATCGCAATGACGGCACCCACACCGGCCCGCGATCGCGATTGAATGCCGGGTTCGCGACGCGCTGCTCATCCAGCGTTGCGAAGAATCCTGGAAACAACCGCGCGGTGTAGTAGCTCTCCCATATCGATTCACGGCCATAGTTCAATCGCCCGTCGCCGATGATGAAATCGAGGCCGCCGCGCGCCAAATAAGCCGCGTGAATGGGGGCAACTCCGCTGGAAGTGACCGCCGTCGCGGCTGTATCGAACGGCCGCTTCCACCGGTTGCCGGTTACTGAAACGCCCGCGCTCAGGAGCCGGTCGATGGCAGTGAACGCGAAGTCTTCGGTCTTACCATCGTTCCAGCCAACGCGGCCGAATACACCCACGTCCTTCGTGATTTCCTGTTCCATGTTGATTCCGTAGCCGTACTTCAACGTTCCGATGCGGCGCGTCGCCACCACGTCGGGCACTCCGCCGAAGGGTTTCGCGAGATCAATCGCTTGCGCATAGTCGCCGGATCGCGTGCGGTGCAGAAATCCGAGCAGCCGGACCACGCCCCCGTGGCCGCCCGGGGCATAGCGAGTCTCGCCTTCGACCATATCGCCACGGTCGCGAAATAGCCGCCGGTCGAAGCGCAGCCCGTTGGCGAATTTCGGCTCGGCCACACTGGCGTAGCGCAGCGACCACCACCGCAGGTGAAGTTCATGCACCCATCCCCAGGTGTAGCCGCGCGTGTCCGCCGGATAGTCCCACGCACCGTTGTACATTGTGCCCCAGCCCATGAATTGCGTCCGCGGATCGTGGGTGTATCGGTTGTTGTCGAAGAAATCCGTAACCGTAAACCGGCCCACCGTGATGCTGTACCGATTCATCGGTCGCGAACCCGCCAACTGGTTTTCGCCGCTTGAGATGGATTCCCGCTCATCGCCGAATCCAAAATCGTGCGTGACGTAGAGGCGCGCGATATAGGGCTTCGGCGTCGCGCTCGCGACCCGCGGCAGTTCCCCGTTGGTGAAGTTAGCAATCCCCGTAACTCCGCTGATGCCTTTCCCGCCGGCGATTTCGGGGTCGAAATAGAAGCTGGTATTCTTGCCCAACCGCAGGCTGAAAAAGAGTGTCGTCGTCAGGGAAACATCCCGCTCCGGATAGTTCTGAAGACTATTGGGCCCGGTATACGGCGCGTGAAAGGTTCCGTGATATTGCCCGATTGACGTCGCCTGGTAGACGAGATTCCAGCGTTCCGCGGGCGCGTCGGCGGGCGGCGTGTCCTGCGCGAAGGTTACAGAAATCACGCCGAGGCCCAGCATCAGTAAATTTGTAATTGGCGTTTTTCCGGCAAACATCGTCATTCAATCTCAGGACAGTTGACCGCGACGGCTGCGCACAAGCTTGCACGCGGCTATAGATAATAGGGTCAAGATAAACGGAAAAGTGGGACAAGAGTAAGGCTGATTTTACCGAAGCCTCACAGAGGGAGGTTCGGATGTTTCAGTCCGCGACGATTCTTCGTTCCGCAGCCGAGTGTTGCTGCTGTTCGACATCCAAAGGGCCTCCTTTCCGATGAGAGATGGGTTGAACGGCTGGCACCGCTCTACTATCAGAGTATACCGGCTGGGGTATCCTTGTAAAGTACTTTTATCTAAAACATTTCATGGCGCACACGAATGAAGAAAAGAAGAAGCTGCTGAACCGGGTCCGGAGAATTCGCGGACAAGTGGAAGGGATCGAGCGGGCGCTCAACCAGGACGCTGAATGTTCCGATGTTCTGCACACCATCTCCGCTTGCCGCGGCGCCATGGATGCGCTCATGGCCGAAGTGATCGACGGCCACATCCGGTTTCATGTCCTGGACCCAAGCACCAATCCCACGGAGGAGCAGGGACGGGCCGCCGACGATCTGATCAGCGCGCTGCGGGCCTACCTGAAGTAAGAATATGACATGGACCGACATTTTTATCCCGGCCAATCCCAAATTGGATGAATTGGCTACCGTGAACGGCCTCCATCCGCTGCATCTGGAAGATTGCCGCCACGGTGAGCAGCGCTGCAAGCTGGAGCAGGGCGAGACATATCTGTTTCTCGTTCTCAAGCTGGTGCGGTTGCACGCCGACAACAACCTGACCATAACCGATTTGGACATGTTCGTCGGGCCCGATTACGTCATCACCGTTCACGACGGCGAGATTCTTTTTTTGGACTTCCTGCGGAATCGCCCGGAGCCCCTGCGGCCGGAGGAGGCGCTGTACCGCGTGATGGACATCGTAGTCGATTCTTACTTCCCGCTGCTGGAGGAGCTGGAGGACCGCGTAGATGCGGTGGAAAGCGACATTCTTGCGCGGTCTGAGGCATCGCTACTGGAGCGCGTTTCCGATCTGCGAGGCATGCTCCTCGAAATGCGGCGCATTCTCAGTAACAGCCGCCAAATCGCTTTTACTCTTCAACGGACGCCCGCGACGCTGGCCAGCCCCGAGCTGCTGCCGTTCTTGCGTGACATCCATGACCACCTTACGCGCGATCTGGAAACCGTGGCAGGAGAGCGAGACCGTCTGGCAGGGATGCTCGACCTCTATCAATCAAGCCTGGCAAATCAAAATAACGATGCAACCCGATTGCTAACCGTGCTCGGTACGGTTGCCCTGCCCGCGCTCGTGATCTCGGCATTTTGCGGCATGAGCTTGCGCTACCCCGGCGGCATGGTTTCGCCGCAAGCGTTTTGGGTGGTGTGTGGAATCACAGCGGCCATTACCATTGCGCTGCTCTGGTATCTGAAGCGGCGGGGATATTTCTAAGGCAGGTTTGATTTAGCGTGAGTAATGAGGAGAAGGTACGGCGGAATTGGCGGGGTGGGGCCAAAATTCGCGAATCTCGGAAACAGAATGACTCCACAGACCCTGATGCCGGTGCTCCCACGCATATTCCCGCATTCTATGAAGTCGGTCTCTGTCTTTGTCTAAATCGATAATTACTTGAGCAATCTCCTCCGTTGAAGCGCTCGCGGGGACAATCACACTGGATCCGGGCAAACAATGCTCCGGAGAACCACCCGAATCCGTGCCGATAACGGCTAAACCAAGCGCTGTGAATTCACGAAGCCCGATACCTCCTGCCTCCCTCAAGGAGAGCAGACAGCCGATGTGGCATCCGCTCACTAACTCCAAAAACCGGCGCGCATCAGACCGCTTATTGACCGCGCCGAGCCATTCGACGCCCGCAATATTTCGCATCTCTGCCGGCATCTGCTCCGCCCTACAGCCGATAACTCGCAGCGTCACTTGTGAACCTTTTCGGTGGGCGATCTGCACCGCCCCAAGTAAGCGATCCAAGCCTTTCCGTTTCCAGTCACGACCTGTAAACACAAGCCGCAAATTGGTGTTCACGATTGAACGCGGTAAGCGATCTTCAGAGCTTTCCCAAAGAGCGTAATCTTCCGCGTCCAGGCTGGCTCCGGGGAGAGCGACGTGGATGAGTTCGGGAGGAAGACTGTAATAGTCACGAAGGGATTGAGCCGCCCAGTGGCTGTGCGCAATGACGCCGGCCGATGACCGATAACCATCCCGTTCGCGCGTTAAAGCCTCGCGGGCGATCCCCTTACCCATAATTGAATGTGCATCGTAGAAATTCAGAAGCTGTTCGAAGGTCATGTCGATGTAGTGCCAGCGTTCTATGCTCTTGTTAGCGATGACCGTTTCGGCAGTTAACTGAAAACAGTTGATTACAACGGAGTCACTTAGACTATCCGCGACCGGTGCCCACATTTGGGCAAGGGCCGATTTCGAATATTGGTAACCGCCGCGGCGCTCGCCCACAAGAAGACGGGACAGATTCCAGGCAGCCCGGCGGGTTTGAAATTGTAGACCCGAGCGGTTTAGCCGGAGACCTTCATCGATCAGGCCCATGCTCTTCGCGGTTTGCAAAAAGTAACTCGGAATGCCGCTCCAAGTGAGTGGATCGTTTGAGTCTCCTAACGATGCTAGAACAACACGCGGCATGGATATTAACAATTCGTAACACACTTGGCAAAAATGAAAGAGGGGCTTGGGTATTATTCATAACGCAGCACCTCAGCTGGCGTGATCCGAGTTGCATTACGTGCCGGATAAACGGTCGCGAGTAAACTCACAATGATGGCGGCGGCAGCGATCCACAGGCCGTCCGTGGCGCGCGGTTCGAAGGGCACAAAGCTGAGCGCGTAGACCTGCTCGTCGAGGCGAATCCAGCGGTATTTGTCCGCGAAGTAACATAGCGTGTAGCCGACCGACAGACCAATTACCGTGCCAACCACGCCAATGAGCGCGCCTTGCGCGATGAAGATCCCGCGGATTTGCGATTGGCGAGCGCCCATAGACATGAGCACGGCGATATCGCGATATTTTTCCATTACCATCATCACCAGCGTGATCAGGATGTTCAGGCCCGCGATCATTTCAATCAGCCCGATGGTCACCACCGTAACGGCCTTTTCCATGCGAAGGGCATTCAGCAGCTGTTTGTTCTGTTCCTGCCAGTTGGTCGAGGCGTAGAGCGGCCCCGCAAGTTTTTCAGCTTGATGCCCAATCTCGGGGGCTAAATATAGATCGTCGAGTTTAAGCTCGACAGAGTTCACGACGTCATCGATCGCCAGCAGTTTTTGAACCGCCGGCAGCGACGAGTAGGCCCAGTTGTCGTCGAAATCGTAGAAGCCAGATTCAAAAATTCCAATCACTCGAAAGCGCTGCTGGCCGGGCCGCTCACCGAGTGGCGTGAGAGTCCCGTGCGGGCTCAGAGCCGTGATGATGGAGTTCAGCGAGACGCCGATTTCCAGCGCCAGCTTCGCGCCCAGAACGATGCCGGGTAAGCTGCCAGAACCGTTCAGCTTATCGAGAGAGCCAGACTTCAGGTGACGCAGCGTATCGCTGACCCGCAATTCCGAAGGCACGTCGATGCCCTTCAGGATCACGCCCTTTCCAGGAAACGGCCCAACCAAAAACACCTGTCCGTAAAGCACGGGGGCCGTTGCGATTACATGCGGAATCCCCGCGAATTTTGTCTGAAGCTCATGCCAGTTCGGAATGCCCGGCCCAGGTTCTTTCTCGATGATGTTGACGTGAGCGGTCGCTCCCAGAAGATTGCGCTGCAGCGTGTTGCGAAACCCCGTGTTGATCGCCAGCGCAATAATCAAAGCCATCACTCCGGAGGCAACTCCGAGAATCGAAATCGCGGTGATGATGGAGATGACGGCTTCTTTGCGGCGGGCGCGCAGATAACGTCCGGCGACGAAAAGCTCGAATTTCACGCGGAGTCCAGTTCGCGCAGGCGATTGGCCAGTCCGTTGGGGCCTTCAGGCCGGAGCAGCGGGAATAAAATCACATCCCGGATGGATTTGGATCCCGTCATGAGCATGGTCAGGCGATCGATGCCGATACCTTCGCCACCGGTCGGCGGCATGCCGTAGCAAAGAGCGCGCAAAAAATCCTCGTCCATGGCATGAGCTTCGGCATCGCCTTTTTCGCGCATGGCGATTTGCATGTCGAAGCGGCGGCGCTGTTCTTGCGGATCGTTGAGCTCGGTGTAGGCATTGCCGATCTCCATGCCTGCCGCGTAAATTTCAAACCGCTCGACCATCGAAGGGTCATCGGGCTTGTTGCGTGAAAGCGGCGACACCTCCACGGGGTAATCGTAGATGATCGTCGGTTGAATCAGTCGATGCTCAGCGGTGCGCTCGAAAATATCGGCAAGCGCCTCACCCGCAGTCTTTTTGTGCGACCGGGCGAGGAGCCACTCGGGGTCGTGCACCTGTTCCGGCGTCGGCTTCGCGCCGTTGGTCCAGAATTCGATCACGGCCTCGCGCATGGTGTAGCGGCGCAGCGTCGCGAAGTCGAGCTGGTTCCCGTCAAACTCAACAGTAGTGCCGCCGGTCGCGTCGATCGCCACCTGCGCAAGAAGTTCCCCCGTTAAATCCATCAGGCCGCGATAGTCGGTGTAGGCTTGATAGAACTCAAGCATCGTGAACTCGGGATTGTGATGCGTCGAAATGCCTTCGTTCCGAAAATTGCGATTGATCTCGTAAACGCGATCAAGTCCGCCCACAATGAGCCGCTTGAGATACAGCTCGGGCGCGATGCGCAAGTACAGATCGATATCCAAAGCGTTGTGATGCGTAACAAATGGTCGGGCTGCCGCACCGCCATAAAGCGGCTGCATCATAGGCGTTTCGACTTCCAGGAATTGACGCGCTTCGAGCTGGCGGCGCAGCGACGAAATCACTTTCGCGCGCGTAACGAAGACTTTGCGGACATCGGGATTGGCGATCAGATCGAGATACCGCTGGCGGTAACGCAGTTCCACGTCCTCGATGCCGTGCCACTTTTCCGGCATTGGCAAAATAATTTTGGATAGGAACTCAAGCGTCTCGACATGGACGCTCAGCTCCCCGGTGCGCGTCCGAAACATGTAACCTTCGACGCCGATAAAGTCGCCGAGGTCGAGAGCTTGAAACAAATCGTAATCCCGCGCGGAAATCGCGTCTTTTTTTACGTAAATCTGGACCCGCTCGCCGTTCTGGCCCAAGTGAGCAAAGGCCGCCTTACCCATCCGACGGATCGTGTAGAGGCGGCCGCACAGGCGCACGCGGTCGTTGACTGCAAGCTCCTCGGCAGTTTTCGGTGTGTAGTGCGCGAGCAATTCTGGAACGGTGTGGGAGAACGCGAACGGACGGCCGTAGGGTGCGTGGCCCTGGGCCTCAAGCTGGCGCACGCGCGCGAGGCGCTGCTCCAAAAGATCGTCTTCAAGCGACAGATGCCATCTCCTGTGGGGAATACGATATTATAGGCCGCTGAAGCGAATTGGGGCCTTTGAAACCATCCCTCTCCATCATTATCCCTGCATATAACGAGCAGGCCCGGCTTCCGGTAACACTGCGGAAAATTTTCGATTATCTGGCTGAAACACACCGGTCCGATACTGAAATTCTAGTGGTGGACGACGGTTCGTCCGACGGCACTATTGAAGCCGCGGAGGCGTTTCAATCGCGGCATGAAGGCCTTCGCGTCCTGAGAAATCCAGGAAATCGGGGCAAGGGCTACGCCGTGCGCCACGGGATGCTCGAGGCACAGGGAGAGTGGCGACTGTTTACGGACGCCGATCTCTCGGCACCCATCGAAGAAGTGGAAAAATTGTGCTGCGCCGTGCGGCGGTCGGGCGCGAAGGTTGCCATCGGATCGCGAGCCGTGGACGGGTCGCTGATTGAGGTGCATCAATCGGCGTTTCGAGAAACCGCGGGCAAGTTCTTTAATGTCGTGATGCGCTCCACGCTGAATCTGCCGTTTGCCGACACCCAGTGCGGTTTTAAGCTCTTTGCCGGTGACGCGGCCGAGCGTATATTTGGCTTGCAGCGCCTGGATCGGTTTGGTTTCGATGCCGAAGCGTTATTCATCGCGTATCAACTGGGGTACAAGATCGAAGAGGTTCCGGTGCGATGGCGGCACGTGGAAGGAACCAAAGTCGGCTTAGTGAGCGGCGCGGATTCCTTCGCGGATTTGGCGCGGGTCCGCATGAATCATTGGCGCGGTTTGTACAATCCAAAGGGATAGAAGCCATGCAAATACCGGGCATCCATCATGTAACGGCGATCGCGTCCGATCCGCAACGGAATCTGGATTTTTACGCCGGGAAGCTAGGTCTCCGGCTCGTAAAGCTTACGGTCAATTTCGACGACCCCGGCACTTACCATCTGTATTACGGTAACCGCGCGGGCAGCCCCGGAACCATCATGACTTTTTTCCCGTGGCCCGGCGCGCCACGCGGCAGGCACGGCACGGGGCAGGCAACGGTCACAGCATTTGCCATCCCGCGGACTTCGGTGGGCTTTTGGGCCGAAGCGCTGTGCACCGAACCCTATGAACGCTTCGATGAGCAGGTGATCCCTTTTGAAGATCCCGACGGACTCGCGCTGGAACTGGTGACTGAAGATTCGCAAGGGGAAGGGAATGAAGTTCTCGGATTCCACGGGGTCACTTTGTCCGAAAGTGGCTACGAATCCACTGCGAAACTATTGACCGAAACGTTCGGTTACCGGCTGGCGAAACAAGAGAAGAATCGCTTTCGTTACCGCGCACATGGTGCCATTGGGTCTGTGGTGGACCTGCTCTGTCAGCCTGATAAACGAAGCGGGTCGATGGGGGCTGGCACAGTGCATCATGTCGCCTTCCGAGCCGAGAGCGACATGCAGCAATTGCAATGGCGCGAAAAGGTTTCGTCGATAGGTTATGACGTGACGCCCGTGCTGGATCGCCAGTATTTCCACTCCATCTATTTCCGTGAACCCGGCGGCGTATTATTCGAGATCGCGACGGATCCGCCTGGATTCACGATCGACGAGCCTTTCGAAACGCTCGGAACACATCTGAAGATGCCAGCCTGGCTGGAGCCGCAGCGCGCGCGGATTGAGGCCACGCTGCCAAAACTGACGATGCCTCCCGCCGCAAAATGAAAACCGATTTCATTCAAAAGTTTCTGCCTGGCAAAGATCCGCGGGGGCCCACGGTCCTCGTTTTGCACGGCACGGGCGGCGACGAAAACGATCTAATTCCGATTGGCCGCGCGCTAGCGCCTGGCGCGGCGATATTGAGCCCTCGCGGCAAAATCCTGGAGCACGGGATGCCGCGTTTTTTCCGACGCCTGTCCGAGGGCGTCTTCGATCTGGAAGATTTAGCGTTTCGCGTTACCGAACTCGCCGCCTTCGTTCGAGAAGCGTCCGATGAATACGCGTTCGATGCAAGCCGCGTGTGGGCCATCGGTTATTCAAACGGAGCGAATATTGCGGCCGCCGAACTGCTACTAGAACCGGGACTGCTGGCGGGTGGAGTTTTCTTCCGTCCGATGCTGCCGGGCATTGCCAACATTCTGCCCAACGGCGAACTGCCCAAGTTGGCGGGAACCCCCGCGCTGCTCATGGCCGGCGAGCGCGACGCCATCGTGAAGCCGGAGCACACCAAGAGGCTCGCCAGTATCTTGAGCCAAGCGGGAGCAAAGGTAGAAGTGCAGTGGCGGGACTCCGGACACGAATTAACGCCCGAAGATTTTCAAGCCGCGCAAATCTGGCTAAAGCCGCTGTTGACTACCGCCGCACGATAACTTCGCGCAGGCTCTCACGGGTCAGGAAAAATTTCACCGATTCAAAATTCACAAAAAGCTTTTCCAGATTCCGGTTGTTGAAGCTCTGCGCTTGACGCCGTGTGCCGTGCTGAGCCAGCACCAGAGTGGAAGGGTCCTGAATGCGAAAATTGCACGCCGGAACGTCCGCGATCTTGTCACTGGCATGAAAGAACGCCAGCAGATAGCTTCCCGGACGCAGCGTGCGGTACAGCCTGTTAAGCGTCGCGTTAAGCAAAGGTGCGCTCAGGTATTGCAGAACATCCCAGACCAGCACCCCATCGAAGTTGTACTCGGGAAAGTTGAGCGCGTGCTCCAGAAAATATTCGATTCGCCCCGGATTCGCCTGTTCGGAAATATCCTCCGATCCGAATGTTTCATCCAGAGTCTGAAGGAAACTCTGAGTCGTAATGCGGTGGCCCAGGTTGGTGATGAAATCAATATTCTGCTGCGTCGCGCCGCCCAGATCCAAAAGCGAAAGACCAGCTTGACCGCGAATGTATTCGAAGAATTGTTCCAGGGCGCGGCTGGTCCGTGTCGAGATGACTTCCGCCTGGCTCTGGTGCAGGCGCGTGCGACTGGACGAAGGAGATCCGGGCGAGAGTATGCCACCGGGTTCATTTACGGATTGACCGCGGAATAAATTCCGAAGCCGTTCTGATAGCACTTCCCGAATCCCCTTCTACCGAAACGAGTGTTACTTGGGACCGGTAGTCGCCATGTTCGGAGACAGCGGAGCCGGAGCCGGTGCTACTGCCGGTCGCGGAGTCGATCCCTGAAGCGCGCCAGTCGTTTTCACTGGCTCAGCCTTCACGATATCGATGCTGCCTTTGAAATAGGCGCCGTCTTCAATCACGATTCGGGCCGTCTTGATATCCCCTATGAGTTTGCCTTCTTTTCGGATATCCAAACGGTCGCTCGCTTCAACATTGCCTTGGACACCGCCCAGAATAACTACTTCTCGGGCGCGGATTCCGGCAACCAGTTTGCCGTTAGGTCCAATGGTAAGTTTGTTGTCTTGCAGCTCGATTGTGCCTTCGACGTCACCGTCTACGTACAAATCTTCTTTGCTGAAAATCTGTCCCACAATCTTAACTGCCTTTCCGATAGTTGCCGACCCGCGCGAAACTTCGGGTTCAGGGGTCTTAAAAGCCGTGCTGGACATAGGGGGAATCTCCTTCTTGGTTTCCATCGGACTCGGCGGCGGGTTAACCGGTCTCGGGGGCGGTACGGGTTCGTCTTTTGGCTTGTTCCACATGCTCATTGTTAGGGGCCCTCCGGAGAATATTGGTAATGAGGACGACGCAATACCCCTACAGTCTAACGGTGTTGCCGGGTGATGGCAACGTGGGATTCAAGAAGTGTTGCGCCACTTTGATAATGTCCCCATGAGACCTCGATAGAAGTGTCCCCTGACAATGACCTCCTAAGGAGGTCGAGTGGGGAGGACGGCATTGAGCAAGAGGGAGGTACAACGAGGCGGCGTGCTGGGGCGGGTGAAGGCGGGCGACCTTCAACTGAAGGATGCGGCGGCTCTGATGAAGACCAGTTACCGGCAGGCCAAGCGCCTGTGGAAGAAGTACCGGTCGGGCGGCACAGGGGCGTTGAAGCACGGCAATGCGGGACGAAAATCCAACCGCGCTTGCCCGGCCAAGGAGCGTAGTAAGATTCTGCGCCTGGTAAGGAAAAAATATAGCGGAGACCAGAAGACGCGCTTCGGGCCGACGTTGGCAGCGGAGCATCTGGCCAGCGAAGACCGATTGGAAGTTCATCCGGAAACGCTGCGGCGGTGGATGCTGGCCGAGGGCTTGTGGAGTAAAGCGCGCAAACGCAAGCAGCATCGTAAGCGTCGCGACCGCCGCGCGCATTTCGGCGAGTTGGTGCAGCTGGACGGCAGCTTTCACGAGTGGTATCAGGACCGGGCCGGGAAGGCTTGCTTGATGAACATGGTGGACGATGCTACCTCGAGCGTGGAAGCGCTGCTGGGGGAGGGAGAGACCATCTGGGCGGCGGCGCGCGTGCTGCGGCAGTGGATCGCGAAATATGGTGTGCCGCTGGCGCTGTACACGGATTGGAAAAACGTGTACGTGCGGGAGCCCACCGAGAAGGAGCAGCTGCACGGAAAAGTGCCCGTGACGCAGTTCGGGCGGATGTGCCGGAAGTTGGATATCGGGATTATTGCGGCGAACTCTCCAGAAGCCAAGGGACGAGTGGAGCGGGGCAATGGCACCCATCAGGATCGGCTGATTAAGAAGATGGGTCGCAAGAAAATCCGCACGCACGAAGCGGCCAATCGGTTTCTGCAAGAGCAGTATCTGGCCGATCACAATGCACGGTTTGCATGCGAGCCGGCCGCGCCGCAGGACTATCATCGCAAGGCGCCCACCGCGCGCGAGTTGGAGCCGGTGTTTTGTTTGGAGACCGAGCGCAGCATTTCCAATGACTGGGTGGTGCGTTACGAGAGCCGCTATTTCCAGCTGGAACGGACCAGCGACTATCCGCCGCGGCAAGCCAAGGTGATGGCGTGTGAATGGGAGGATGGGCGCATCGAGATTCGATACCAAGCCAAGGCCCGGGCGCATCACGAGATTGAGGCGCCGCGCGCCGCCGAGCAGGCGATCCGGTCAGCAGACAAGCCGCCCAAGCCTTCGCACTGGAAGCCGGCAGTCGGGCACCCGTGGAGGAAGCCGGCGCTGGTGCGGGCCACTGCCTGCGCTTCGCCCTAAACGCTCGGCCTAGCGGCCTCGCAGGCGAAGCTCCGGCAGCGGCCCGCACCAGGGAGAATCAATTGATTGCGAAGAAAGAAAAAGGGGACACTTCTAATGAGGTAAGTCGGGGGACATTTCTAAAGTGGGTTGACACGTGGGATTCAAGAAGCGGACGGGATTAACGAAACAGGCGCGCGATGGCGAACGCGGCGGTGGCGGCCATGCCGCCAATCAGCGCGGTCTGAATCGATCCCCGGATGGGGCTGAGGCCGGTCACCATGCCTTTGATATAGCCGAATAGGAACAGCGCTGCCAGCGTAACGGCGACCGAATACCACAGCGCATCGGAGACGTTGTGAGTCATCATATACGGTGCTAACGGAATTAATCCCCCGACGATGTATGATCCGGCGATAGTGACGGCGCTGCGAAGAGCGCGTCGCGGGTCGGGTTCGTCGAGGCCGAGCTCGAAGCGCATCATGAAATCGACCCAACGCGTTTCATCGCCGCTGATCGCCTCGATGATTGGCTTGATCTGCTGGTCCGTAAGCCCCCATCCCTGAAAAATGCGTCCTACTTCGGCAGCCTCCTCCTCGGGGATGTCGCGAGTTTCGTCGATCTCGCGTTGGCGCTCGGCACGGTAGTGTTCGGCGTCGGTGCGGGCCGCCAAGTACCCACCCAGGCCCATCGCGATAGACCCAGCGGCAATTTCGGCGGCACCCGCGAGCACCACGATATTCGAGGACGCCAGCACTCCCGAAAGTCCGGCGGCGAGCGCGAAGGGAACTGTGAGGCCATCCGCCATGCCGATTACTACGTCGCGCACCATTTCGGTTGACGTGAAGTGTTTCTCGGCATGAGGAAGGTGAGCCATTGGGCCTAACTTACCACGCGAAAAAATGGCGAGCCGCGTGGAGTGGGTTTGAGTTATATTGATCAACGTATGCTTAAAAACAAACCTGCGTATTTCTTAGGTGTGCTCGCTTTAGCGCTCGCTATTACGCCTGCCGCTCACGCCCAAGCCTGGGTATATTTGGGTTCCGCTCATGTTGACGGAGCTCAGGACCATGACAATATTCATGTCGGAAAGGGAAAGGGTCGTTTCCATGCCATCCAGCTTCGTATCCGCGACAACCCCATCCACTTCGAGCGTGTAATTGTCCACTATGGAAATGGACAAGCGGAACCGATTGATATTCGGGCGGACATCCCGCGCGACAGCGAGACCCGCGTCATCGATCTCCCCGGTGAGCGCCGGTTTATCGAGAGTGTGGAGCTATACTACGCGCGCGATAGTTTCCGAGGACGGCGGCCTGAAGTTAAGCTCTGGGGCATGCGGTAGCATTTGGTCGCGGCTATTCTGATTTCGATCTAACTGCCTGCAAACCGACATCCGTCTGGAACCTTACGGACCAGTCCTTCGCGGCAACGCGAATCGGAGTTGGCCGCAAGCATACTAGAAGGTATGCAGGCAGAAAATCGTTCTGAGATCCCCACTCGTCTTCTCGGCCGCACCGGTGAAAGAGTCTCCGCCATCGGCCTCGGTGGCTGGCACCTTGCGCTGAAACACGTGGACGCGGCACTTGCTTTTCGCATTGTGCGCGCCGCCATCGACGGCGGCATCAACTTCATGGACAATTGCTGGGACTACAACAAAGGCGCCAGCGAGCGACGCATGGGCAAAGCTTTGCGCAATGGCTATCGGCAGAAAGTTTTCCTGATGACCAAAATCGATGGGCGCTCGAAGAAAGAGGCGGCCCGGCAGCTCGATGAATCGCTAAAGCGGCTGCAAACCGACTGCATCGATTTAGTGCAGCACCACGAAATCCTGCGCTTCGAAGATCCGCATCGTATTTTCGATCCCGAAGGCGCTCAGGCGGCGCTGCTCGACGCGCAAAAAGCCGGCAAGCTTCGATACATCGGCTTCACGGGCCACAAAGATCCGCGCGTCCACTTGCACATGCTGGAAGTGGCCAGCGAGCATGATTTCCATTTCGATGCCGTGCAGATGCCGCTCAGCCTGATGGATACGCACTACCGCAGCTTCGAAAAACTGGTTTTGCCCGAGTTGGTGAAACAGGACACCGCAGTGCTCGCGATGAAGACCATGGCCAACGGGCACATTTTGAAATCGAACACGGTCACCGCCCGCGAGTGCCTGCACTTTGCCCTGAACCTTCCCACGTCGGTCGTGATCACGGGAATCGACTCCATGGAAATCCTCGATCAAGCGTTCGCAGCCGCGCGCAGCTTTCATCCGATGAGCGATGCCGAAGTCGAAGTGCTTCGCGCCAAAACCGCCTCGGTTGCAGTGTCTGGAAAGTTCGAACTGTTCAAAACGTCCTCGGTTTACGACGGCACGGCGCAAAATCCAGCATGGCTGGGGGATGAGCCAAAAGGTGTGCGGCAAGTAGTGCCGGCGTAGGCATCTCCCAAACCGTTTTAGTACGTGCTATGTTTGAGGAGAGCTTCTATCCTTGCACGTCGCTTGAACCAGTTTGAATGTACCAAGACCTCAGTCAAGTCATTCCCGCTGTACCAATCCTCAAACGATACGTCAGGAGTCGCTAGTTTAGAGGAGAAAGAATTATGAAAGAAACAGGTACGGTGAAGTGGTTTAATGCGGGTAAAGGCTTCGGATTTATCCAACGCGAAAATGGCGAGGACGTATTCGTACATTTCTCCGCGATTGAGGCGAGCGGTTATCGTTCGCTAGACGAAGGTGCCCGGGTATCGTTTGTGGTGAAGAAGGGTCCCAAAGGCCTTCAGGCTGAAGACGTTAGCCTCGCATAAATTTCAATTTCGTTTTGATTGGACCAGGGCGTGCGGAATATGCCGCCCTGGTAATTCCCTCCGTTTTATCCCCCTCCTCTAAATCGTTCACCGCATTAAATTTTTTTTCCCACCTTTATTTTCAGCGCGTTTTCAGCATTCCGTCGAATAGCCGCATTCTCGCGGATCACACTGGGATCGGGAAACACTTTCCCGAGGAGACGCTCAATGGTCGAACCTATTTGCATCCGCAGTTTCGAGAGAATTGCCCGCTTACGCGTGGACGAAAAAGAATATGAAGTCGCCACTAGAGTTCAATACTCGGTGGAGAACCACAACGGGTGCAAAGTTTATTTTATTGGCCAAATCGACTTCGCGGACTGAGCGCGTACCGTTACCCATCGCAGCCCCTTTCGGTACTTCCGGCATTGTGTCTATCGGGTCCGCTGCCTTATCGTGAAATCACCGCCATGGAGCAACGACGCAAGATACGCTTTCCCTTGAACCTGAAGCTGGACATTCTGGACCCGACCGCCGAGCCGTTAAGCCTAAAGACGATCGACATCAGCTCCGGCGGCGTACGGTTCCGCGCGGAGAAAAACATTCCGGTGGGCCATCGAATTGAGTATTTGGTAACTCTGGTCGACAACCCAATGTCCGTGGCGATAAAGTGCAATGGCAGGGTGGTCCGCAATCTGAGCTCGGACACCTGCTTCGAAATTGCAGCCACCGTGGAGCGTCACGAAACTTTGCGCAAAACGGTTGGGAGAAGCTAGCGCTGCCACACAATGATGCCGCCTACCACCGTGGCGGCCGGGCCTCCGACGAATTCGTAACCATCGAACGGTGAATTTCGGCTTTTCGATTCGGACCGCGCTACTTCGTAACTCCATTTGGTTTCCGTGTCGAAAATTGTTACATCGCCCGGAGCGCCTCGTGAGAGTGTGCCACGATCCAAGCGCAGCACGCGGGCCGGACCCGTCGTGAAGAGCTCAATCATGCGGGTCACCGAAATATGACCGGTATGGACCAGCTTTTGCAGCGACAAGCCCACAGCCGTTTCCAGGCCCGTAATCCCAAACGGGCACTTTTCGAATTCCTGCATCTTTTCACTGCCCGGATGCGGGGCGTGGTCCGTGGCGATCACATCAATCGCACCTGAGACGATTCCCTCGATAACCGCCTCGACGTCGCCCTGCGCGCGCAGCGGAGGTTTCATCTTATAGTTGCTGTCATAAGTCAGCAGTTCCGCATCGGTGATTGCAAAATGATGCGGTGTCGTTTCGCAACTCACGTTCAATCCGCGTGATTTCGCAAAAGCCACCATGGCGACCGAGTGCTTGGCCGATATATGCGCGACGTGGAATCGTGCTCCGGTGAGTTCCGCCAACAGGATATCGCGCGCGACCATTACGTCTTCCGAACTCGACGGTATGCCGCGCAATCCCAAACGCGTCGAATTCACGCCTTCGTGCATGTCGCCGCCCGCGCTCAGATTCAGATCTTCGCAGTGGTCGATTACCGGCAAATCGAACGAGCGCGCGAACTCCATGGCGCGCCGCATCACGCGAGCATTCATCACGGGGCGGCCATCGTCGGAAATCGCGACAATGCCAGCCTCTTTCATTAGACCGATGGCGGCAAGTTCTTCACCGTTACTGCCCTTTGTAATCGCGCCGATCGGGAAAACATTCGTTACTGCCAGCTTGCGGGCCCGCTCCACAATGTAGCTGGTGACAGTCGCATTGTCATTCACCGGCATGGTGTTGGGCATGCAGCAAATTGTCGTGAAGCCCCCCGCCGCCGCAGCTCGCGATCCCGTCTCGATGGTCTCGGCGTGCTCGAAGCCCGGCTCGCGAAGATGCACATGCATGTCGATGAAGCCCGGCGCGACAATCTTCCCGTGAGCTTCGAAAACGGGGCAGCCCTCCGGCGCCGCGTCGATAGAAAAACGGCCGGCGCGAATAAAAAGGTCGCCCACCTCATCGCGTCCCGAAGCGGGGTCGACAACGCGGCCGCCGCGAATCAGTAAATCGCCGCTCATCCCATCACTCTTTCGAGCACGGCCATCCGTACGGCGATCCCATTCTCTACCTGATTCAAAATAACGGACCGCTGGCTGTCGGCGACCTCGCTCGACAGTTCGCGCCCTCGATTGATCGGCCCTGGGTGCATGACGATCGCGTCGGGCTTAGCCAGCGCCAGATGCTCCAAACGCAATCCGTAAAACTGAAAATATTCGCCCGCCGACATCGCCACTTCATGCTGCCTTTCGAGTTGAACGCGAAGCATCATTACAACGTCCGCGCCCGAGATTGCCTCGCGCATATCGTAGGTCAGGCGGATGCCAGGAGCCAGCGAAAGTAGTTCCGAAGGAAGCAGCGACGCCGGGCCGCACAACACCACCTCCGCGCCGAACCGCGAGAGCAGATGCACGTTGGAACGGGCCACGCGGCTATGCGCAATGTCACCGATGATCGCGACGCGAAGCCCTTCGAGCGCGGGCTTTCGTCCCAAAATGGTTAGCGCGTCCAGAAGTGCCTGCGTGGGATGCTCATGCAAGCCATCGCCCGCGTTTATGATCGGAATGGGCAGATGCCTGGCCAGAAAATGTGGCGCGCCGGAAGCTGCGTGGCGCATCACGATCGCCTGCGGCTTCATGGCCGCTAGCGTGTTTAGCGTGTCGACCAGCGATTCACCTTTTGAAACGCTGGAGCCCGAAGCCGTGATTGAAACTGAATCCGCTCCCAGCCTTTTCGCGGCAATTTCAAAACTCGTGCGGGTGCGCGTGGAAGCTTCGAAAAATAAGTTCACCACCATCTTCCCGCGAAGCGTTTCATAGCGTCCGGGGGCCTGAAAATGGCGGGCGCGGGCAAGAATCGCTTCGATTTCGGACCTCTCCAGCGTCTCGATCCCGAGCAGTCCGTTCATCCGTTATGCCTCGTGGTCCGGCACCTTCTCGACCATCAGAACTTTCTCCATCCGGTCGATCTCCTGAAATTTGACCTCGATAATTTCCGTGTCGGTGGTCTGCACGGTGCGTCCAATGAAGCGCGCTTCTATGGGAAGTTCGCGATGCCCGCGGTCGATTAAAACCAGCAACTGCACGCGGGCGGGCCGTCCATGATCGAACAGCGCGTCGAGTGCTCCGCGAATGGTGCGCCCCGTGTACAGAACATCGTCCATCAGAATGATGTCCTTCCCTTGAACCGAGAATGGAATCTCCGTCGGGCTCACCACCGGCTTCACTCCGACTGTGCTCAGATCATCGCGATACAGGTTGATATCGAGCACGCCAACGGGAATGACCCGATTTTCCAGCGACTCGATTTTGCTTGCCAGCCGTTGCGCCAGAGGCACGCCGCGGCGCCGGATTCCAATGAAGGCGAGTTGATCCAGGTCGCGGCTCCGCTCCAGAATCTCGTGCGCTAGACGGACCAGCGTCCGGTCGATTTCCGAAGCGCTCATCAACTGATATTTTTCGCGGGTCGAAGCCATAGAAATCTAAACGCTTCAGCGTATCACGCGATAGCCTCAATACCTTCGCATCCGGTCGCGCATCCGATGCGCAAGGTGCTCGATCTCTTCCGTTTTGCGCAGCGTGGCCAGCGAAAGCACGTGCCGGTTTTCCTTATCGATTTCGGCTTTCAGCTCTTCCGCCAGCTCCGCAAGCTGGGCCGCGTCCTTCACGGTTTTGGCGAATTCGGCTTTGAGAATTTCTTCCCGTTGCGATCTGCCGTTGGGGAGTTTGCGATCGTGATCGGGATCTAAGGGCTCGCGACCGTGAGCCGCACCCGGGAGCGTCCCCGGGTCCTGAGCACTCGCGAAGAATGCAGTCAATGGCCAATAACAAAAGATTCGGCGCAGCATAAGAACACCGTTATCATGCCACGGGAAGATGCGAGCGTGAATGCCATAATGATGGTTCCTCTTATGCTCCCCGACGTAAATGTCGCCTTGATCGGTCTTGGAAACGTAGGCTCCGGCGCGCTGTCGATCCTCACGGAAAATGCCGAACCGATCGCCTTAAAGCTCGGATTCCGCCTCAATATTAGAATGATTTGCAGCCGATCGGTAATGTCCGGAACCTTCCCGCCGCACATCGCCAAGACAGCCAACTGGCAGGACGCGGTCTCGCACCCCGACATCCATATCGTCGCCGAACTCGTCGGCGGCACCGAAGTGGCCAGCGAAATTATCGAAGCTTCAATTCGGCACGGCAAATCCGTGGTTACGGCGAACAAAGAACTGATGGCCTTGTGCGGAAAGGAAATCTGGGATCGCGCGATCGCCGCGGGCATCAACCTCGCCATGGAGGCCAGCGTTGCCGGCGGCATCCCGATTCATGCGGTTTTGCGCGAAGGTATTTCGGGCGATCGAATCACGGCACTCTATGGAATTCTGAACGGGACCAGCAATTACATTCTGACTGAGATGGAACGCCGGGGCGATTCCATGGAAACGGTTCTAGCCGAAGCCCAGCAACTAGGCTATGCCGAGGCCGACCCCAGCGCCGACATAGACGGCTTCGACGCTCGCTCCAAACTCGCGATCCTCTCGGCCCTTGCGTTCGGCGAGCGCATCACGCCGGCGGACATCTATGTGGAAGGCATCCGGCGCGTGTCCGCTATCGACTTTAAATACGCCACGCAACTGGGACACACCATTCGTCTCATCGGGGCGGCCCGGCAGACTCCGGAGGGGCTGATTCTTTCAGTGCGTCCCACGCTCATCCGCCGCAGCACAATCCTTGCGAATGTTCATGGCGCGTATAACGCCGTATGGGTCAAGGGACACTACGGTGGGGACACTTTCTATTACGGCCGCGGCGCGGGTTCCAAGCCAACCGGCGTCGCCGTCGTCAGCGATCTCATGCGCGTAGCCCGCGAGATTCGGTCTGGAAGTCCCGAGCGTGTTTCTCCGTTCGCGCATCCTCGCCTAGGTGAGTACAAGCCCGTCTCCGTGACGCTCCAGAAACGCCCCTATTACCTTCGTTTCCGCGTCGACGATCGGCCTGGGATTCTTGCGACCCTCGCCGGAATTCTCGCGGCCAAGCACATCAGTCTCGACGCCGTCCTGCAAGAGCCTTCCGATGCCAAGCACGATCTCCCATTCGTAATCACCCTCGAACCCACTACGGAACAGGCCATGCGCGAAGCCGTCCACGAGATGTCGGTTCTTGACTACATGCGCGAGCCGCCCCTCGCCATGCCCATGGAACCGCCTCTTTAGGCGCGAACTATACTGCGAACTATACTGCTTGATATGCCCGCGACTTTGTTCGTGGTTGCCACGCCCATTGGCAACCTGGAGGACATGACGTACCGCGCCGTGCGGATTCTGGGTGAAGTCGATTGGATCGCTTGCGAAGACACGCGCCAGACTTCCAAACTGCTGCAGCACTATGGCATCGATAAGCCCACCGTCAGCTACCACGAGCACAATGAGCTCGAACGCGCTAAGGAGCTGGTCGAGCGCCTGCAACAAGGCTTGTCTGGCGCCTTGGTCTCCGACGCCGGAATGCCGCTGGTTTCGGACCCCGGCTACAGGCTGGTGCGCGCGGCTGTTGAAGCCGGTGTTTCCGTGCAGGCTCTTCCTGGCGCGTCCGCGCCGCTAACCGCGCTGGCCGCATCGGGTCTTCCCACCGACGAGTTTCATTTCTGCGGGTTCCTCCCCGTGAAGCAACGGCAACGCCTCCAATTGCTGGAGGAATTGAAACACGAACGCGCCACGCTCATCTTTTTCGAAGCGCCGCATCGTGTTCTGGAAGCACTCTCCGATGTCCAAGCCGCCATGGGACCCAGGCCCGTGGTCGTCGCGCGAGAACTTACCAAAATATTTGAGGAGTATCTGCGCGGCACCGCAGCCGAGATTCGCGAGAGGCTCGCTTCACGCGATTCCATCCGAGGCGAAATCACTATTTTGATCGGCAAGGCGACCAAACCGATCCTCGATAACACCCCTCTGGATGAAGCTGTCGAATCCTGCATCCGCGCCGGTCTTAGCCGCATGGAGGCCATGAAAGCCGTGGCCCGACAACGCGGAATGTCAAAGCGAGATGTATATAAGGTAGTCGGATAGACTGGTTCTTCTAGGAGGGAGATTTATATGCAACGGCGAACTTGGCTCAAGACATTGTGCGCGGCCGCGGGTGCCAGATCTCTAGCGGCCGGAGCGAAAGATAGCGAACACCGGATACAACTGCACGTCGATTTGACCGTGGAACCGGCGCGCGAGGCCGAGATGCTCTCGACTTTCCATGACAGCTTCCGCCCGGCCGTCGCCCGACAACCCGGCTACGTGGATGTGCAGATGCTAAAGCTCCGTTCCACTTTGGCCGGGGCCGCACCGGCTGGCGCAAACTATCGCTTTTGTCTCACGTTCGCAAGTGAAGATTTGCGCAAACAATGGGTTGCTACCGAAACCCATCGGAAGGTCTGGCCTGGGATTGAAAAGACCTTGCAGCACAAGAATTACAACGTCCTTCTTTTTGAGGTCGCGTGACTGCCGGTGAGCAACGTGCCCCGCTCAAACTCCCGTCGAAGTTTGCTTCGTGGTGCCGCGGCAGTTGCCGGCTCGGCTGCCTTTCCAGCGGCTTTTGGCCAGCGGATCCGCCGCCGTGCGCTAGCACTTATCGGCGACCGCTACCACAACCCCGATTACATTCGGGTCGCTCTCGCCAAGGTCTTCGATGGAATCGACATCGCTGTCGATTACACCATTGCCTACGACCAGCTCTCCGCCGGCTTACTCAAAAACTATCAATTGTTTCTTAGCCTGCGTGACGGCATGATCTGGCCCGACGGCTATCTGGGCCCGGACTCCTATACCGGTTACGAAGAGGGTCTGGAGAATCAGGGCGATTTTCCGCCGCCTCAGCCACGGTCCTGGCTCACCGAGGAACAGGCCGAAGCCCTCAAACAATTTGTCGTCGCGGGCGGCGGTTTTTATTCGCTTCACAACAACAGCCACGTGTCGCTCTCCTCTAAAACCTACCGGGACGTCCAGGGAGGCGCCTACATTGGTCATCCGCCCCTGCGCCCCTTCACCGTCCACGTGGTAAACACCACCCACCCGATCACCAAAGGCATTCGGGACTTCTTGGTAAACGATGAACAGCACTTTGTCGAGTACGATAAGGACCGCAAAAATATTTTGCTGGAGGCGGAAAATATAGACGGATTGACTTTCGAAAACCGGGGATCCCGGTCAATCGCCGGATGGGCATACGAGTATGGTTCGGGTCGCGTTGTGTTCACTGCCGTGGGCCACACCATCCATGCTCTGTGGGTTCCCGAGCATCTAAGGCTGCAAAAAAGAGCGGTGCGGTGGCTGCTTAAAGACATTTAGACTCGAATCTTTTTCCGCGGCGCATCAATCACTATTTGCATGGAAACTCCCGAAAAGAAAGTCGCACTCATCACCGGCGCTAACAAAGGCCTTGGTCTCGAAACCGCTCGACAGATTGGGCACCTCGGAATCATCGTCGTCCTCGGTGCCCGCGATCTCCAAAAAGGTGAAGATGCCGCCGCCGCCCTCCGGGCCGAGGGCATCGATGCCCGCGCGCTCAAACTCGAGGTGACCGACCCCCAGGACCACGCCGCTGCGGCCCGATTCCTCACTCAAACCTTCGGCAAACTCGATATTCTGGTCAACAACGCTGGCATCATGCTGGGCGGCGAATTCGGCAAGAACGATACCAGCACAACCACTCTCGCCGACCTCCGCAAAACGTTTGAAACCAACTTCTTTGCCCCGATCGGCCTAACTCAGGCCCTGCTCCCGCTTTTGAAAAAGAGTCCGGCAGGCCGCATCGTGAACCTTTCGAGTGTACTCGGCTCCCTCACTCTGCACAGCGACCCCGCCTCGCCAATTTACAGCGCCAAGTCGCTCGCCTACGATTCTTCCAAAGCCGCGCTCAACATGTTCACGAATCACTTGGCGCACGATCTGCGCGACACCAAGATCAAAGTGAATTCGGCACATCCCGGTTGGGTGAAAACAGACTTGGGGGGCGACGCCGCGCCGATGGAGCTGGTGGATGGCGCCAAAACCAGCGTCGCGCTGGCCACCTTGCCTCCCGACGGCCCCAACGGCGCATACATCCACTTGGGCCAGAAACTTCCCTGGTGATTTCGTAACTCACGCTCTCTCGGCGAAGCCGTTTGTATTGCATTTTCCTTAAGCACGATGATAAGGTTTCAGCCAGACCGCTGGTGGTTGAAGCTTTGCTTAAGGAGAACTCCGTATGTTTTTCGCTCGAATTGCTCGAGTCAGTTTAAGGCTGGCTTGTTCTCTGCTTTGTTTATGCGCATCCCTGTTGGCTCAGTCTGAGCGCGGAACCATTTCCGGTGCCTTTCACTCCAAATGTTCGGTATATGCCGAATTACAACGAGGACCTTTGCAGTTGGGGCTGAAGCTGTATTTTTAACAGCGAGCTTTCTGCTATTCTATAAATTCGATCTCTTTGTAAGGACCTAAGTTATCAACCAATGGCGAACCATTTTTCCGCCCTCAAGCGGGTACGACAAGAAGAGCGACGCACCGAAGTCAACCGTCGCAACAAGACCCGTCTGCGTCATCAGATCCGCGCGATGCGGCGCGTTCTGACCGGCAAGGAGACTTCCGGAATTGGCGCCGTTCTTTCCGCCACCTTTTCGGTGATTGACCGTTCCGCGAAACTCGGGATTATCAAGAAAAACACAGCCGCGCGCTACAAGAGCAAGCTGCACGGCCGCGTCAAATCGCTCGATCCCAAGCACGCTTAAGCTCTAAGCCGTCAGCTTTAAAACAAAGCTTTCCATCACGATGCGGTCGTCGGGTCTCGCACTCCGCAAATCCCTATCCGCGTTGAATATTAGCTTCAGCCCATTCTCTAACTGCTCTTTCGAGAATTTCGACATCGATTGATTCACCTGTTCGGCACGCGCGCCCCACATTGGCACGCCCAGTTTTGTGAAGTGCCCTTGAATCTGGGGCGCAGTCCGCAGTCCAGCTTCTTTAGCAATTAATGCACATCGAAATTGCGTGGAGAGGAATGCCAGCGCGAGCGGCAGATATTCGCCCTCGCGGCAAAGTGTGTCCAGCACCAGCAATGCGCGGTTTCGGTCGCGCCTCCCGAGCGCACTGACCAGCACGAAGATCGTAGTTGCGCGTGCCTCGGGAATCAGAGTGCCGATGTCTTCGATCGTAATTGCGCGCCCACCGGCGCTATAAAGCGAAAGTTTTTCCATCTCGGTCGCGATGCGCGCCACATCCCCGCCTAGCGTTTCCAGCAGCATCTCAAGCGACGCCCGGTCCAGTGTAACTCCGGTTGCCCTTGCGATCGACTGCACTTCCGTCCGCGCATCGTCCATGGAATAGCGCCGCAGCTCGACGGGGTCGGAGATTGCGGAATAAAATTTCCGCGCGCGCTCCACCTTTTTCTTGTCGTCCCCGTCAAAATCAAAGCGTGTGGCCTCGAACAGAAGCGTCACACCGGGCGTCGGATCCTTTAGGTATGCCGCAAGCGCATCGCCAGTCCCGCGCGAATTGGCACCGGGCGAATCGTCATCATCGGCGTCATTCTCAGCGCTGGCACGGCCCGCTTTTGGCATGGCGGCTTCGGCGTTTACCGCTACAATCACGCGCTGGGGAGCAAATAGCGACATCGCCCGCGCATCGTCAATCACATCCGCGAGGCTGGTCTCATTCAGGTCATGCTGAACCAAGCCACCGTCGCGCTCTTCCCGAGTGAGCAAAGCGCCCAGCAAGGCATCCCGGCAGCGGCGCCGCTGGTACCCTTCCTGCCCCAAGAACAGATAAGCCGGGGTGAGTTCTTTCCGCTTGATTCGAGCGAGCAACTGGGCCGGCTTCATTAAAAGTTTTCAAGAACCGCGCTCACCACCGACCGTGAAACATCCCGGCTGAGCCGCTGCATGGCCGCTTCGCTTTCATCGAAATATGCCTTCGGATCGATGCTGATCTCATAGCGCTCG
>JANYJA010000216.1 GCA_025358575.1 Terriglobia bacterium
GAGATTGCCAATCTGATTGGCTACCTCCGCCACGACGGTGGGGTTGCGGCCTTCATAGATAATGCGAAAGGCTCCAGGCTTATCGTGCGCCCAGCCTTTCTCTACTTTGACGGAGATGTCGGAGCGCATGATAAGCCTGGAGCCTTTCGCATTATCTATGAAGGCCGCAACCCCACCGTCGTGGCGGAGGTAGCCAATCAGATTGGCAATCTCTATATCGAAGAAAATCTGCGCGCCCGCGAAGTCCACGCCGAAGGCACGTCTGATTTCATCAATAGCCAGTTGCAACAGGCCAAGAAAACGCTCGACGATCTTGAGGCCAAGGTGAGCGATTACAAAATGAAGTTCAACGGCCAGTTGCCCGAACAAGGCAGCTCCCTCGATGCCGCGCTTAACCGCTTACAGGTAGAGCTTCAGGGAAATCATGAAGCCGGCAATCGCGCGGCTCAGACCCGAATCATGCTCGAAAACTCGCTGGCATCCGCTAAGGATTCCGAAGCCATCTATGAAAAGCTGGTTCGCAATCAGACTGCTTCGGGTAACTCATCCTCCGACAATCCGTCAGACTCTTTATCCGGAAATTACGGACCGAGAGTTCACAAACGTTCCGAACTGCTTCAAGTTGAGCTCGATAACCTGTTGACGCGCTATTCGGAAACCTACCCCGATGTGATCAATCTGAGAACTTCGATCGCGCGCACCAAAGCTAAGGAACAGTTGGAAGAAAAGGAGGCGAACCAGCAGGCCGCGGCGACGGTTGGCCCCACTAGAAAGACCGGCGGCGGAACTTCTTCCAGTTCGCCACCCGTCGGCATGCAAAGGCAGCGCTCGGCGGAACTGCAAACTTCTCTCATGCTGGTGAAAAAGGAAATCGACGATCTCGCCTCCGAAAAGCAAAAGATCCTGGCCCAAATATCCGCTTATCAATCGCGTGTTGAGAAGCTGCCGCTTCGTGAGCAGGACATGGCGTCCCTCACCCGCGACTACGAGATTTCAAAGGCCAACTATCGGTCTCTGCTCGATAAGAAGTTGTCCGCCGAAATGGCCACGGATCTCGAACGGCGTCAGCAGTCGGAAAAGTTTACCGTTCTCGATGCCGCGCGGGCCCCGGAGCGCCCCATCCGGCCCAACCGGCCCATGTGGATCACAGTAGGTGTCTTTCTTAGCCTCGTGTTGGGCGTGGTCTTTGGGAGTGCGCTCGAGCTCAGGTCCAACGCCTTTCTCGGGGAATGGGAAGTGCCCGCCGGGTTGACGGTGCTCGGCCGCGTGCCGCGCGTCGGTCTTCCAGATTCCGGCGGCGTCGGCCTCCCCACTCGCTGGTTCGCTTTTTGGGGGCGGCGCGCGTGAGCAACGTTCGCGACGCCTTTCGAAAATCGGCGGGGGATGCGGCTGGCATCAACGCCGTCTCGTCCTTCCGTCCCGTTACCGAACTTTTGTTTGAGCCCATCTCCCTGCATCTTTCGGATGGCTCCCCGGTCTTTCCGTTTGACCCCAGTCACCAGCTCGCCTCCGAACAGTACCGCATGATCCGCACCAAGATTCTGCAAATGCCGAAAAGGCCGCGCACCTTGGTCGTATCCAGCGCCGGCCGCGGCGATGGCAAAACCACCACTTCGCTGAACATTGCCGGAGTGCTCGCGCTCAAAAAGGGAGAGCGCGTAATTCTCGTCGAAGCCGATCTCCGCCGGCCGTCCCTCGCGCCGCTCCTGGGCCTTGCCCCGCACTTAGGTCTCGCTGAGTTCCTGGAAGAGAAGTGTTCCCTCATGGAAGCCGTCGTGCAAGTCGAGCAGATTCCCGGGCTATATCTGCTGCTAGCCGGTTCGGCCCGATTGAATCCCGCCGAATTGCTGGATTCCGACGCTTGGCGCCGGCTTTGCCAAACGCTGCGCGACCAGTTCACGTTTACCGTACTCGATGCTCCGCCGGTAGCCGGTGTTGCCGACTATGAACTGCTGCAGGTTGCGGCTGACGGAATTATTCTGGTCGCCCGCCCGGACCACACCAGCCGCCCCATGCTCCGAGCCGCCTATGCCGCCGTGAATCGTGAGAAATTGATCGGAATCGTCTTGAACTGCGTCGAAGATTGGCTCTTCTGGAAGATACCGCAGTACGGATACTACGGCACCGCCCCCCTCACCCCACCCTTGCCCCATGTACCCTAATTTGAAAATGCAATTGTGGCGTCGTGGCCTCCGTCAAAACCGCTTGGCGCAAATTCTTGGCCTCGATGAGAGTCTCGTCAGCCGCGTCCTGAACGGTTTTCGCGAACCCACGGGTGAGTTTAGGTCCCAAGTGGCCGCCGTGCTGCAACAGGACGAGCGCTGGCTGTTCGAGAAAAGTGAAGACCCCGCCACGCCCCTACCCGACCCTCCATGTGCGGGATAGCTGGCTACTGGGCGCGTCCCGGTGAGCGCCCCCAGCCAGCTTGGATCTCCGCTATGTGCGATGCCCTCCTGCATCGCGGACCCGACGGATCAGGTCATTTTTGCGACGACCAAATCGCCCTCGGCCATCGCCGCCTCAGTATCATCGACCTCGCTGGCGGACACCAGCCCTTAGGCAACGAAGATGGAAATCTGCAAATCGTCTTCAACGGAGAGATCTACAACTATCTCGAATTGCGCGCCGGTCTGGTCCAGCGCGGCCACTGCTTTCGCACCCAAAGCGATACCGAAGTGCTCGTTCATCTCTACGAAGAAGCCGGTGAGCGTCTCCCCGAATATCTCAACGGCATGTTCGCGCTCGCCATTTGGGATCGCCGCAAGCGCGAACTTTTTCTCGCCCGCGACCGCTTTGGCGAGAAGCCTTTGTACTACGCCGAAAATCTTGCCGGAACGCGCTTCGCTTTCGGCTCGGAGCTCAAAGCATTCACCGCTTTGCCGCAATTCAACGCCGCCATCTCAGCCCCCAGGCTGGCCGATTTCCTCGCCCTCTCCTACGTTCCCGATCCGGGAACCATCTATCAAGGCATCTGTAAACTGCTGCCGGGCCATTCGCTTCTCGTCAAAGCCAATGGCTTTTCCACGCGCCGTTACTGGCAAATCAAGTTCGACGCCGGCACGCCCAAGCTCCCCGATACATTAGAAGAACTTCGCGCCTTGACTTCCGACGCCGTGCAGCGCCGCATGATCAGCGACGTCCCGCTGGGCGCATTCCTCAGCGGCGGAGTGGATTCCGCCGCGGTCGTCGGCCTGATGAGCCAGCACTCTTCACGTCCTGTCAAAACCTTCTCCATTGGATTTCAGAACAAGGAGTTCGATGAGCTCAGCTACGCCCGCCTAGTCGCCGACCGCTACCACACCGAACACAGCGAAGAAATTGTGGATGCCGCCGATCCCGAAATGCTGGACATGCTCTCGCGCCATTTCGATGAACCGTTCGGAGATTCTTCCGCCATCCCCATGCTGCACCTCGCCAAAATGACCCGCAAGCACGTCACCGTCGCGCTCTCCGGCGATGGCGCCGATGAGATCTTCGGCGGTTACCGGCGATACTACTTCGGCATCCTCGAAGAAAAGCTGCGATCGCGATTTCCCGAGTGGTTCCGCGCATCCGTCATTCGCGTCGGCGCCGGCCTGTATCCTAAATTCGACTATCTCCCCCAAGTATTTCGCGCCAAGACCCTGCTTCAGAATCTGTCGATGAACCTGGCGGATTCTTATTTCACCTCGATGTCCACCTTCCGCGACACATCGCTCGACGATATCCTCTCTCCCGAACTTCAGCGACAACTCGCCGGATATTCACCGCGCGAATCTTTCCGCGCCCGCTTCGCCCCCTACGCCCATCTTCCGCCGCTCACGCAACTTCAAGCTGTGGATCTCGAAACCTACCTGCCCGGCGACATCCTCGTCAAGACCGACCGCGCCACCATGGCCTATTCGCTCGAAAGCCGCCCGCCCTGGCTCGATCACCGCTTGGCCGAACTCGGCTTCCGGCTCCCTCCCGAATGGCACATTCGTGGCAGCGCCCGAAAGCACCTTTTCAAACAGGTCGTCGCCCCGCTCGTGCCCGCGCCCATCCTCGAACGCCCGAAGATGGGATTCTCGGTTCCACTTTCGCAATGGTTCAAGAATGGTTTGTGCGACCATTTGAAATCATCCATGAAATCGAGCGGTTTCGCCGACTATTTCAACCAGCCGGGAGTCGAGCGGATCATCGCGCAGCATCTGTCCGGCCAGCACAATCACCAGCAAAAACTTTGGAACATTTTAATTTTTGTCAGATGGAGAGAAAAAATAAATAGCCGTGTTAGTGATAAGAACGCCGCTGAATAGCACTGTTCTTTTTTAACGCGCATTTAATTTTCGCCTCTATCTTTCAAAATGATTGAAGTACGTTTCCTCAAAACCATAGTTCTAACTTCGCTCTTGACGTCAGTCTGCGCGGCCATTTCCCTGTCCGGCAATGGTGTCGTGATCGGCACTTCCGTAAGCCCTCACCCCGCGCGACCGTTCACCATCTCCCGCCTATTTAAGCAGGGAGAGATCCTGAATTTTGCCCAGCCGCGGCTCAATGGTATTCCGTTCTCGCTGTGGCAGTGCGACGTGATGAATCGCTGGCCCGATGGAAGCCTCAAACACGCGCTCATCTCGTTTACCGCCACGGCCGGCACCGTTGATTTCGTCGAGAACCTGTCACCATCTTCCGGTGGTGCTCCACTCACTGGCTCACAAATGCTGGCCTTCGATGCTGGCGGCGGTGCTGCATCGTGGGACGCGGACATCGAGATCGCCAACGGTTCCACCCTCGTCGCCGACGCCCGCGCCATGCTCGCCGCGGGAGCATTCACCTATTGGCTAAAAGGCCCCGTCGCGACGCAGGCTATCGTCGAAGATCGCAGCTCCGCGCTCGCCTATGACCTTGGCTGGGACAGTTACCGCTCGCTCCATCCCATCTTTGTCCTGACCTTTTATACCGGCTGGAAAGGCGTCAAAGTCGAATATATTCTGGAAAACTGCTGGAGCACCAAACTCCAGGACCAAACTTATTCGCTCGCTCTTAAGAACGGCCCGTCACTCGCCAACACTCTTTACTCACGCCCCGCGTTTACGCACTATGCCACCTCGCGGTGGCGCAAAACTTTCTGGAGCGGCGCCACGCCGCTTTCACCCAAAATCGATTACAACCTGCCCTACATGATCTCCACCTTGGCCTTGCCAAACTGGGACACCACCCGCGTTGTTTCCCCTCACGGAATCACGGAGGAGGTCCAAACCTTCAATCAAGGCGACCACGGCGACGATTTCGGTGAGGTCGCTGAATTCCAGCCCTACTTCCCCACCACCGGCGGTCGCGCCGAAATTGGCTACACGCCACGCTGGAACGTCCGCTATCTGTACACCTTTGATCCGCGACTATTTCAGGTTTTCGGCTACAACGCTGAAGTATCCGGCTACGTCCCCGTCCATGTGCGCGAATCGCGCAACGACTCTACCGCGTTCTGCGGCCTATCGTGCACCGGTGCGAATGCCGCCGCGCCGGCATTCGGCCATGTGATCTCCATCGACGCGCGCCCCACCCTCTGGGCCGGCAGTTGGAACTACACCTGGACCGCTCCGGCCGATGTGGTCACCCCCGTCGGCGCCGTTACCAACGGCCCCTGGACCTATGACATGGCCCACCAAGCCGACTTCGCCTATGTCCCCTATCTCATCCTCGGTGATTGGTATCTGCTCGAAGAACTCTACTTTTGGAACGGCTACAACCTCGCCGCCTCCAACCCCGCCGCCAACGCGAACTACACTCGTCACAACGACTGGGGATTTTTCAACGCCCAGGGCATTCAGCAGCGGGGCGTCGCCTGGGCCCTGAGGACCCTGGCCCACACCGCCTTCATCGCACCCGACAATTCCCCCGAACAAGCTTACTTCACCAACAAACTCCACAACAACATCGCCGTGTTTGAAGGCGTCTTCCAAATCCAGCAAGGCAGTTACCCCCCCGTCGACGCCACCTGCGCCGGCTACAACGCCGACACCACAACCGACAAATGGTGCTGGGGTTTTGAAAGCGCGAATAACGGCCGCGCCAACCCTTTGTTCACGCCTTCCTACGATGGGTCCGGCGGCGGAGATCCATCCATTAACCCCGCCATCGCTTCCATAACGTCATCCGGATGGCAGGACAACTTTCTGCGCCTGACGCTCGGCCGCGTCAAAGAACTTGGCTTTTCCGATGTCACCCCTCTGCAAGTCGCGCTTTCCAAAAATCTGATTCACCTGATCACCGACCCCGCCACTAACCCGTGGCTCACCGATGACTACCGCTTCCCCGCGCTCCAAGCCTCGAATAGCGGCTATTTTCAAACCTGGGCTTCGTGGTTCGCCGCTTTCATGCCTCCCAATCAAACTCAAACCACCTGGTTCAGCAATCCCCCCAACGATGTCGAGCATGGATATGCTCACATCGAACGCGCCGCCGCGAGTTTCCTGCCTGGCATAAATGACGGCGCGCTCTCCGGCCAGAATGCCTGGAATTGGGTTAACGCCGCGCTGGAAATTGTCAGCACGCAGCCCGGCCTCGGAGCTCCCGGGTGCTCCTCCACCGGAGTCGGACTTTGCGACAACCCCAAGTGGGCCATCCTTCCTCGCCCGTCATCCTCCGCGGCCCGCTGTATATGTTTGGGGCCGTCCGACCGATAAAGAAGCAGACGCTGGTTCCATCAGCCACTCATGCGCGAACTGATCCTGCTCGCGATCGTAGCGGCGCTTTCCGTTACCGCTCTCTTCCGCCCCCGCATCGGGCTCTACGGGTACGTCTGGTTCGCGGTCATGCGTCCCGATGTGCTCGCCTGGTCTTCCGGAAGCTATCCCTATTCCCTGGTCCTCGCCATTGCCACGCTCGCCGGCAGCGTCCGCTATTTCGGAAACGCCGCAAGCTTCCTTAGAAATCCCATCGTCCGCCAATTACTCGTCCTTCAAATTCCGCTCGCCCTTTCCGTGCTCTTCGCGGTCAATAGCTCAATTGCGATTGATCCCTTTCTCTTCTATCTGCGGATGGTCGTCATGAGCCTCCTCATTCCGCTGCTCATCGAAACCGGAGATCAACTGGCCACCCTGCTGCTCGTCATCGCTGTGTCCATGGGGGTGCTGGCCTCGAAATTCGGCCTTTTCGGACTCGTGTCCGGTGGCGTGCGATTCTCCGGCGGATACGGCGGCCTCCTTTCGGATAACAACTCCATGGCCCTCGCATTCGTGATGGGCATGGCTCTATGCTGGCACCTCCGTCCGACCGCAAAATCGCGGTGGCTGCGAATGGCGATGCTGGGCATGGTCGTTTTAGCCATGGCTGGCGCGATCATGACCTATTCTCGCGGCGCTGCGCTCTCCCTAGCCGCCGTTCTGCTGTTCACGGCTTTCACCTCGCGACATCGCCTCGCCACCTTAGTGCTGATGGCTGCCCTCTGCTTCCCGGCCTTCTATCTGGTGCGCGAATCTTACGTCGACCGGCTTTCCACCATGAAGTCCGGCGAAGCCGGCGGAAATCGCCTCGACAACTACCGCGCCGCAATCGCCATGTGGCTGGATCACCCTATCTTCGGTGTTGGATACGGGAAAGAGAATCAACAGCGGCTGCTATCCCGCTATACCGACCGCGATGAAGAGACCGAAATTGTCATCCACGACACCTACCTTCAAATGCTGGTCGATTCCGGAATATTCGCGCTCGTCGTCTATCTCCTGCTTCTATTCGGGACTATCTTCCGTATGGGACGATTAGCCCGCCGCACCCGCGAATCCCACCCCGCCACGGCAAGCCGGGCCCGGGCCATCCAAACCGCGCTAATCGCCTTTGCCGTCGGCGGCACGTTCCTCTCGCGAATCGATTTCGATCTGACCTACATGCTGTGCATGTGTGCGGCGACTCTGCTCGAAGTGGACCCCGGCGAGAGGGCATATGACATTGCTGCCAAACAGGAGACGAGTCTTTCCGCCGTTTCCGCTTGACGCCCTCCTCTAATTGGAGGAAGTGCCGATAGTAAAGGCAATGACGCTTGACGCCGGGGCTTCGCCCAACCCTTTGATCTCCGTAATCGTCCCTTCGTTTAATTGCGCGAAGTACCTCGGCCGCGCGATCGATTCCATTCTGGGTCAGTCCATGCCCGATTTCGAAGTCATCGTTGTAGACGATGGCTCATCTGACGGCACATTCGCGGTGGTTGCGCAATACCAGAAGCACGCCAGCGTCCGATATCTCCATCAAAGCAACAAGGGACCTTCCGCCGCCCGAAACCATGGGCTAAAAGCGTCACAGGCAAGGTACGTCATGTTCGTCGACGCGGATGACGCCCTGCCCCCCGGCGCGCTCGCCACCATCGAATCCGCTATTACCCAAACCGGCGCAAGCTGGTGCGTCACCGACGTTCTCCGCGTGAGCGATGAGACGCCAACAATCGTGCGCTCCCTCGTGCCTGTGCGCGATCTGTTTTATGGGATTCTCGCGGACGATTTTATCCGCCGCGGCGTCTTTTTCCGCCGCGAAGATCTGGTAGCCATCGGCGGCTATGACGAAACGCTCACCATCCGCGAGGACTGGGACTTAAATATTCGAATGATCGAAGGGGGCAAGCGATTCCTGTACATTCCCTCGCCTCTCTATATCTACAGCTGGCGCGCGCACAGCTTGACCACCTGCGATCCGTCCAGAATTCTTGGATTCACCTGGAAAGTGCTCATTAAACACCACAAGAGATTGGCCGATTCCGGAGACGCTCAGGCCGCCCGGATCTATGCCGCCGGCATGTGGGATTTGGGTCGCCGCTATCTGCATCAAACCCGCAATTTCCGCCAAGCTGCAGCTTGCGTGCGCGAAAGTCTGGCGTACGACCTCAACCTCGGCCGCTTTTTCCACGCAATTTTTCACCAGATTCGCAATTCGAGACAGTCCGCATGAACATCCCTGCTTCCACGCTTCGCCAATCGGCCGCCAGAACCCTCATCCCGTTAACCCGGGCTTACATTCGCTACTCTCCGTTTGCGTGGGGAAAGGCCGCCTGCTGGTCGCACGTGGTCACGCCTTTTCTGGGTTGGCGAAAGTTCACGGCTACCGCTCGAACCTCTTTCGGCAGCCGCATTGAGTGCAACGTCGAAGATCTGATCCAGCGTTACATCTACTACTTCGGCGAATGGGAACCGAACCTTACCCGTTGGATCGCCCGCCGCCTCTCGCGGGGCGACACTTTCGTTGACGTGGGAGCCAATATCGGTTACTTCAGCCTCCTTGCATCGGCACTGGTCGGGGCGTCCGGCAAGGTGGTCGCGATCGAAGCCTCGCCCGATACCTTCGTCAAGCTCACGCGCAACCTCGCCTCCAATTCCGCGGCGAACGTGCGCGCCGTCAATATTGCGGCATCCGATCGGGAGCATTCCCTCACGCTCTTCTCCGCCTACGCCGCCAATAGCGGGATGATGAGCACCAATCCCGATTGGGCCGAATTGTATGGATTCAAGGCCAACTGTCAGATTCCCGCGGCTCCGCTCGCGACCATTCTTGACGCTCGCGAAATTCAATCCGCGCGGCTCATCAAGATCGATGTCGAGGGTTCGGAGTGGTCCGTGATTCAGGGGCTGCTGCCTATTCTGAAGTCATGCCGCCCGCAGCTGGAAGTGATTACGGAGATCAATCCTTCGGTGCTGGAGCGGCAGGGGCAGACTCCCGAAACGTTGATCCGCACTTTTCGAGAGCTGGGGTTTCACTGTTACTCCATCGAAAACAGCTACTCGGGGCTGAGTTACCTCGAAGGCGCTGAAGGTTCGCGGCCGAAGCGTCTTCGCTCCGCCGTCACGGGCCAGAGTGACGTAATCTTTTCTCGCGTAGAGGCGGAAAGTTTGTGACGTGAAGTGCCTCTTCATCGCCAGCGTATTTCCTCCCGCTATCGGAGGCTCGGCGAGCGTCTATGCAAACTTATGCCGCAACCTCGCCGGTTCGGTATCGGTGATTGCGCCTTCGCGCGGCTATATCGATCAAAGCGAGTTTCCAGGCTGGCGTGAAGCCGATGCCGCGCAGCCGTTTCGCGTTGAGCGCCTCGATTTGCTGCGGCCTCCGCTCCGGCCCCCGCCGCGATCCATATGGCACGCCGCTGCCAGATTTCTCTTTGAAGACCGCCGCATTCGCAATCAAGTGACTCGCCGGGTATTCGCTGAAATCGAGCGCGAACGTCCGTCGGCCGTTGTCATCGGAGAGCTTTTCTCGCTGTACTGGCTCGGCACCGCGGTGCGGCGTCGCTTCGGTCTGCCTATCGTCCACTACATCCACGGCGAAGAAGTCACTACCGGCGCCGGTTCGCGCTTGGCGAACTGGTCCTCGTGGCGGGCTCTGAGACGCGCCGAGAAAGTAATCGCGGTCAGTTCTTTTACGGCCCGCGAACTGAGGGCCCGCGGCATCGCCCAGAACAGGATCGAAGTGATCGCCAATGGAGTGGATATCGATCGCTTCACGCCGGGCCCTTCCGATATTGGCTTGCTAAATCGTTTCGGTCTGCGCGGAAAGCGCGTGCTCCTCACGGTCGGTCGCCTCGAAATCCGCAAAGGTCATGACCGCGTAATTGAGTCCCTTCCCCTCATTTTGGAAAAGCACCCCGATCTGGTTTACATGGTCGTGGGCAGCGGCAAGACGCTCGACGCTCTCCGATCGCTAGCTGAGCTTCATGGCGTGTCCGATCGCGTAATATTTGTCGGCGCCGTTTCAGACTCCGAACTAATCTCTTTTTACCGAACTGCCGAAGTATTTATTATGGCGAACCGCACGCTGGACGATGGCGATACAGAGGGGTTTGGACTGGTTTTCCTCGAAGCCGGCGCATGCCGCAAGCCCGTCATAGGCGGCAATGCGGGCGGCGTCCCGGATGCCGTCTCGCATGGCCAAACCGGGCTGCTGGTCGACGGCAATTCGCCGGTCGAGATTGCCGCCGCCTGCTGCTCCCTCTTGGATGATCCCAGTCTCGCGACTCGGCTCGCCGAGGCAGGATTGCAACGCGCGCGGGAATCCTCCTGGAAAAGCAAGACGGCTCAGTTCGAACGCGCCTGCCTCCAGCCGCCCGAAGAGCCGCCGCCCGGTCCCACCTCGAGATCCATTTATAAAGCCATCCTGACGCACTCCGGGGCTTACTCCATCGCTGTAATTCTGGAACGCGCCGCGGGTTTTATTCTGCTGCCGCTGTACACCCACTTCATGTCCCCCGCCGATTACGGGTTGATGGAGTTGCTCGACATGACCTCGGCTGTAGTCACCATGTTGATCGGCCTGCGCCTCGGCCACGCTCTCTTCTATTTTTACGAGTGTTGTTCCACCCCCGAAATGCGCGACCGCTACACCAGCACCGCCTTTGGTGGTGCCATCCTGATCGGCGCCGCCGTCGGACTCATTGGCTGCTTGGGTGCGCATCAAATCAGTTATCTAATACTCGGAAATGCCAAATACGCCTCGTATTTTTGGCTGTTGTTTCTTTCTTTCGGGTTCTCGCTGCCGCAGGAGATTGGCTTTAGTTGCCTCCGCGCGGCCAACGATTCGAAAAAATTTGTTGTCTGGTACGTCTGCCGCTTCACCATGGCGTTGGTCCTTAACGCGACTCTCGTAATCGGTTTTCGCTTAGGCCCGAAAGGCCTCCTGTGGAGCAGCTTGGCCACTTCCCTGACCTTCGCGCTAGCTCTCACTTCCAGCCACCTCAGCCGCATCGAATTCGTCATGGACTGGCAGTATTTCCGCGATCTTTCACGCTACTCCATGCCCCTCGTGTTCAGCGCGCTGGCGATGTTCTTGATCCATTTCGGAGACCGTTTTTTCCTGCAGCATTACGTCACGCTGAGCGAGCTTGGCATTTATGCCATCGCCTACAAAACCGGAATGATGATCTCCTACGCCGCCGCTCCCTTCAACACCTATTGGCGCTCGCAAATGTTCGCGCTCGTGCGAACCCCGCAGGGCGAAGCGGTTTATGCGCGGGTCGCTACTTATCTCGCTCTGGGGCTTGTCTTGATCGCTCTTCCGCTGGCGTTTCTGGCTAAGCCGGCTGTCGCCTTGCTGCTCGATAAGCGTTATCAGGAATGTGCCGTCTACATCCCGTGGGTCGCGCTGGCTTACCTCTTTCGAGAAATGGCCGATTACTTCCGCAACGGATTGTTGCTGGGGCAAAGCACCGCCCTGGAAGCGCGCGTCACCACCATATCGGCGCTCTGTTGCTTCGTCGCTTATGCGCTTCTGATTCCCACCTACCACGTATGGGGCGCCGTTCTGGCCACTAATATCACTTTTCTCATCCTGCTCGCTACCAGCGTGCGCGAAGCGCAACGCGTCCGTCCGTTCGCGTTTGAATTTCGCCGCCTGGGTCGGTTGGCGGCATGTTCTCTCGCCGCGGTCGCGCTCTTTGCGATCGCTCCCGTGCACGGCACTGCAATGCAGATTGTTTGGGGTGCCAGCCTTGCCATCCTATTCGTCATTCTCCTGGCGGCGACTGGCTTTCTCGTTCCTGAGGAGCGGCGCATGTTTCGAACCTTGGCGATGCAATTCAGGCTTCCCGGAACGGCTCGGGCCCAATGACTCAAAACGGAAAATTGCGCGTGCTCAGCCTCAGTTGCACCTATCCGAATTCCGCCCGCAAAGAACTCGGCGTGTTTGTTCGAGCGCGTCTCGCGAGTCTCAGCCAGCTCGCCGAAGTAAAAGTGGTTGCGCCCATTGCCATCTTCGAATACGGCAACAACGCCGGCCGGAAAACCGAAAGGCTTCCCGTCGCCGCGCTGACGGACGGCTCCATGGAGGTTATCCATCCGCCATGGTTTTATCCGCCCCTGGGCGGCGTGCTCAACGCGCTCGCGCTGGCTTGGCAGTTGCTCGTGCCGGTCCAGCGTCTCCGCCGCCGGTATTCGTTCGACATCATCGATGCTCACTTTGCCTTTCCCGATGGCATCGCCGCCGCGCTCCTGGCTTGGTATTTTCACTGTCCGTTCACAATCACTCTGCGCGGGAATGAGACGCTTCACGCTTCGTTTCGGTGGCGGGGCGTCGCCATCCGCTGGGCCATCCGACGAGCCGCCCGAATCATCGCCGTTTCGGAACCTTTGCGACAATTTGCCCTCTCCTGCGGGGCGAAGCCCCATCGCACGCGGGTGATTCCCAACGGCATCGATTCTTCCATTTTCTTCCGCCGTCCCGCGGGTGATGTTCGCGCTAAGTTGAATCTTCCCCCAACTGTCCATCTGCTGCTTTCCACCGGATATCTGATCGAGCGAAAGGGACATCACCACGTGATTCGCGCCTTAGCCGGTCTGCGCGAACGTGGCATCCCGGTGCACTTGGTAATCGCGGGCGGCGGCGGCGCGGAAGGTAACTTCGCACCCATTTTGCATGACCTCGTGGCCGAATTGAATTTGCAACCCTTTGTCCAGTTCACCGGCCCCGTTGAGCCGGACACCCTGGCCGAACTCATGTCCGAGGCTCATGTATTTTGTCTCGCCAGCGATCGCGAAGGCTGGCCCAATGTCGTCAACGAAGCTCTCGCTTGCGGTGCGCCCGTTGTCGCCACCAACGTGGGCGGCATCCCCGCTATGCTGCCGTCCGAAAACGTCGGATTTGTCGTTCCCATGAACGACCCTCACGCTTTGCTCGCCGCCCTTGCCCGGGCCTTTACCGCTCCCTGGGATCGCGAAGCCATCTCAGCCTGGGGCCGGTCGCGATCCTGGAATCGTGTGGCATCCGAAGTCCTGGAAAGTCTTGAAAGTGTTTTTGCGGCTGTCGAAAAAGAGCCATCCCTATGAAGATTCTCGTAACCGGCGGTGCCGGTTTTATTGGTTCCCACTTGTGCGAGCGCCTGTTAAGCGAACGTCACGAACTTGTCGTGGTCGACGATCTCAATGACTTCTACTCCCCTCGTGAAAAGCTCGCCAATCTCGATGCCGTTCAGGAGTGCGGTCGCATCGATTTCTTTCGCCTCAACATCGCCAACGCTGCTGACGTTGATCGCGTCGTCGAACAGACCCAGCCCGAAACTATCATTCACCTGGCGGCTCGCGCCGGCGTCCGCCCCTCGCTCGACTATCCGCTGCTCTATGAACGCGTCAACGTCCAGGGCACGGTCGCCCTGCTCGATGCTGCGCGCCGCTGCCACGTTCGAAAGTTCATCTTCGCTTCGTCCAGTTCGGTTTACGGCATTGCCAACCGCGTCCCCTTCCGGGAAGACGATCCTCTCAGCCAGCCCATCTCCCCCTATGCGGCGTCCAAGCTTGCCGCCGAACACTTTTGCTACACCTACTCGCATCTTTATGACCTCTCGGTGGTCTGCCTGCGGTTCTTTACCGTCTATGGCCCGCGCCAGCGCCCCGACTTGGCGATCCGAAAGTTCACTCAAATGATCGATTCCGGATCCTCCTTGCCCGTCTTCGGCGATGGAGACAGCGCGCGCGATTACACTTTCGTCGATGACACCGTATCGGGAATTGTAGCCGCTTTAGCCTACCCCTGCCGCTTCGATGTCTTCAACCTGGGAAACTCGAGCCCCGTCAAATTGGTCACTCTGATCCGAACCATCGAGCGCGCTCTGGGGAAATCCGCGCAGCTCCGGTGGCTCCCCGATCAGCCTGGCGACGTTCCCATCACGTTTGCCGACATCACCCGTGCGCAAAGCATTCTGGGTTATTCCCCTGCGACGCCGCTGGAACTCGGCATCGCCAAATTCGTCGACTGGTATCGGGAGCGCCAACACGACAGCCTCCCTGCCGCCGTCGCCTAAAATTTCGCGAGCGGGAATGCGTATCCTTCACATTTTTCCGAGCTTTGAAGCTGGAGGCGCGCAGATGCGCTTCGTGAATATCGCCAACGCCCTCGGCCCCGATTTCGCGCATTCCATTCTTGCGATGGACCGCAACCGCGCCGCGGCCGAACGCCTCCGACCCGAACTCAACGCTCACTTTCTAGACCCTCCATCCTCCAAAAACGCCTTCGTCTCCATCGCCGCGCTGTGCCGGTTGATCCGCTGGCAAGCGCCCGATCTCGTAATGACTTACAACTGGGGTGCCATCGATGGTGTCGCCGCCGGCTGGCTCGCGGGCGTTCCGACGCTCCATACCGAAGATGGCTTTGGCCCCGAGGAAGCTGTAACTCTAAAGCTTCGCCGCGTGCTCACTCGCCGCGTGCTGCTCAATCGCATCGCCGGTGCCATCATTCCCTCTCAAACGCTCCTCCGAATTGCGACCAGACGGTACCGCGTAGCGTCTAAAAACCTGCACTACATCCCCAACGGCATCGATACGGACCGTTTCCAGCCGGGCATTTCCGCAGCCCCCTTTCGCCGCGAATGGAGCATACCTGCAGGCGCATTCGTCGTCGGATTCGTAGGTCGTTTGCGCCCCGAAAAAAACCTCGCGCTGCTTCTCGATGGCTTCGCCCAAGCCCGGCTTCCCGGCAGTGTGCTCGTTCTCGTTGGCGATGGTGAATGCCGCGCCGCACTCGAACGGCAATCCAGCGACCTCGGTATCTCCCAACGCATGCGATTCACCGGACCTTCCAGCGCTGTCGAAACAGCGCTCTCCGCTTTCGACCTTTTTGCTATGTCATCCGTTACCGAACAGATGCCTCTGTCGCTGCTGGAAGCCATGTCCTGCGGTCTGCCTGCTATTTGCACCGATGTCGGCGATTGCGCATCGATCCTGAATTCTTGCCCCGGCCCGTGCATCGTGCCGGTCAATCACATCCCCGCATACGCTGCCGCGCTGCGTTCCTGGGCATCCGAACCCGCTCTCCGCCGTGCCGCCGGCCTCCACAATCGCGAAGTCTGCCAGCGCGAATACTCACTAATTCGGATGGTCGCCCGTTACCGCGAGCTGCTTCTCGCCTCGGTCCGGCACTGACACCGAAGCCAGCACCCGCTCAGCATTGCGGCTCCACAAAAATCCGCGGTCCTGAACCGCCCGCTGCCCTCGCCCCGCGATCTCGCGTCGCAACCTCGCGTCGTCCACCAGTTCAGACAACGCCCCCCCCAGTTGCACAACATCTCCACGCGCGAAAAAGCGCGCTTCGTCGGCCCGCAGCAATTCCCGCACATTCTCCTGGCGCGGAGCCACAATCGCTTTTCCCAAAGCCATATACTCTAAAATCTTCATCGGACAGCAATATTCATTCGCCGCCGGCTGAACCGCAATATCAAACAGGTCCACATACATCGGAATTTCCCGATGCGGAATCGCGCCTGAAAACTTCACCGACGCGCCCAGATTCCGCTTCTGCGTTAACGCCAGCAGCTCCGGCATCGCCGGTCCGTCGCCCACCAGCAGCAGCGCAGCCCCGCTTTCGGCCAGTTTCCAGTCGTCGAACGCCGCGATCAGCAGATCCACGCGGTGCCATGTCTTAAACCACCCCACGAATCCGATGACGGTTTTGCCCGTCAGCCCTAGTGCCTCTCGCAGCCGCCCCGATTCAGCACCTCCCAAAAACGCCTTTGGATTGACTCCATTCGAAATCACGAGCAGCTTGTCATCCTGAACGCCGCTCGCCACCAGCATTCGGCGCAATGGCGAAGACACCACTACTACCTTCGTTGCCATATTGCAAATAACGCGCTCCGACCAGTACGCCAGCGGAATTCGCCCGCTGATTCGCTGTCGCGATTCCTCGAGCGCCAGCGGTGAGTTCACCTCTAGAATCAGCGGCCGCCGCGACAGCTTAGCCGCAATCACCCCTGAAAAGTTGAACAGCGAGTAACGCTCATAAATCAAATCAATCGACCCGCGATATATCTTCCATAGAAGATACGGGAGCCCCGCCAGATTGTATCCAAGCTGGATCAGCTCGCTCACCCGCAACATCTCGCGAAGTCGCGAAGGCCCCGCCTGTTCTAGCGAGGCCGCCGGTGCCCCGTGCCCCGCGGTCAATGAAGCGATCTCAACCGAATGCCCCAGCTCGCGCATCGCCTGTGCGATTTCAAAAATGTGGATGCCCTGCGCGTCCGTCGCGCGCGTTCGATGGTGGTAAAGGATATTCATCGCAGCAGCGGCACCCGCGCAATCGCATTGATCTGGCTCACGAAATCGTGCAAATTGCGTTCCCACGAAAACCGGCCCGCCGCCCCGTCCCGGATCGTCCGCTCAACTTCCACCGGCCTATCTAGTTCGCGCGAGACACCCTCCACGAACTCATTCACTGAGCCGCACCGAACCACTCCGAAAGGTGTTTTATCGCCGAAAGTGCGGCACACCTCGGTGCTGGCGAGGACTCGCCTCCCCATCGCCAGTGACTCAAGAACCTTGTTTTGAATCCCGCGCGCCAGCCGGAGCGGCGTGACCACGGCCGCCGCATACGCCAAATACGGGCGCACATCTGGAACCCCCCCGGTGACGGTGACGCCCGCGATCCGTGCCAGTTGCCTCACCGCCTTGGCCGGACGATTCCCCACAATGACAAACCTGAGCCCAGGGTGCCGCGCGCGCAACTTAGGAAAGGTCTCCGAAACGAACCAGCACGCCGCATCGATGTTCGGAAAATAGTCCATCGTGCCCACGAACGCAACGAACTGCCCCTCACCGCCTTTCGGCCGCGCATGCTCCAAGTCCGGATCGAAGAAAGAAAAATCCACCCCGTTCTCCATCACCTTCAACTTCTCGCCCGGGATCGCTCCGCGAAAGACCCGCGTTTCAGGCAGTGTTGTCAGATACACGGCCTCAGCCCGGTTTCCGTGCCACAGCTCGCGCTCCCGCAGACGCCGCGATTCCATCCCATACAGAAATCCCAGCCGCCGCATACGCGCATACTCCGCCCACTTTTCCGAATCCGCGTCCACCATGTCGAACAGCTCCGGCACGCCACGTGGCACGTGCTGGCACATCGGCAGTGTGTACGCGACCGCGGCATCGAATGAAACGTCCTCGGCTAATCTGCTCACATACTCATGCAGCGCCCCATTCTCGTAGTACCCCTCATTGAGGCAGCCGCCCGTAACGAACCGCATCGCGCCCCGCGCCAGTGAGGGTGCAAACGGCAGCACTTCCACATGCACCGATTCGCAATATCCCGTCAGTCCCGCGGCACCCTTCGCGTCGGCGGCATCCCGCGCGAAACACGCCAAGTGAACCCGATGTTCCCGCGATAGCGCCTTAATCTCTTCAAAGGCCCGGATCTTCTCACCCTTGTTCGGCGGAAATGGAACGCAGTGCGCCAGGAAGAGAACATTCATAAGGATTGGTAGGCGGAGCAGGATTCGAACACTGCAGCTTCCTCTGTGTGTGAGAGGCACTCTACCATTGAGTTACCCGCCTAAAATGAAACTCGAACGACCTACGGAACCAGCCGCAGCAGCGACGGCCCAAGCAACCGCGTCACCCCTAGCGGCAGCTTCTGCCATACCTTGATCGGCCACGCAAACATCGGGTTGTTGGGCGTGTAATCCGGCAGCTTTTTGCGATTCACCAGCAGCATCTCGTAAGGCAGATCGCGCTCCCGCATCCCCCATCGCGACTTGAACTCGTTCGATCCACTCTCTTTCTTGCTTCGCCCAAAATCGAACTTCGCGATACCCTCGCGCCGCGCCCAGCACATCAGGTCGTAATACATAAAATTATTCGGCGCCAGCTCATTGCAATCCGGATCCGACGCCCCATAATACGGAAGAATCTGATCGCGAAAATAGAAACTCATCACCGCGGCAACTGCCTTGCCCCCGCTGCTCACCTCACATATATCGGCGGCTTTTCCGAAATGCAGTAGTAGGTTGGTGAAATGTTGTCGCGGAAATGCCGGCGTTCCCAGCCGCTGCAAGTTTCGCGAGTACATGCGCTCGAAAACATCAATCGACTCCCGATGGTGCCGCGATGTCAGCCCATTCTTCAGCGCCTTTCGCACCATGTAGCGCGTTTTGCGCGGAATCTGCTCTAGTATCGCCGCCTCATCCACCCCGATATCCTGCGTGTAAGTCACATAGCGTGAAATATTGCTCCCCGCCACGCACTGGCTATCATCCAAGTTCCGAAACTCCACATGATCCACCTGCAGAGTCCTTCCCAAATCCGCCGCGTGCCGGTATAAAGTCTCGCGCACCGGCCCTGAATCCGCCAGAATTCCCCCGTAAACCGCAAAAGGCGACGAAATCAGCGCTTTCCCGATTACCACATTGCGCACCAGAAACAGCGGCACCAGCCCGAGCAGATCCTCTCCATCCCAAGCACCCAAATAGTAGGGCCGATAGCGAAACGTCTGCTCGATACTGTTCTTCCACGCAATCAGATGAAACGGCGTGCCATGCTCGTGCCGCAGAACGTAGGCGTCCCACGCCGCCGCATCTTGTGGCGCAAACGTGCGAACCGCTATCGGCATTTCATTACCGCGAACCCGGAAACACTTCCGTGATCGGCGCAAATCTGAATTCCGCCATCAGGCGCTCCACCTTTGCTTCCATCGTCGACAGCCCACGATACGTCCGCAATTCCGCGATCCACCCCTTCGCCAATCTCGGCTGCTCACTGTCCATCTCCCAAGGATGAAAGTAGACACACGCCGCCGTTTTCTCAATCTGATTCACCCGCCGTAACCCCGCCGCCGTGTACCGATACGGCAGCAGCCGCAGGTATCCGCCTCCACCCACCGGAATCACGCGCCCCCCCGACAAACGCGCCGTCGCGATCGGCACTTCGGTGATCTCTCCCGACGGCGTCTTGATCCGGTGCGCCCCTCGCTCGAACCCGGGTATCCCGTACCGGTCGTGGGCGATCGGATAGATGCTCGAGTCGTGCGTGAATCCGCACTCCGCCAGAATCTCCAGCGCCCACAGCGACTTCTCCGTAATCGAATAGCTGGGCGCCCGATAAAGCCGCGGCAGCACCCCGCCCGCGTCCGCGATGGCCCGTTGCGCATCCTCGGTGTCGCGCCGGAATTCTTGCGGCGATAGATCGTAAACCAGCCGGTGCAGCAAACTGTGGCAGCCGAGTTCATGTCCCCCGCTGAGAATCTTCCGCACCACGGCCGGGTGCCGCCGCGCCACCCATCCCAAGACGAAGAACGTGCCGCGAACCGCCCTCTTCGCCATCAGTTCCAGCACCCGATCCGTCGCCGCCTCCACGCGCGATGGCAGCGCGTCCCAATCCTGCGGCCCATTTTTCTGGATTTCGCTGGGGTGAAAATAATCTTCCACATCCACGCTGATTGCATTCACCATCGCGTCAACGCCGCATCAGTTTCAGCACCTTCACCGCGGCGTGGAATACGAAAGAAATTCCGTACAGCACCATGTTGTCCGTCAGCCGGGTCCACACAAGAACGTAGTGTCCTCATCGGGTCAACTTCTCAATTCGCCTGTGTTAACCATGTAGGTGATGTCCACCGAGCAAACCGCCGTCGCCCAGAACTTCTCCGATTACATCCGCGGCGTCACGCTCCGTGAGCCTGGCCTATTGAAGCGCTTGCGTGAAGAGACCGCGCTCCTCCCCAACTCGATGATGCAGATCATGCCCGAGCAAGGCCAGTTTATGGCCCTGCTGGTGCGTCTCCTCCGCGCCCAGCGGACTCTCGAAGTCGGCGTATTCACCGGTTACAGCTCGCTCTCCGTTGCGCTCGCGCTTCCCGATGACGGCCAGATCGTGGCCTGCGATGTCAGCGAAGAATTCACCTCGGTAGCGCGGCGTTACTGGCGCGAAGCCGCCATCGAACACAAGATCGATCTGCGCCTCGGCCCCGCCGTCGCAACGCTCGATTCGCTGCTCGCGCAAGGCGCCGCCGGAAGTTTTGATTTCGCCTTTATCGACGCCGATAAAGTCAATTACGACCGCTACTACGAACGCTCCCTGCGGCTCGTGCGCCCCGGCGGCCTAATCGCCATCGACAATGTCCTCTGGCACGGCAAGATTCTCGACCCATCCATTCAAGACGACGACACCCAAGCCATCCGCGCCCTAAATCAAAAACTGCATCGCGACGAACGCGTGTGGTTGAGTGTCATTCCCATCGGCGACGGCCTAACCCTCGCCTGCAAACGCGGCTGAAACCAATTTCATCAATCCACTGGCATCCGCTCATCAAAGAAATCCGCAAGCCGCGATGCCGCCGGCGGATCCATGTTGGCCAGCACCGCCGTCACAATGCCCGATTTCATATATACCCGCAGTTCCCCGTTCATGCCCGGCGCCCCGCCGCCATGCCCAAAGCGCTTGCCCTGAGGCCCGTCCGCGATCACCATCCCGAACCCGTAGCGCATCCCGAGCGGCATCTGCCCGTCTCCTGCCTGTGCTGACGTCATCTGCGATACGAGTGCCCGCGGAATGAGCTTCCCGCCCGCCAGCGCTTCGGCAAACCGCAACAAATCGCCAACCGTCGAGTAACCGCCGCCCGCCGACGTTCCCCGCCACGGCAGCGTATCCGCGTTGGTTTTCCAGTGGCCGCCTTCCCGCAAGTAACCCGTAGACCGCATGGCTACCCGTTCCGATTCCGGCAGCGAATCCGTGTGAGTCATCCCCGCCTTTGCAAAGATATTCTTACGAACATAGTCGTAGTAAGTCATCCCCGAGACTTTTTCCACCACCGCTCCAAGCAGCACAAACCCATAGTTCGAATAAGACCACTTAGACCCCGGCTCAAACTCAAGACCTCTTGCGCCCAGTAACTTCACATAGTCATTCAACTCGCGAAGTTCGAGCTTGTGTGTTTCGTACTCTGGGGTGAAGATATCCCCTGTTCCTCCGGTATGAGTCAATAGATGGCGAATCGTAACTTTCATCGCCAGGTCGTGATTGGGATAGTCCGGAAGGTACTTGCCCAGCGGCGCCGCCAGATCGATCTTCCCCTCGCCCGCAAGTTGCAGTACCGCTGTCGCGGTGAACATCTTATTCATCGACCCGATCCGGAATTGCGTGTCAACGCTGTTGCTGACTTTCTTGTCGCGATCCGCCAACCCGTACGCCTTTTCCAGCACGACCTTCCCGCCGCGCGCCACCAAAATCGCTCCTGAGAACTGATCCTTCCCGGCCAGTTCGTTCGCCCTGCTGTCCAACGCTTTCACGGCGTCGTCGAACCCCAGCCGCGGCGTCGCCGCCTCGCTCTCGGGTTTCGGCACCATGTCGATCCCCAAATGCTTCACCGTAATCGGCTCGCCGCCAGTCTCCATAGTCAGCCGCGCATAGTGGCTGCCTTCCCGCTCCTTCAGCAGCGCCTCCAGATGCAGCGGCTCGTTCTTCTCCACCCGAACCAATGTGAAGCCTCCCGTCTGCTCGCGAAACCCCATCATCCGGTCGATGCGGCTCGTTTCTTGCGGTTCGTATTTGCTCAAGTAGCTGGACATCTTCCCGCGATCGCCGGAATTGAAAGCCTCCAGCCACGTGCGAAACGCCTCGCCGCTCGGCGTATTTGGTATGGCTGCCTCGGTCCCCGCCCAGCCTGCACACACCAGCAATAATCCTGCGAATAGTCTCATGACCCTATTAGACGCGACGCTCGCCGATCCGTTGGTAAGATCGAAAGTCATGCCGAACCTTCCAGTCACCCTCACCGGCATTTGTTTTTCCGCATCTCTCGCTTTCGCGTCCCCAGCAACATTTGTAACAGCCCTGCCGGTTGCGCGGGATCAAATGATTGTTCGATTCAACTCCCAGCCGACCTTCTCCACCCGTGCGTTCCACGGCGTCCAGTTCCCCGTGAATATCGGATACGGACTCACGTCGAAATGGGCTCTGTTCGTCAATGTCAATCAAGGGTTTGGTTCGCTCACCAGCACCTCGCCGCGCGGCCCCGTCCGTCTCAGTTCCGCCGGCGCTGGAGATCTGCTCGCCTACGCCCGGGTCACGCTGTTCAAAATTGATAAGCCCAACTCAACTTTCCGCGTCGCATCGCTGCTGGGCGCTTATGTTCCAACCGGCGATAACTCTCTTCTCGGACCCAAAGGCCTCCTTCCTCGCGCCCTCCAAACTGGCTCGGGAACTCTTGACCCGTATGTGGGGGTCACCATGGGATTCAGCAAGGTTCGATGGGGCATGGCGATGGACAGCACTTATCGCGATAATCTCGTGACCCACACCGGTATCAGCCCCGCCAATCAGTTTCGAAGCGATGCGCAATTCGAATATAAGGTGTTGCCGGTTCGCATGCCGGACGAGGGTCTTCCCAAGCTTCTGATCCTCTCCTTCGAATCGAATTACGTCCACGATGGCAAGGACCGCGTGAACGGCTTGCTGTCCGTGAACTCCGGCGGGAACATCCTCAGGCAGGATCTTGTTCTGGAAGTCTCCTCACTGCGCTGGCAGGTCGGCGTCGGCGGCCAAGTCCCCTTAATGCAGAATCTCGCCGGTTCCGGCCGCATGAAGCAGCGTAGCGGCTACTTTCTGTTCTTCGAATACTATCTCGCCGCCCCCACTTGGCGCGGCACGCGGGCGCATCGATGAAACTCACTCTAGCGGCAGCCATCTTTCTTTGCGCGCAAGCGCAATCGCTGCCCGATGCCACCAAAATCACGCGCGTGGTCGCGCTCTTGAATGGCGTTTTTTCCCCTCGCGGATTTTTTAACATCACCGTGCGTCTCTATCAAATCGACGGAGTGGATGCCGCGAAGTACGACCTCAAAAAATCCCAAATTACCCTGGATTTCAAACCCGGCGTAACCGTCACGCCAGACCAGATCCGCGAAGTCATGAAGTCCGCGGGATACAAGCCCGGCCCCATGCAATTTCAATCGATCGAACCCGCCCAGCTTACCGAAACCGGACCCGGCTGGGTAAAGATCAAGCACCCGTCATCCAAGAATGCCGTCGTCCGCTGGTTTCAGCTAAACTTCTGAAATCAACCGCGCTGTTGCGGAATACCACCATGAAAATCGCCCTCTGGACCCTCGTCGCCCTCCTCGCCACCGTCAGCGTCACACTCATCGCCACCACCCGCGGCGAGCCCGTCAACAGCATCTGGTTTATCCTCGCCGCCGCCTGCGTCTACTCCCTCGGCTACCGCTTCTACTCCAAATTCCTCGCCGCCCGCGTCATGGCCCTTGACGACCTCCGCGCCACCCCCGCCGAACGCCTACGCAACGGCCACGACTTCGAGCCCACCAACAAATGGATCGTCTTCGGCCACCACTTCGCCGCCATCGCCGGCCCCGGCCCCCTGGTCGGCCCTGTCCTTGCCGCCCAATTCGGCTACCTCCCCGGCACCCTCTGGATCCTCGCCGGAGCGGTCCTCGGCGGCGCCATTCAGGACTTCATCATCCTCTTCGCCTCCCTCCGCCGCGACGGCAAATCGCTCGGCGCCATGGCCCGCGAAGAAATCGGCGAAGTCGGCGGCATGGTCGCCCTCCTCACCGTGCTGCTAATTATGGTGATCCTCCTCGCCGTCGTCGCCCTCGTCGTCGTCAACGCTCTCGCCACCAGCCCCTGGGGCACCTTCACCATCGCCGCCACCATGCCCATCGCGCTCTTCATGGGCTTCTATCTGCGCTATCTCCGCCCCGGAAAAGTGCTCGAATGTTCCGCCATCGGCTTCGTCCTCGTCATGCTCAGCATCGTCGGCGGCCAGTGGATCGCCCTCTCCTCCTTCGCCGGATTCTTCACCCTCTCCGCGCTCACCATCGCGTTCTGCATCATCGCGTACGGCTTCCTCGCCAGCGCCCTCCCCGTCTGGATGCTCCTCGCCCCGCGCGATTACCTCAGCACCTTCGTCAAACTCGGCGTCGTCTTCATGCTCGCCGTCGGCATACTTTTTGTCCGCCCCACGCTCCAGATGCCCGCCTTCACCCGCTTCACCGACGGCACCGGCCCCATCTTCGCCGGCAAAATCTTCCCCTTCTGCTTCATTACGATTGCGTGCGGCGCCATCTCCGGATTCCACGCGCTCATCTCCTCCGGCACCACCCCCAAGATGCTTTCGCTCGAAACCCACGCCCGACCCGTCGCCTATGGCGGCATGCTGCTCGAAAGCTTCGTCGCCATCATGGCGATGATCGCCTCCTGCGTCCTGCAGCCCGGCGTCTATTTCGCCGTCAACTCGCCCGCCGGAGTCGTCGGAAAAACCGCCGCAGCCGCCGTCGCGACCATCTCCGGTTGGGGCTTCCCCGTCACCGCCGCCCAGATGTCGACGCTCGCCAGCAGCGTCGGCGAACAGACGCTCTTCAGCCGCACCGGCGGCGCCCCGTCACTCGCCCTTGGGATGGCCCACATCTTCGCCAGCAGCGGCGGAGGACAGGCGCTCATCGGCTTCTGGTATCACTTTGCGATCA
>JANYJA010000229.1 GCA_025358575.1 Terriglobia bacterium
CTCTCGGGGGCACCGAAGCTTTCGTTGGGCCCCCACCCGCCGGTGGCGAAACTCTGCGTGGACGCGATCATGTCGAAAGCGTTCGATGCGGCGCGCAGGTGCTTGCGGCTTCCGTCGGAGATGTAGGCCTGCATGGCCGAACTTAGCGCATTGCAAAAGCTGTAGGCATGGTGATCGGCGAGCACGTTCTTTCCTTCGGCGAGCGGGTTGAAATACGTTTCGTCGAGCAGAAAACGGGCCGCCAGCTTTCGGTAACGTTCGCCGGCGCCGCGCTGGGAGGCAATATACAAGTTCTCCGGGATGGTGTAGGACTCATCCGAAAGATATTCATTGGCGGTGTCCTCGCCGATGGAAGCCCGCCAGCGCCGCTGCGGCTCGTCACGATCCAGAGCGATGGGCGGCAGGTGAGGCTCGGCTGCGTCGGTGGTGCGTTCGAGAAGCGAAAAAGCGTTCGGCAGTCCCACAAACTGGTGGGCGTCAATCAAAGCGATCACCATTTTGTCGTAGTTATAAGCGGGGTAGCGAAAGTTGGTATAAAAGCGACCGGAGATGGCGGCCTCGTAGAGCGCCAGCAGACGCACGAGGCGGGCCTTGGTATTTAGATCACGATTGATGGCGTAGCCGCGAGCCAGCGCGGAAACCCATTGACCGAAAGAGTGCGCGGGAGCGAAGCCATGACCGCCGCTTTCGGTCTTGTGCGGGGGGACTTCGTCATACCAACCGCCAAGTTCCGGGCCAGGGGCAGGATGTCCGGCACGCAATCGCCATGGCTTTAGCAAGCTGTCTTCGTTCAAAGACAGCAAGACGGACTGCGTCTGGTCAAACTGCTGCTGGGCGGGGCCGGGAGCCAGATTTACGTCACCGTAACCAAACTCTTGCAGCGGGGCCGCCAGAGGCTTATTGGCCAGAAGGAGAGATGGCGAGTATAAGGAGGCACTGGCGAGGCTGGCGGATTGCAGGAACGAACGGCGTGTCGGCATTGAACTCACCATGGTTCGATCTTATTACGGTGCGGGTGAAAATGGCGGCGAGGCGCCGCCCATTCTCAATCGTCCAGCAGCCGTACAGAAAAGCCTCCAAACGAACCCGCCGCAGACCTACATGCTGGATGGACACTAGTATGTGGTTGCCGCGACCGGCGACATGATCTGATCGTCTATGTTCTACTGAGTGCGACCGGAGCCATAAAGAATCAAGCCGGGTCTTGCTCTGGAGTGCTTCCCGCGCGCGAGTACGATTTTTCCATTCACCAGAACATATTCCACGCCGCTCGCATATTGATGCGGTTTCATGTACGTCGCATTGTCGATAATCGTAGCCGGGTTGAACACAGTTACGTCGGCCCACAGTCCGGGCCGCAGCAATCCGCGATCGAAGACATGAATCTTTGTGGCGTTGGCAGAGGTCATTTTGCGAATTGCCTCTTCCATCGAGAGAACATGTTCGTCGCGCACATAGCGTCCCAGCACTCTCGGGAAGGTGCCATATGAGCGGGGGTGCGGGTTGCCCACCGACAACGGCCCTTCCGTCTTGAACGCGAGTCCATCGGACCCGATCGATACAAAGGGCTGCTGCAGCGCATATCGCATATCCTTTTCATCGTGGTGGAAGTAGATAGTTGGCACTGTTCCACCGTTCTCTTTGAGCAGCCGGAACAACGCATCCAGCGGCTCGACGTGCATGTCCTGAATGACCTCGTTCATACGCCGGCCTTCGTACTTCTTGTAAGCGGGATTGGAGAGTGACACCAGGAGCATGCCATCCCACCCTCCTGTCGCAGTATAGTGGTCGTACCAAGAGGAACCCGGGATGCCGTGTTCGATTTCGCTTTCCAACCTGGAACGCAGCGATGCATCTCCAAGCCGCCGGATCAGCGCCGCCGACCCACCTTCGTGCGCCCAGGGTGGAATGATGGTGGCGAGGTCATTTTGACCCGCTCGGTAGGGATAGACGTTTGCCGTTACCTCCACGCCGGTCGCGCGTGCCTCAGCGATGCTAGCGATCAATTCCGGCATTTGGCCCCACAGCTTGCGATCGGCCAACTTGAGATGAATAATATCCACCGGCACACCGCTTTCGCGGCCGATTTTAATGGCCTCGGCCACCGATTCAAAGACACCTTGTCCTTCGGTCCGAATGTGTGTGGAGTAGATCCCGCCGAACTCCGAGGCGGCCCTGCACATCGCAATCAGCGAATCGGTGTCGATCCACGACCCGGGAGGCCCGCTCAGCGAACTTGCGACGCCCAGCGCGCCTTGTCGCATGGCGTCCCGGACCAGGTCTTGCATCTGCGCTACTTCGGCGGCGGCGGGTGGTCCCGCCTGGTCACCGTGTATGTACGTCCAGACTTGGCTCGATCCGACATACGTGCCCACGTTCGTCGAGATGCCGCCCTTGAGTAACTGCGCGAAGTATCCGCTGAAGTCGTGCCAGTCTGCCGGATATTCTTTGTCCTGCTGTTTGCCTCCGACCGGCGCGGCTGAACCGCCTTCGCCGAGGATCATCGACGTGACCCCTTGCCGGACCATGCTTTCTGCGTTTCCGTCTGTAAGCAGCGTGTAATCGGAATGGTTGTGGATGTCGATGAATCCCGGAGATACCACCAAACCGCGCGCTTCGATCACCGTCCGGGCGGTGCTTCCGGTCAGGCGGCCCATCGCCGCAATCCTTCCCTCCCGGATTGCTACATCTCCAACCCAAGATGGATTGCCGGTTCCATCCACGATCCTTCCATTACGAATCAGGACATCGAACGTCTGCGAATGGAGCAACGCCGCCGATGCCAATAGAAGAGAAAACTTCATTCCGCGATTGTACCCACGCCGAACCTTGGAAATTCTAGGTAGTCTTATTTCCCGATTATGATGGTCCCGAAATTTCCGGGAACTGATTCGGGAATCATTTAGCCCGACTATTCTGCCGTTCCCTCGTATACGCAGCGCCAGCAAGTGACTTGGGTTTGGCCGGGGGAGCAGCAATTAACATTCTGGGACGTTCGTTGCTCGAGGGGCTTGTCGCTAAGCTGCTTTGACCGGGAGGCGCACAAGCAAAGCCGCCGTAGTCGCCCGGCAGGTTGAGGATTTATCCGGAACCCCAAGGCTTATCGTAACCGGTTGCATCTCAGGTTCAGTCGCGTTGCCATTTTTTGGTCCGATTCACAGCGTGCATGGCCCTCGCGATCCGGTTCGAGGGGCTCGTGCGCGAAGAGAAGATTCGGAATTATGCGGAACTGGCCCGGCGGGGACAAGTTACTCGCGGTCGCATCACCCAGATAATGAAACTGCTGCATCTCGCTCCCGACAGTCGGGAGCAGCTTCCCTTCCTGACCACGGGATCGGGTCTACGGGCGGCGATTGTCGCGAAACGGTCTACCATAACCTAGGCAACGGCCAATTCGAGTTTTGAAGGTGGTTGAGCAGGATTAGCGTTTCGGCTACTCGTAGCGCAAGGCTTTGATCGGATCCAGCCGCGACGCTCGTAACGCCGGCACCCGCCCGGCTACCAGGCGCAACCAGCCGACCCTCTGGCGGATGTTTTTCTGGCACTCCTTTCAGTTGAAAGTGGAAAAAAGACTCTCCCAGGGGATGCGGATGCTGGCCTCGTACACTCAGCCCTTTTCACCAATGAAGTACGATTCGCCGATCTCACCGGAGCCGACAACATGCGCTTGATTGAGATCTGGAACAGCCTCCGACCGACCGGATCTGAAAAGTAATTCAAAGTCTCGGAGAGCCGATACTAGCCGGGGCTGCTACTTAGACACAAAGGGGTCAGCAGGCCCAAGCGCAGACCGCGGGTGAACGGATGCCGGAACCGGAGGCCATGATTACGCCGAACAGCGGCTGAAGTAATTGTAGGTTATTGATTACGAGCTAGTTGTTCCCCGAATTGGCAAGAGCTTCCCGGTAGGTACATCTTGAAATTACGGACATCTGAGGACATCTGCGTTGCCAGCGTCTGCCAGCCGGTCTAGTTGACCGAAGACACCGCGGGTATCCGGAACCCTGAGAATATAAAAAAGGTGCCGCCGCTCATGGTGAAGACCGCGTCTAAACTGCTGGGCCTTCCCAAGCAGGTGATGCATAGCGAACCCGACCAGAGCGTGCCCTATGTCGCCTCGGGACCGATGTCAGCGAAGCTGCTGAAAAACGAAACTGTGAAAACTTACCAAAGCTTCTCGCATGGCATGCCCACGACGGAAGCGAAAACCATCAATTCCGACCTGTTGGCGTTCATGAAGAGCTAGCAGTTAGAATGAGTGGCACCCGGCTCAGGCTGGACTAGGAGGAACAGGCCCAAATGACAGCGAAAACCGCCCTTTACAAACTGAAAACCGATACCCACAATTTTCTTAGATCTAATTTAGTGGTGTGCGCGGGAGGAGCCGTATCGGCGCAGCGTCCGTTTAATTTCGGCCATCACGGGGCTTACATAGGGCCCCGGGCGGGCGTTAATGAGGTGTTTACATTCACGACGATTCCGCTCAATAACTCCGAGAAGCCGGTTTGCGATAACGTGCGGATGATCAGGAATTCAGAAGCCCTGAATTTAGCGAGCATCGAAACTTATACACTGACCGCGGGCTGCGAACTCATGATTACCGGGCAGTTGAGCGGCTGCGCCTTCTGCGTGCTGCAACAAGGCAATACCTTGACCGTGGCCCACATCCAACCAGGCGGGTTGCGCAATATGGATGGAACGCAGTTGAAGGCCGCACTTGTGAACGCCGGAGGATTCACCGGCATCGCCGCGCCTTTGACGGCCGTTTACGGGCGGGGTGATTACAACGCGCACGCCTACGTAATCGGAGTATGCCGCACCGGAAGTTGGGAACTCTGGGGACAATCCGTGAGCGGGCCGGGCGAGAGCGCATCCATCTTGAACGTGACGCAAATCGTCTGACGGAGAGAATGCTGAAATGAAATCCCGTGCCAAATCACTGGGTCTTTAGAGCCTGAGTCGCGGATGGTGGTTTGTTGATAAAATCCGTATGGCTCCGTACAGGTCTATTCGAAAGGGAAACTTGCCATGTCATTCTTCAAATGCTCGTCCTTCGCAGTTCTTCTCATTACGACTCCAGCGTGGTCTCAGGCTAATGCCAATCTCACCGCGCGCGAGATTTTTTTCTCTACGGCAGAAGCGAAACCGTCCGCGAAGCCGATGTCCAATGTTGCACACCGTCTCAAAGTTAAGAATCCGGTAAAGCCATTGCCGGGTTCGACACCTTCCGGGGAGCCCACGGTTCGCGACCCGTTGGGTTCGGCCGGAGAAATCGCGCATGCGGAAGCTACATCGCCGGACGGCACTCCGTTAGTCTCCGTAGCCAGTATTCCGCTCGGAATGCGGTATGTCGTCTTGAAGCAAAGCACTGACCGTGTCACCGATGAAGTAGACCCCGATAGCGTTTTCCACAGCCGCGACCGGATACAACTTGATGTGGAAGTGAACGACACCGGTTATCTTTACGTCGTAAACCGCGGATCGACTGGCACCTGGAAGATGTTGTTTCCGTCGGCGGAGACGTCGCAAGGCGGGAACCACGTGACACGCGGCCGTCAATATCGCATTCCCGAAAAGCACGTAATCGCGTTCGATAGTAACCCCGGCACGGAGAAGCTCTTCATCGTTTTCTCCAGGCAGCCCGAGGCGGATTTGGAATCGCTGATCTACAGTTTGGGAAATAAGTCGCCGAAGCAACCCGCTTCCGACAAGTCGGTTCAACCCAAATCTCAACCCGGAACGCTTATGGCTTCGAATTTGAGGCTAGACGACAACTTCGTGGACGGTCTCAGGCGGGTCTATTCCCGCGATCTGGTGATTGAGAAAGCGGACGCATCGGAGGCGGAGAGCACTCAGGCTGACGCTGGAAAGGGCGACGGGCACGCCCGGCCAAAAGACCACGCCGTTTACGCGGTTAATCCCACCGGTCGCGCCGATTCGCGCGTCGTGAGCGACGTAACGCTGATTCACCAATAATTATGCGCCTATACGCTCTGGTAAGTTTCGCTTTCGTGCTGGCCGCTTCGCCGGCGCTATACGCTCAGAGCACCTCGCTTTCACAGGGCAGCCACCGCATAGAGATCTTCGTGGAAAGACGCGATGGCATGGTTTGGAAACAAGTCGATCCGGGTTTAGTGTTCAATCAGAGCGACCTTCTCAGATTTCGGTTCCAAACCAATTTTGACGGATACCTCTATGTCGTGAATCACAGCAGCTCCGGTTCGGACATGCTGCTCTTCCCGCGAGAAGAGACTGGACGCGAAAATCGCATCCAAGCGGCGAAAAGCTATCAGGTGCCGGCTACCAAATCCCAGTTCCGGATCGCCGGCCCGGCCGGTCACGAAGTGGTGTACTGGATGCTGAGTCCGGTGGAACTTCCCGGTTACTCTTCGCCGCCGGCTAGCGCTGAGACCCGGAAAGCGCCAGAACTGATTCCGCGCTGCGATGATGAGCTTTTTCGAGCGCGCGGTGAGTGCATCGATTCCACTGCTGGCGCGCGCGGAATCGACGCGCAGGAAACGCTTCCGAAGGGGCTGCCCCGCTCCGACGACCCAGCCGACCTTGTGTTTATGAGGCAGCAGAATAAATCCGTGATCTCTTCGCGGATTTTGCATGGTCCCATTGTGTACGAATTCCGGATAGCCCATAAGTGAAGTCTATGTTCTTAAGATTCGCAATATTGATCCTCGTCTCAATAACCCTGCAGGCGCAGAAACCTTCTAAAGAGCGCGATCTTACCCTTGAAAGCTTGACTCCCAGTTCGGTGCCGGCGACAGATTCGGTGCGTCCGCACATACCGCGCAGCTACGCGCTAGTGGTGGGCGTATCTAATTATCAGAACCTTCCCGACGCGCAGCAGTTGCCTTATTCAAATAGGGATGCGGAAGCAATCTATTCGGTTCTAATCAGCCCCGAGGGCGGAAACTTCCCTGCCGAGAATGTTCATAAGCTGATAGGGTCAGCGGCAACTCTTAGCAATATCAAACAGAACCTTGAAGAGTGGCTCCCGGCCTCGGCGAAAAAGGATGATCGCGTATTGATTTACTTCGCGGGACACGGCTTCGTGGATCCGGCCGACGGCACCGCATATCTGGCTCCCTATGATTTCCGCAAGAACGATATTGTTCATACCGGTTACGCCATGTCCCGCCTTAGTTCGGTGATTGGATCGGCGATTCAAGCCAAGGATAAAATCCTTTTGACTGATTCGTGCCACAGCGGCGCTATCTCTCCCGATGCCGACGTGCAGCGAATCAATCAGAGTCTCTCGAACCTAGATAAGTCTCTGTTTTCACTGACAGCCAGCCGCGATCGCGAGCGTTCCTTCGAAGGCAAAGATTGGGGCGGGGGCCATGGCATCTTCACTTACTACGTGATTGAAGGCTTAAAGGGCGCGGCCGACACCTCGCATGACGGAATCGTGACCGCCGATGAACTGGCCGAATATGTTCACACGAATGTGCGGGAAGCTACCAAGGGAAAACAAAACCCTACCTCAGAGCGCGCCAGTTTCGATCCCAACATGCTGCTTTCTTATGTGCCCGCTAACGTCAGGCCCGGGACACCTCCGCCTCCCAAGTTTGGGACGTTAGTCTTCGAGTCCAATATGGATGGCGTGGAGATTTTGATAGATGGACAGTCAAAGGGGGTCGTCAACAAATCCGCACCCCTTTCTATGCCGGGTTTGCCGCCGGGCGCGCATATTGTGCAAGGTGTCCACATCGGATATGAACCGGACGGGCCTCGTGAAGAAGTAGTCTATCCCGGTCAGGAAAAAACTGTAACTATCCGGATACTCATCCAGAAGCGGCGAAGCCGGGCAGCGGCCGACCACCTGGATAAGGCGCTCAAATACTATCAGAACGGGCAGGAAAAGAACTACAAAGCCGCTCAAGGTGAACTGCGGGAAGCAATCGCCATCGATCCGAACTATAGCCAGGCTTGGCTCTACATGGGTCGCGTGTCCAGCGCTCTGTTTGATCGTGAGGACGCGGAGAAAGCTTTTCGTCGAGCGATTCAGATCGATCCGGATTATCTCGAAGCACGAACCTCCCTGGGTGGTATGTTGCTCGATAAAGGCGACCTGGACGAAGCTGTACGCCAGTTGAATGTGGTGACTCAGCGCGAGCCTAAAAATGCCGAAGCATGGTATTTGTTGTCGCAGGCGTTTACTCGTAAAGAAAGTTACGAGCAGGCTTCTCAGGCCGCCGCGAAGGCCATCGACTTGACTCCTAGAAACGCGGAGGCGCATTTTTGGATGGCCGAAAGCCTGCGCTTCAGCAAGCAGTGGGAGCCGGCGCGCAATCAATATGACTCGTATCTGAAGCTGAGTAACTTCGACAGTGGCACGGCCGGAAAACTTAACTACTATGTTCTTGGATATCTGATAGGACTGGGCAAGAAGTCGCGAGCTTCGCAGGAGGATATCTGGAAGGACCTGAGGAGCTGGGCTTACTTCGGCTTGTGCGACTGCGAACGCAGGTTGTCGCATTTCGATGCCGCCATTAACGATTGTCAGAAGTCTTTGTCTTACGATAACAAAGACCCGCTGGCCCACTACGCATTGGGCCTTGCTTATTTGAAACAGGGACAAAGCATCGGCAACGTGGGACCTTTGGTGGCTGCTTGCGACCATTTCAAGACGATGATCGGTTTGAACGCATCTTTGGCCGAAGCGGAATATGCGAAGAAAAATATCGCCGGAATTCAAAAGCTAGTCACTTGTCAGTGAGTGTCTTTGACGCATCGAAACCCTATAGATGAATTGGCAAAACGCGCGGGAACCGAACTCCATTCATAGCTAACCGTTTGAGCGAGCGTCTGTTCATAAGACCCGCCGCGCAAGATGTACCAAGGTTCGTTATCGGTGACGGTGAAAAACTTCTTCGAGAAAGTAGCCACCGTTCGCGAGCTGGGTTTGCGTAATTCATCGACAAACTCCCAAACGTTTCCGGCCATGTTTAAAGCACCGTAGGGGCTGGCCCCGGCGGCCCAACCGGTCGCCGGTCCGACGCCGTGGGAACCGGAGCTATTATCCTTGACATTGGCGCGATTGGGATCGGATTGGTTGCCCCAAGGGAACTTGCGCCCGTCCGTGCCCCGGGCGGCCTTTTCCCATTCGGCCATGGTGGGCAGACGTTTCCCCGCCCACAACGCAAAGTCCCTGGCCTCAGCGATGGTTACCCCGGTTACGGGCAAATCTGGCTTAGACTCCAGGAAGCTAGCGGGTAGCTTGTGGGCCGTCGCTTGGGCGTATTTCGCGTAGACGGCCTGAGTTACTTCAGTGGTGTCGATGTAATAGTCGGGGAGAAAGGTAGTCTTCGGTTTCTCGCCCACCAAAAAATTCCCCCCGGCAACCAACACCATGTCGCCCGCGGGGTTTGCAAGAGTTGCGGGGATTTTTGCGCCGCTAACAGGAGCGGGGTTCGCGCTGGTGCGGCCTAACGCGAAATAGGCGCCGATCGCCAGCAGGAAAACCACGATAGAGACCACCGCGGGAATGATCCATTTCGGCCGGGCTGCCCGCAGGGCCAGCAGCGATGGCCGTTCGTGAGTAATCTCGGCAGTGGCAGCGGGGGCTTTGCTTAGTTGCGGCGGATTTTCTATTTCCCTCGAAATTGAATTCAGCCGCACTCGAACCTCGGCGAAACTTTGCGGCCGGCTCTCGGGTTTTTTGGCCGTGCAGTCTTGGATCAACAAGCAAAGGGATTCTGGGGCACCGGCGGCACGCATCGGTTCCAGCTTAATCGGCTCATTCAAAATGTTATAGAAAAGGCTTTGGACGGACTCCGCACTGAGGGGCTTGGCACCTGTTACTAGCTCGAAGACCAGAATTCCATAGGCGTAGATGTCCACCAAGTGGCTTATTTCGCCGCCCATTACCTGTTCAGGCGCCATGTAATACGGAGTACCCAGGATGAAACCGGCGCGCGTTAACGCCATACCTTCCGTTTTCGCGATACCGAAATCCATCAGCTTCAACCGGCCATCCGGACAAACGTGGATATTTTCAGGCTTGAGATCGCGATGGATAATTTTATTTGTGTGAACGTATTCAAGCGCCTTGGCGAGCTGCGCGGCAAGATCGAGCTTAGCCGCCAGATCTCCAGCGCGGTGCTCCTGGATAAGGGTATGGAGGTCTTTTCCGGTGAGAAACTCCATGACCAGAAAGAGGCGGCCCTTTTCCTCTCCGAAGTCGTAGATGTTAATCACGTTCTCGTGGCTGATGTTTCCCGCCATCTTCGCTTCCTGCAAAAAACGCGCCTTCACTTCGGGATCGGAGTCGCCCTGCGGTGTCAGAATTTTGACGGCTACGGTTCTACCAATGATGGTGTCCTTCGCGCGGTAGACGTGCGACATCCCGCCGCCCAGAAACTTCTGCAGCTCATACTTGCCGATACGAAACGGGAGGTCCACGATTACTTCGCGACCTCCGACACGCACCCGAGGCTCGACAAGAATCCTTTTTTAAATATCTGCGGACTGGCCCCCATGTCGAGGTCGAAGCGAACGGTCATTGGCGCTCCACTGTTAGTCGTCACCGGAGTCTGATTTTTACCTGCGCGGAAGACCCAATCGTAGGTCGTGACTGAACCCGCGGTGCGCGCTTTGTCCGCATCTTCAAAGAAGCGGGATATTGCCCAAAGGCCCGAGTAATTAGGCAAATTGCCGCCGGACGAAGTAAGTTTGACCTCTTGGGGGTTACCTGGCCATGTGAATGACTTCGGCGTTGCGGCTTCACCACCATAGGTGAGCGTCTGGCCGTACATTTGAAGCGTCATTTTGTCGATACCCTCGGTCTTAACGGGTTTCAACGCGAAAACCAGATGCGGCTCGGCGGCGCCGACAGCGTAAAGCGCATCCGAGAAAGCGGCGGCGCGATTGAAGAAGTTTACGAATGCGGGCGTTAATTGTAGCGTACCGCCGGACACAGGCTCGTACTGCGCGCCCTTCTTAGTGAGCAGTTTTTGCAAGCTGGCGTCGTAGAACGTCCAGAGCACCCCCTCTTTGGGCTTGAAGATTCGATCAATGTCGGCGAGCGTCGCTTCCACCGTCGCACCCGCCTTGAACGGATACTTCGAAGATAGAGTCCTCATCTCACCGCACAAGCCTTTTCCTTTTCCGTTCAACTCGGCAGGCCCAATGCCACGAAGCACTGATTCGACGTTGGTGATGGGGTCTTCCATCAATTGCTTAACGGTAGCTCCGAGATTCCCTTCGGCATCGACTCCGAAAGTCAGCGCCATTTGACGCGTGACCGCGCGGGCACTGGAAGCGTTGGTTAGTGTCTCGGACGCGGCAGCGTCATTTGGCGGCCCTGTTTGTGTGGCAACTTTTTCGAGAGACAGCTGCAGCGTGGTGAGCGCGTGCATATAGTCGCTATTGGAAGGGCCGAAGTAGTCGACATTGGCAGGCGGCATCACCGTGTGCAAAGCCTTGAAGGCCTTGACGACATCGGGCGCGTCCACGGCGGTGTTCTGCGAGGCCAGCCAAAACATCTCTAATAACGGCGACTGCACGTCCGAGGTAAGTCTCAACTTCTTTGCTGCATCCGCCACGTCGTTGTACTTCACTACCGACGAACGGCGCAGATACTCGCGCCATTGCGACACAAAATCGCTATGGTAATGGGTGGTCAAGAGCGGCTCCAGATTTGAACGGTCGACGGTTTGGGTGCCCTGATCGTTGCCCAGCACCCAAGGCTCGCCGTTGAAGTAGCGATCGCTATGCTTGATGGCATCGTCCATGAATGCCCAGCCCTTCTTGGTGAAGGCGCCGGGAACATCGCGGTTGTTGACCACCACTTCCGCGGATCCCGCGAACGTCCGATTGAAGTTCACGGGCGAATTGCTTTTGTTGGCCTCCGAGATCATGAAGTTATAAACTCGCGCGGGCCCGCTAAACCCGGCCAGATATTTGCGCCCGTGATCGATTGAGGGCGCGTCGTTTTCGGTGGAAAGCGGATTTCCGAACTTCAGTTCGTCGGTGTAGAAATCAAACTGTTTTTGGGCCAGTTGCTGACGATCATTGTCGATTTTCTTGCCTTCAGCCCAGCGCTGACCCAGCAGCGGCGCAAGGAACGGCCGGGTGCTCTTCTCGGGGTGTGATGTGGTGATCAGGTAGGCCTTCACGGTGTCGTAAGGGCGCCCGTAATCGTCGGCCGGACCGGGCGCGGAGGGAAGTCCCTTTAAAAGCGTCACAAATCCTTTTTGTGTGGGTCCGAGCAATAGCTGACTGAAACGGGCAAAGTAGACCTTGCGCACTTCCGGATAAAAGGCGTCGCCGGAATAGAGTCCCCACCGGAAGCTCCACGGAGCACCCTCGCGGTCATAATGGGTAAGGGTTTCGAGCGATTGCCGAAGCGTTTCCAATCGCGCCAGAGCCGACAAAGAGGGAAGAGCCGCCCCCGTGCCTTCGTTGGCAGCGATGCCGTTTGCGGCGGAGATTGCGGTAAGTTCCAGTTTGCGATTGTTCCGCCACGAGACGATAAATGCGATGGCTAATAATAAGCAAAGCCCCGCGGCGACGCCCAATAACCACCGTCTCAACGCATTTGTCTTGACGTTTGCCGCTCCCGCACCCATAGCCGCGCGATCGGCCAGCAACACTTCTTTGAAGAAGCGTCCCAGAAAAACCCACTGCGGCACCCTGCGGCTGGCGGCGGAGGAGCTGGCCATGGCAGCCTGGGAAACTGCCGCCCCTTGCCCTCGCCGGAAGATTTGCGTGGCCCCTGCGTCGGGATTCACGGAGGGTTGCACAACCGGTTGACTGGCGGGTGCGTATGCGGCTTCCTGAATGACTACTGGGCGCACCCCGGAGAAATAGAAGCCCCGGAGATAGGGTCCGATCGTGAGTTGGCTG
>JANYJA010000237.1 GCA_025358575.1 Terriglobia bacterium
GGTGCCGCATGCATTTCAGCGCTCGACAAACTGCTGCAAACGGGGTTCCTGAAGGCAGACGAGGAGATCGTAATTTACAACACGGGCTCGGGACTGAAATATTTGGAAGCTTACGCGACGCGGTTTCCGCGCAATGCAGGAGGCGCGCAAGACCGGTTGGGCGGTCTAATTACGCCTCGATAAATTGAGCACTAATTCCCCAACTTACCAAGACCAATTCCGATTACGTAGGTCACCACGCCCTCCACGGCGCCGACAATTGTCATCTCCATCCCGCTGCTCCACCACGAACGAATGGTAATCAGAGACTTGGCCGCTCCCACGGCGAAATGAGCAATCAAGGAGATCACGGCAGCCCAGATCACCGCCGGAATTCCGCTGACGAAGAAGAACGGAATAATCGGGATGAAGGCGCCCACCGCGGTCGAGAGTGCGCCTGAAGTCGCTGAAGTCAACGGCTTGCTTAACCCTTCCTCCGACGTGTTCAGCCGCTCCTGCACTAGAGCGCGAACAAGTTGCGCCTTGTCACGCGCCAAGTGCTCGACGAAGCGATCTGCTTCCTCGGCGGGAAGTCCACGGATCTGATAACCAAGCGACAACACTTCGCGTGCTTCGGCTTCGTTGAACTCCACGGCATCGCGTTCGCGAGCGACCTCAGCCTCGAAAATCTCGCGCTCGCTCTTTGCTGCAAGATACGCGCCCGAACCCATCGAGAGAGCGCTGGCCACCATCCCGGCTAGTCCGGCAAGCAGCACGAACTTGCTGTTGCCGAGCGTTGCGCCGGATACGCCGGAGACAATACCGAAGATGGACCCGAGCCCGTCGTTTACGCCATAGATCGCGTCGCCGATCCATCCGGCGGTTTGCGGCTGACCCTTATGACGCTCCGCCAAGAGCTCATCCAGCGCCTTCTTCGCCTGTTCGGGCGATGCGGGCGTGTCCGATCTTCGTCCGCGAATCAGATTATTCAGCGTCTTCGAGTGAGCGCGTTCATCCGCGATTACCTCTTTTAAGATTGCGATGCTGGGCTCGTCGCCAATATCCCGCAACTGCTTGCCGTACCGCGCGATGTCGCGCGCTTCATCCAGTTCCAGACGGCGCAGACCTAAATCGCGGCCGCCGACGCGATTGGAAAATTTATTGGCCTCGCCGGCTTCCGGTCCGCGATAGACCGGCGCTGCCCCGCCCAGTTCCAGAATTCGTTTGGCCCACAGATCCGCGTGATGCTTTTCAGCTTCCGCCAAACAACGAAACGCAGTCCGCCGCTGCGGATCGTCTTCGCGATCGGCCATCGCGTTGTAGGTATGGAGGCCGCTGACCTCGGCATCCCAGTTCGCTTTCAGCATCGCCAGCAGCCGCTTATTCGAATCGCCCATATCTTCTCTCATTGTCGCTGCAACGAGTGCCAAGATAGAACTGCATGCCTGATACACCGCCCTCCGTCGCGCGCATGGCGCATATGCGCCACTTGGTCGATCAGCTTCACTCCCTCGAAACCCGGTTAAAAGCGGGCGGCGGCGAAACGCGAGTCGCCAAGCAGCACAAAGCCGGTAAGCTCACCGCACGGGAGCGTATCGCCCAGCTTTTCGACTCCGGCAGTCCGTTTGTGGAAATCGGCCTGCTCATCGCGCACGATCAATATGACGGCCAAGCGCCCGCCGCGGGAGTAGTAACCGGAATCGGAAAAATTGAAGGCCGTCCCGCCGTGGTCGTCGCCAACGATGCCACCGTGAAAGCCGGCTCGTGGTGGCCTGAGACCATCACCAAGATTCTACGCGCGCAGGAGATCGCCATGCGCAACCGCACACCCATCGTTTACCTGGTGGATTCCGCCGGCGTCAATCTTCCCTACCAGGACGGCATCTTCCCCGGCCAGTATGGCGCGGGCCGAATTTTCTTTTATAATTCACTTATGCGGCGCAAGCTCCGTGTGCCGCAGATTGCCGCCGTGATGGGTCCGTGCATCGCGGGTGGCGCCTATCTTCCCGCGCTGAGCGACTTCATCATCATGGTAGAAAACACGAGCTTCATGGGCCTGGGCGGTCCGAATCTCGTCAAGGGCGCAACGGGGCAGGTTACCGATCAGGAGTCTCTCGGCGGGGCGCGCATGCACACCGCCGGCAGCGGCGTCGCGCATTATATGGCTAAGAGCGACACCGATTGCCTTGACATGATTCGCACTCGTTTCAAGCAGTTCCCAATGCCGCCTGAAGCGCCGCCTTCCACCCCGCCCGCCCGCCCGCCAGACGACATTTACAGTTCTTTGCCCGCCGATCACCGCCTGCCATACGAAATCGAAGACGTCCTTTTCCGTATCCTTGATCGTGCCGATTTCCTTGAATTTCAGCCCGAGCACGCCCCTGAAATGCTGTGTGCCAACGCTCGGCTTCACGGGCATCCGGTCGCCGTCATCGCCAATCGCCGCGGATTTCTGCGTGGCGGCGGCGCTCCCCGGATTGGCGGCATCGTCTATACGGAATCCGCGCGCAAGGTGGCCTACTTTGTCGAGATGGCGGAACGCTCTGGCACGCCGCTGCTCTATTTTCAGGATGTCTCCGGCTTCATGGTGGGCCTTGAATCCGAAGCCGCGGGCATCATCCGCGCCGGCGCCGAAATGGTGGAGTCCATGGCCTGCGCCACGGTGCCGAAAATTATCGTCACCATCAATCACGCCAGCGGCGCTGGATATTACGCCATGGCTGGCCAGGGGTTCGATCCCAACTTTACTTTTAGCTGGCCGACTGCGCGAATCGGTGTGATGGAGGGCGATTCCGCGGTGATGGCGCTCTTTTCCGTCGAACTCGAAAAGTTAAAAGTGAGCGGCCAACCGGTGCCCGAGGACCTGCAGCAATCTATCGATCGTACTCGTGCCGACTATGAAAAATGGCTAGATGCGCGTTACGCCGCGGCGCGCGGCCATGTGGACGCCGTCATCGACCCCAAAGACACCCGCGAAGTCTTATCGCTCGCCCTTGAAGTGGGGCTTAATCGCGGGCGCGGCAACGCTCTCGCACTGGAGACATTATGATTCGCATCGCCAACGGGCAAGGCTTTTGGGGCGACTGGCTCGAAGCCCCTGTACGGCTGGTCGAGCAAGGTCCCATCGATTATCTGATTCTTGATTACCTCGCCGAAGTGACCATGTCCATCCTGCAGAAGCAGCGGCAAACCGACCCGTCACTCGGCTACGCGCGCGATTTTCCGCCGCTCATCGGCCGCCTGGCGAAGCGTTTGAAAGAGCGCAAGATCAAGGTTGTTGCGAATGCCGGGGGGGTGAATCCAGTAGCCTGCGCAAAGGCCGTCCTCGCAGCGGCGCCGGGCTTGAAGGTGGCGGTCGTGCTAGGCGACGATGTCTATTCCCGTATCGACGACTTCCTCGCCAAGGGCTATTTCATGCGCGACATGGATACAGGTGAGCCAATTTCGACCATTCGCGATCGCATCCAGAGCGCCAACGCTTACATTGGAGCGTTTCCTCTCGCCGAAGCGCTGGATACCGGCGCGGACATCGTCATCGCGGGCCGATCCACGGACACGGCGCTCGCCCTTGCCCCGATGGTGCAGCGTTTCGGATGGGGTCCCGACGACAGCAACAAGCTCGCGGCCGGAACCATCGCGGGGCACATTGTCGAATGCGGCGCACAATGCAGCGGCGGTAACTGCCAGGTGGATTGGCAAAACATTCCAGATCTGGCCAACGTCGGCTATCCCATCATTGAAGCTGAGCCCGACGGAACGTTTGTCATTACGAAGCATGCGGGAACCGGCGGCCGGGTGCATTCCGACACCGTGAAGGAGCAGTTGCTTTACGAACTCGGAAATCCCAAGCAGTACATCACGCCCGATTGCGTGGCCGATTTCACCTCCATTCATCTCGAAGACATCGGTCCGGATCGGGTGCGGGTCTCCGGAATCACTGGCAGACCCAAACCGCCGACGCTGAAGCTCTCGATCAGCTACGCCAACGGATGGAAGGCGATCGGGACGCTGGTTTATAGCTGGCCGCAAGCGCTCGAAAAAGCGGAGGCTGCCGACCGTATTGTGCGCTCGAGGCTAACGTCACTCGGCCTGAATTACGAAGAAATTTACACCGAGTTTTTCGGGGTCAACGCTTGCCACGGCGGGACCGCGGCGGTAGTCACGGATCCGCCGGAAGTTCAGCTTCGAATTGGCGTTCGCGACGCCAGCAAGAAAGCGGTGGACCGTTTCACGCGCGAGTTGATCCCGCTGGTGCTGAACGGACCGCCCGGTGCGACTGGGTTTGGCGAAGGACGCCCGCCCGTGCGCGAGATCGTCGCGTACTGGTCCGCGCTCATTCCGCGCGATGAAATTCAAACTCGCGTGGAGGTGGTCACATGCTAGTTCCGCTGGGCCAAATCGCGCATACTCGCTCAGGGGATAAGGGCGACACCGCGAACATCGGCGTCATCGCGTTTAAACCCGAACACTACCCGGTTTTGATTCGCGAAGTCACCCCCGAGCGGCTCAAAACTTTCTTCGGCGATTCGGTTCAAGGCGATATCGAGCGCTTTGAACTGCCGAATCTCGGAGCGCTGAACTTCCTGCTGCATGGAGCGCTCGGCGGAGGAGGCACGGTCTCGCTCCGCATCGACGCGCAAGGAAAGACATACGGAGCCGCGCTGCTGCGAATGGAGATTTCGCTTGATTGAAGTTATCCGAGATGGCCGCCTTCTGCGCATCACGCTGAACCGTCCCGAGAAGCGGAATGCACTCAGTCTCGATCTGTGCCGGCAGCTAGTGACGGCCTTCGAAGCCGCTGACTCCGATACCAGCGTCGGCGCGATCCTGCTCAATGGCAACGGCAAGTGCTTTTGCGCCGGAATGGATCTTTCTGAAATGGCGGTTGTCGATTCCCAGGCGCTCAGCGATCTTCACGAGAAGCTGTTTACACTGGGCGCGCGTATCACCAAGCCGATTGTCGCGGCCGTTCACGGTGCCGCGCTGGGTGGCGGAACGGGCCTCGCCGCCAACGCCCATATTCTCGTCGCGGCGCCAGACGCCAGCTTCGGCCTCACGGAGATCCGCATTGGCCTCTGGCCCTTCCTCATTTTCCGAAGCGTCGCTCTGGCCGTAGGCGAAAGACGCGCCACGGAGCTGGCTCTCACCGGGCGAACTTTCCAGGGCGCCGAAGCCTGCCAGCTTGGCCTTGTGCACCACGTCGCCGAAGATCCTCAGAAATCGGCGCTACATGTTGCCGAGATCGTCGCCAACTCCAGCGCAACAGCTATCGCCGACGGCCTTGAATTTGTTCGCGAAATGCGCGGTAAATCCTGGGACGAAGGTGGACAAATCGCTCGCCGTACGCGCGCGACGGCGCTGAATTCGGACGACTTCGCTGAGGGCGTGGATGCTTTTTTGAACAAGCGAACACCTATTTGGCCGTCCCTTCTGTTGTAAGATACAACATGTTGGGGTATGGTGCTTTACTTTTCCCGAAATCGTGATTAGTATGGTTGCACTCCCCCGAGCACGAGAGAGGTGCTGCTTTGTTGAAGCTAAAACGCGTTGAACTCCAGGGCTTTAAATCCTTCTGCGATCGAACCGAACTCCGTTTTCAAGGCGACGGCATTGCCGCCGTCGTTGGCCCCAATGGCTGCGGTAAATCGAACTTGAGCGATGCCATCAGTTGGGTGCTCGGCGAGCAGTCCGCTAAAAGTTTGCGCGGCGCGCGGATGGAGGATGTCATTTTCGCGGGAACTCGTGATCGCAAAGCGGTCGGCATGGCCTCCGTCACGATGGTTCTGGTCGATCCGACTCCGGTCGAACGTCTCGCTCCCATCGACATCTCCAACCATCCAGCGGAACCTACGAACGGCAACGGCATCGCCCATGCCCACGTGAATGGCCACTACACGACGAAACCCGGCGAAGTCACGATTACGCGCCGCCTGTATCGCTCCGGCGAGAGCGAGTACCTCATCGACGGCCGCCAAGCACGCCTTCGCGACATCCAGGACATCTTTATGGGCAGCGGACTTGGCCCGGAAAGTTACGCCATTATCGAGCAGGGCCGCATCGGCCAGATTCTGAGTTCGAAGCCCCAGGATCGCCGCGCAGTGATCGAAGAAGCCGCTGGCATCACGAAGTACAAGGCCCGCAAACGTCTGTCTGAAGCTCGCCTCGAAAGCGCCAAACAAAATTTGGCCCGCGTTTTTGACATTCTCGAAGAAGTTACCCGTCAGGTGAATTCACTTAAGCGCCAAGCCGCCAAGGCCAAGCGCTACGGCGAGCTCAAAGAAGAAATGGACGCGAAGCTCCGCGCTCTTTTATCGGGCCGGTATCGCGTTTTAGGCCGCGAGGTCACTGAGTGCAGTGCCAATCTAGAAGCTGCGACCGCAGGACTCAAAGACGCCGGCGAGCGCGTTATTATCAGCGAACGGGAACGTGAGCGGATCCAGGCCGTTTGCTACGATCTTGAGGCCAAGCTCACCGATCAGCGCCGCCAGCTTGCAGAGCTGAATGTAGAAAACACGCGCACCCGGGGCAAGCTCGAATCTCAGGTTCGCGAGAGCGGCGCCATTGAACATCGCATGACGCAGGGGGAGCAAGAAACGCAGGACCTCGAATCGCGCCTGCAAATCTGCTCGACCGAACGCGCCGCGCTGGGCGAGAGCATCTCGGGCCTAGAGGCCGAAATCGCCGCGGCACGCGCTCTAATGATCGCGCGGAACGAGGCCCGCGACCAGCTTCAGAACCGCGTCCGTGAGCAAGAAAAAGCCATTGAAGCTGGACGGATGCAAGTCCTTCGCTTGCTTGGTGAAGCGTCCACTTTGAAGAATCAGCTCGCTCAGATCGATGAATATCTTGCCGGAGTCGAGCGCGAAACATTGCGCGCGCAAAAGGAAGATGAGGCTGCCACGCTAGAATTGGATCGTCTTGCGGGCCTTCGCGAAAATCTTCTGAAATCCCTCGGCGACCGCCAGTTGGAACTGGAGACGGTTACGGGCGACCGGCGCAAAACCGAGGAAGAACTTACAGCCCAAAAAGGCGCCGCGCATGAGCTTCGCGCGCAAATCGATGGGCTTCGCGCCGAATGCTCCACCCTAAAGGCTAAGCGTGACTCTCTTGATAACATCCTATCTCACCATACATATACAACTGATTCGGTAAAGCGTCTGTTCAGTGCGATTGAAAAGAATCAATCGTGGGGCTTCCAGCCGAAAGGGGTGCTAGCGGATTTCGTGGAAGTCGACGCCACCTACGAACGGGCTGCCGAGGAATTTCTGCATGACGAACTGGAATACGTCGTCGTTGAGGATTGGGAACAAGCCGAACAGGGGATGAAATTCTTGCGGTCGGATTTGGAAGGCCGTGCCACCTTCCTGGTGGAGCAAGACGGGAATCTGGACGAAGACGCGAATTCCACCATACCCGACAGGCCGCGGCTCGCCGACCACATCCGCCTCAGCAATGGGCTTAGCGATGGCGGGCTGCGACTATTGCCGCGCCTAGCCCGCTGCTTCATTGCCGACGACGAATCCCAGGCCCGCGACTTAGCTCGGCAGCATTCTGATTTTTACTTTCTCCTTCCCGACGGCCGCTGCTATCATGGCCCGACGCTTAGCGGTGGACGCAAGAAAGCCAGCGGCCCTCTCGCTTTAAAGCGCGAAATGCGCGAACTCGCAAGTGCCTTCAAAGAGAGCGACCGTGCGCTTACCGAACGCACGACTACTCTTGACGCTTTGCAACGGAAGGTTGCCGAACTTGAATTCGATCTCGAACGTCTTCGCGGGCTTCAGCAAACCCGAGAAAAGGACGCTCTCGCCCTTCAACACGAATCGCGCAAGATCGGCGAAGAGACAACGCGGACGCAATCCCGCATTTCAGTGGCGCGGCTTGAATTGGAACGACTGAATCGAGAACGCGAGCGTTCCACTGAACAGCGCGAGAAGAACCACGCCGCGATTTCCGTGAAGGATCAGGACCGCGAAGAACGCGAGGCGGCTCTCGAATCCGCGCGTGAAGAGCTGCAGACGGTTGAAGCCGAGGCCGCTCACATTCGTGAGGAGCACTCAGCTTTGCGGGCTCAGCTTGCCGGCCTCGAAGAACGCCATCGCGCCGAAAAATCAGCCCACGGACGTCTCGACCAACAGTTCCGCGAAATGAGCGCTCGTCGCGAAGCTGTCACCCAAGAAATCCAGCGGCTAGGCGAGCATAGGTCCCGCCTCCTCACCGAAAATATCGAGCTTGATCGCCGCTCCTCCGAGCTTTCCGAACAGACTCTTGCCGTTGAATCGGTAGTGAACACTCTCGCAGCCGACGAAATCTCCAAGCGCGAAAGCCTGCAATGCGCTGATAACGATCTGCGTGAAATGCGCGCCGAAGTCGAAGCCGGTCACCTGCGCCGCTCTGAAATTGAGATTGATCTAGTCCGTCGCCAAGCGGAACTTGGATACCTTGACGAGACTGCGCGGAAAGAGTTGAACTGCGCCGTTGCGGAAATCGAAGTTGCACAGGAAACTCCGCTTCCCGATTCCGAAGCCATGGCGGAATCCGAGCGGCTGTATATCGAGGTGAGGACGCGAATCGAGAATCTCGGACCTATTAATCCCGATGCCCTTCACGAGTTCGAGGAAGCCCAGCAACGGCACGACTTCCTGAGCGCCCAACGCCAGGACCTGATCGATTCCATCCGCGATACAGAGAAGGCCATCACCGAAATCGATGCTGTGTCGCGTGATCGATTCGTGGAGGCGTTCGAGGCCATCAACGCCAACTTCAAGCAGGCCTTTCTCACTTTATTCGGAGGCGGATCGGGCGAGATGAGGCTCACCGACGAGACCAACGCGAATGAGTCGGGAATTGACATTATCGCCTCGCCCCCTGGAAAGAAACTTCAGAATATCCTGCTACTTTCTGGTGGCGAAAAAGCCCTTGCGGCTCTTGCACTTCTGATGGCAATCTTCAAGTATCAGCCGAGCCCTTTTTGCGTCCTGGACGAAGTGGATGCCCCGCTTGATGAAGCTAACATTATCCGGCTGACGAGGCTGTTGAAAGAGATGTCGGTCGACACGCAGTTCATCATCATCACGCACTCCAAGAAGACGATGGAGGCTGCGCAGTCGATGTATGGCGTGACTATGCAAGAGGCGGGTGTTTCGAAACTGGTGTCGGTGAAATTCCAGCCGAACGCGACGGTAGGGGCAGTGGCGTAGCGGTAGCCTTGCTACCATCTACCCATGAAACCGCTGCTGTCCGTTTCAGCCTTGTTATCGCTCATGACGCTAAACGCTCAAGCTCCACCCCCGGTCGCTCGCAAGATCCCTAAAGCACTCGCCATCCACGGGGACACCCGCACGGACAATTACTACTGGCTTCGCGACAAAACCAACCCCGAATCCACCGATTATCTGAAGGCCGAAAACGCCTACACGGAATCCGTGATGAAGCCGAACGACGGGCTTCGCGACACCATCTACAATGAGATCCTTTCGCGTACCAAGCAGACCGATCTTGAAGTGCCGGTCAAAGATGGCGCCTATTTTTATTATTCGCGCACGGTGGAAGGCAAGCAGTATCCCATCTACTGCCGCAAGAAGGGCGCGCTCGCCGCTCCCGAAGAAGTGACGCTCGACGCCAACGAACTTGCCGCCAGTCAGGCGTATTTTGCGCTGGGTGGATACAACGTCAGCGAAGACCACAAGCTGCTCGCCTACTCCGTGGATAACAACGGATCGGAGCACTATACGCTTCACATCAAAGATCTGGTGACGGGTAAGACGCTCGCCGATCAGATTCCCGAGACAACATACGGGTTGGCGTGGGGAAATGACAACCGCACTCTGTTCTACACAACCTTCGACGCCACCCAGCGCCCCGACAAGATTCGCCGTCACGTCCTCGGCACAGACCCGGCACAGGACGCCATCGTCTACACCGATAATGACGGACTCTTCGACGTAAGCCTCTCAAAATCGCGCGACCGCCGCTTTTTGATGATTACCACCGCCAATACGGGCAAGACCTCAGAAGTCTCGTTTCTCGACGCCTCTCAGCCCTCCGGTGCCTTTCGAGTAATAATGCCCCGGCGCGCGGGCGTCGAGTATTACGTGGAACCGCAGGACGATGAATTCTTGATCCGGACCAATGACGACGGGGCTATTAATTTCAAATTGATGGCGGTGAAGGTTGCCGAACCCGCGCGAAAAAACTGGAAGGAGGTCATTCCCGTTCATCCGGATGTAACCCTGACCAACGTCGACGCCTTCGCCGGATTCACCGTGGTGCATACACGTGAGAACGGGTTGCCGAACATTCGCGTGCGCAATCGCAAGTCCGGCGCATCGTATCTCGTATCGTTCCCCGAGCCCGCATTCTCCATAGCTCCCGCAGCCAATCCCGATTATCAAAGTTCGCAGCTCCGGTTCACTTATACGTCGCTCGTAACACCGCGCTCGGTTTATGACTTCAATATGGCCGATCAGACGCGCACCTTATTGAAGCAGACCGAAATTCTCGGCGGCTACGATCCATCGCGCTATCATTCGGAACGCATCTACGCCACCGCTTCCGATGGTAAGCGCATCCCCATTTCGCTGGTGTACAAAGTTGGCTTCGTCCGCGATGGAAAGGCGCCGGCATTCCTCACCGGTTATGGATCTTACGGGATCAACAGCGATCCCGCGTTTTCTACATCGGCTCTGAGCCTGCTCGACCGCGGCTTTGTCTACGCCATCGCGCACGTGCGCGGCGGCTCGGAGTTTGGCCGCCAATGGTTCGACGATGGGCGCATGCTTCACAAGCGCAACAGCTTCACGGACTTCATCGCCTGCGGCGAATATCTTGTGTCGCAGAAGTATACATCATCCGAAAAGCTGGCGGCGATGGGGGGAAGTGCCGGCGGATTGTTGATGGGCGCGGTGATCAATCTCCGTCCCGACTTATTCCATACAGTCATCGCCGCCGTGCCGTTTGTCGACGTAGTCACGACAATGCTCGATCCCACCATCCCGCTAACTACCGGTGAATACGATCAGTGGGGCAATCCAGAAGACAAGAAATATTACGACTACATGAAGTCTTACTCGCCCTATGACAATGTCGAGCACAAAGCCTACCCCAATTTGTTGGTTACCACGGGTCTGAACGACCCACGCGTGGCCTATTGGGAGCCAGCCAAATGGGTAGCGCGCTTGCGCGCTTACAAGACCGATCGAAATGTCCTGATGCTCAAAACTCAGATGGGCGCGGGTCACGGCGGGCCATCGGGCCGGTATGAGCGAATGAAGGAAACTGCCTTTTTCTATGCGTTCATCCTCAGCACGATGGGATTGAGTTGATTCTGCTATTCTACCGGGTGGAAGGCTGGCGTAGCTCAGTTGGTAGAGCATCTGATTTGTAATCAGAGGGTCGGGGGTTCAACTCCCTCCGCCAGCTCCACTCTAAACCATTG
>JANYJA010000246.1 GCA_025358575.1 Terriglobia bacterium
CCGCGTTCATCATCAATATTCGGATCATGATGGCGACCCGCACACTCCGCAGCACGGCGGATTCTGGGCTCACATGGGTTGGATGATTTTCGGTCAAGCGAAACACAATGACACCGTCACCATGTCGCGATATGCTCCCGACCTAGGCCGGGACCCGTTCTACGTTTGGCTAAACACCTATCATTACGTTCCACTTGTGGTGGTTAGTCTGGCGCTGCTGGCTTTCGGCGGCTGGTCATTTCTGCTCTGGGGAACGTTTATGCGCGTAGTCATCGGGCTGCACGCGACGTGGTTGGTGAATTCCGCAACGCACATGTGGGGTTCGCGCCGGTTCGCCACTCGGGACGATTCTCGCAATAGCTGGTGGGTTGCGATGCTCACCTTTGGCGAGGGCTGGCATAACAATCACCATGCGCACCCGACTTCGGCACGTCACGGTTTGGCTTGGTATGAGGTGGATATTAGCTGGATGCACATCCGCCTGCTAGAAGCTTTGGGTATTGCGAAAGCAGTGAAGGTAGCCAAAATCGCCGAGCCTGTGCCGCAACGCGAAGCCGCCTAGGGAATCTCATCAAAATCCCACGCAGAGCTCTTCCGAAGGGCAAATTGCGTTCCACCGCACTCCCAAGCGCGCTTACGAAGGTATGAGACGCATTCTTCTCGGGTACCTTGGAGTGGCGGCATTGGCGGCGGCAACATCACAACGGCAGATTGTTCTGGATCAGGTGCTTGCGCGACCGAATGACGCGTGGCTAAGGGGCACGGGCCATGTGGTGCTGGCCTTTCCGGGCAGTCTTGAATCCGAGAAAAGTTATATCGAGCCGGGGGGCAGTTTTAGCCCATCGGTAGCAAGTTTTGGCGTCTCATTTTGGTCGGGAAACCAGAGCAGTGACAGCATTCCGCTCGAAGCAATTGAGCAGCGGTTTGTCTGGCCGGGCGCGAAGGCGGTGCCGGTGCTGGCGACGAAGACGACTTACTACACGGCGGACTGGGAATTGCCGCGGCCCGGCGCCAGCCGCTTGCGATTGCACAGCTTCAAGCAGCCAGTTTCCATCGTGATTCGCAGCGCGGGGCCGGCTGGAGCACCGCTAATCAGTTTGACTTGGAGCGGGCGCAATCTTCTTGTGAATGATCGCTGGACGGTAACCCCGTCGATGGCTGCGGCCCTTCGATCCATGGGTGAAGAGACCGGCGGATGGATGACCGACAAAGTCACTCGCGCCCACTTCGTTTCGGCCAGCGGCTGGGGCTATGCACGTTTCGATGTTCCGCCCAACAGCGAAGCGACCGTATTGATCGCGGATGCGCGCGCGAGCGCCACGAATCCGTTGCAAACGGGCGGGGTCAAATCGGGCCTCGAATTGCAATTGCCGGATGCACGTTTTGCGGCAAGCCTCGACGCGCAGGCCGCTCATCTTCTGATGGGTCTTGTGAAGCGAGAAACGCGCCCCGGCGATCCCACCAATTATCCTGCTGCGTGTCTGCGTGACGGCGCATATACAGTCGTGGCATTGGCGCGGGCGGGGCGCATGGATGTCGCGCGTCAACTGATTCCGTACTTCGCCGAGCACGACTTCTTCGGCGGATTCGGACATGAAGCCGACGCGCCGGGCCTAGCGCTGTGGGCCATGGAAGAAATCGCCGGTCGCGCGCACGACCCGGGACTCGATCACGCGCTTTGGCCCCATGTGCAGCGGAAGGAGCAGATCATTCTCGACATGCTTTCCTTCAAGGAGGCGATTTTTGAGCCAGTCTTGGGGCCAGCGGTGGACACGGCAGCGAAGCATTCGCCGCGCTACATCAATGCGGTAAGCTATCGCGGGCTGCTCGATGGCGCGGCTTTGGCGCGGCGGTTGAATGCGAGCGCCCTTGAGAAGCAATGGACCGACGCAGCAGCGAAACTTCAGACCGCATGGTTTGCCGCGTATCGTGCGCCGGAACCGGATGACGACCGAACGTTCATTTCGGCGCTGTGGCCGTCGGGAATCGCGTCGCAGCTTCCCAACGCAATTCATTCCGATCTGAACCGCCGCTGGGTCGCCAAGCGGAATATGAACGGCACCCTGCTAAAGAAACCGCTTTGGACTTACTTCGATGTCGCCGAAGCCCATCAGTGGCTAATGCTGTGGCAGATCGAGCGCGTCTGGACGACGATCGATTGGTTCTGGGCTAATCAAGCCTCCCCGGGACTCTACAGTTGGTGGGAAGGCAACGGCGAGGAGAATAAGTTCCATCGGTGGGAAGCTGTGCGAGGCTGGGTGAAACCGCCCAACGTTACTCCCCACTACTGGACCGCAGCTGAGATGTTAGCTCTGCAAATCGACATGCTGGCATATGTGGAGGAAATCGCAGGCCAGCCGGTGCTGGTTGTGGGCGCGGGAATTCCGAAGGCATGGACAACGCACGAGATGTCGGTGCGCGGCATTGTTACCAAGTTCGGCACCGTCGATTGGACTTGGACGGGAAAGATCACGGTCACTCAACATGGAGCGCAGCTTCCGGTCCTCCTGGGACCGCCATTCAGGTAATCAAAATGAATATCGCTTATCGAACCGGAAATCAAATTGACTTAGACCGGATGATTGAGCTCTATCGCGCTTCCACCTTGGGGGAACGCCGCCCGGTGGACGATCGTGAGCGCATGCGGCTGATGCTTTCCCATGCAAATCTGGTAATTACGGCGTGGGACGGAGATTTGCTGGTCGGAATCTCGCGCGCATTGAGCGATTTTGCGTTCGTGACTTATTTATCCGACCTCGCCGTTCACCGTGATTATCAGAAATCCGGCATCGGGCGCGAACTGGTGCGGCGCACTTACGAAGGCGGCGGGAACACCCGCATTGTGTTGCTTTCGGCTCCCGGCGCAGTGAACTACTACCCGCGCATCGGGTTCAAGCAGCATCCCTCGGCCTGGGTAATGGGAGGTTAAACCTTTAGTCATCAGCCCCGATCTTCAGGCCGGGCACCAGCCAGCCTAGTCATTCAGTACAACGTAAACGAGAATAGCGTATCGCCGCCGGCCACCAAAATATATTGGTGCCCATCCAGCATGTAAGTTTCTGGCGCATTGCTTACTTGGCCGAGACGTGAGTGCCACAAGATCTTTCCATTTGCGGGATCAAAAGCTACCAAATTGCCGCCCATGTCGCCGCCGAACAGCAGTTTGCCGGCGGTGGTTAGCAGGCCGTTGCCTCCAAAACCGCCCGAACCGGGATATCTATGGCGCCACGCGATCTTTCCAGTCTTATAATCGATGGCAGTGAGGTAAGCGCCGAGCGTACCGACGCCAACCTCATCCTTCCCGCCAAGACCCATGGCTCCCCTTGGATCGGTCTCGGTGAGGTAGTACATGGCGAAAGCTTCCGACGTAGGGACGTACATCATGCCCGTTTGGGGCGAGTAACTGGCCGGGGGCCAATTCGTCGCGCCGCCATTGTCCGGGGACACCAGGGAGCCCGCCACCGTGGAATCTTTCTTCACATCACGAACCGGCTGACCCTTGGCATTGATCCCATTAGCCCAATTCGCCGCCTCCGAAAATTTACCCGTTACTAAGTGCTCACCGGTAAGACGATCCAGCGTGAAGTAATAGCCATTGCGGTCGGCATGAAGGGCCATTTTACGCGGCTTGCCTTTGAAATCGCCATCGATCAAAATGGGCGTCTCGGTTGAATCCCAATCATGTGTCTCGTGGGGCGCGATCTGGTAATACCAAGCCATCTTTCCGGTGTCGACATTCAAAGCAACAATCGAACAGGTGAAGAGGTTGTCCCCGGCGCGGCTTGGAGGATTGGTGTAAGCCGGCGAAGGATTGCCGGTGCCGAAAATATAGAGATGAGTCTCTGGGTCATAGGAGCCTGGAATCCAGACATTTCCGGCGCCGTGCCGGGCGCCATCGAGGCTCCCCCAAGTGTCAATCCCTGGATCGCCTTTCTTGGTCGGCACCGCGTTCCAGTGCCACTGTACTTCGCCGGTCTCCGGATCGCGTGCCTCTACATATCCAGGCTCGTCCAGGTCGTTCCCCGTGCCAATGAGGATGTGATTACCGATGACGATCGGCGCCATGGTTGAGAAGTACTGAAGATTCAGATCCGCGATGACTTTGTGCCAGCGCTCCTTTCCGGTCTTCGCGTCGAGGCAAACCAGATAGTCGTCAGGTGTTTCCATGTACAACCAATCGCCCCACATGCCGAGTCCGCGATTACCAATGTGAGTGCCGCCCTTGGTCTTCCAGAAGTAATGCCAGATAAGCCGGCCGTCACGCGCGTCTACAGCCCAAGCATTATCGGGGGCGGAGAGGTAGAGGATCCCGTTCACTTCCAGAATGGAACAGCGAACATTCGGGCCGCCGCCAAAAGGACCCAGGCTCACTTCGCTCGTGCCCTCGCCGCCGACGATAGTGGGCACGTCGCGCCCGCCGCCCGACCCCGTCCCGCCGCTAACCCGGCTAATCCACGCGAGGGTCAGATTCTTGACGTTCGATTGATTGATCTGTGTGAGTGCGCTGTACCGTTTGCCAGAGTAATCCCCGGAGTAAGTCGGCCACGAATCTGCCAGAGGCTTAGTAAGCAGCGCGGGGTCCAGAGCTTGTGCCGCCAGGAATACGGGAATAACGCCAGCGCAAGCCATGAGCAGGAGCCTGTCAATTCTCATCATTTAAGGGTCACCAGGTAAGAAGTCAGGTCGTGGATCTCTTTGTCGGTGTAAGTCGGCAACAGTGCGATGTGCGGCTGAACCGGATCATGGATTGCGACGTCCGGGTTGTCGCCGTCACGCCGGAAGGTTATCTGTGTTCCGTCAGCTTCGACAAGGGTGACGACGAAATCATCCACGCGCAACAAACGGCCCTCGACTTTAGTTCCGGAAGGCATCGTGACGGTAACTGTTGTTGGAGGCACGCTCACAGGACTAGATGGCCCTCTGCGACCGCCTCCAGGCATTAGAAATGTATTTTGCAAAACTTTCGGATCGGTTATTTTGCCGCTAATCCCCTTCAAATCGCCAGTCACGGAATGACACGTGGCGCACTTAGAATTGAAAGCCGTCTGACCTGACTTGGCATCGCCCACCAGAATACTAAGCGGAACCATTCGCGAAACATCGTAGCCTCCGACCGGAAAGTTGTGAATGTATGCGGCGATATCCGAAATCTGCGCCATGGTCATTGTGAATTTCGGCATACCTTGATCCATGCGCCCGTTGAGAATCACCGGCGCGATGGCTTCTCCGTTCTTATCGTTGAGCACCAATTCCGACCGCAACAGATTCGGCCCCCCCTCGCCCCCGCGCGCATCGGAACCATGGCAAAAATTGCACTGCACGCCGTAAAGCGCCTTCCCACGTTCGAGAGCGGCGGGATCGGCAGGCGGTCGCTGGGGGTAGGCCGATGGGCGCGCTCTAGACGCACCCGGCTGTGATCGCACCGGAGTTTGGGCAATGGCAATCACTGCCACGAAAAATAGGGCTAAGGCCGCGTTGATCGGTTTTTTCATTTAAAATCCTATGATATAACGATGCGCCCGCGCGGCAATTTGGTAGAGTGAGTCTCACGTGCGCGTGGCCTTCTTTCCGGATTCCTTCCACGAAGCCAATGGCGTTGGTACTCTGAGCCGCGAGTTTGCGGCCTTTGCGGTCCGGCAGCGGCTGCCATTCTTAACTGTGCATAGCGGGCCGCGGACCCAGGTTGTTCATCGGGAATCCTCGACCACCGTTGAGTTGAAGCGCGGGCCGGCTTCGTTCCCTCTAGACCACGATCTGGACTGCGACCCCTTGCTCAGTCGCTATAAAAAATACGTCACTGCTGAAGTCAAAACCTTCCGGCCGGATCTGATTCACATCACGGGTCCAGGTGACATGGGCATTCTGGGATTTTGGGTCGCGCACACACTCGGCGTACCGCTCGTGGCGTCCTGGCACACGAATCTGCATGAATATGCCGCGCGGCGCTTTGAAAAAATTGGTTCATTCATGCCCGATGGATGGCGGAATCATCTTTCGGGATTAGTCCAGAACCAGAGCTTGCGAGCGTGCGTTAGTTTCTACCGCCTGGCACGGTTTATTTTGGCGCCAAATGAAAAGATGCTGAAGTTGCTGGTTGAACGCACCGGCAAACCTGGATTTCTTATGCCTCACGGCGTTGATACAGACGTCTACACGCCCGCAAAGCGGCGACGAACGGGGGGAGCGTTTTGCATCGGCTATGTGGGACGGCTGACTCCAGAAAAGAACGTCCGCATGTTCGCCGATTTGGAGAAGCGGCTGTGGGCAGCGGGGGAGCACGATTTTAAGTTATTCCTAGTTGGGGCCGGAAGCGAAAAAGAATGGCTGCGGAAAAACCTTTCCCAAGTGGAATTGCCGGGTGTCCTTCGTGGCGATGGGTTGGCGGAAGCCTTTGCCGGAATGGATGTCTTCGTGTTTCCGTCGCGTACGGACACGTTCGGGTTGGTACTGCTAGAAGCGATGTCTTCCGGCCTTCCAGTGGTGGTAAATGGGGAAACAGGCCGGCACGTGGGTATCGAGGACGGCGTGGAAGGACTTTACGCGGAAGACACGGAATCGGCCGCGAACAGCGTGCTGGCGCTCAAGCGAAATGAAGGCCTTCGCACGCGAATGAGCGGCGCGGCACGGGGCTTTGCAATATCGAACGACTGGTCGGAAGTATTTAAGCAGTTATACCGGGTTTACGAATGCGGGCTGGAAAAAGATGGAACGGTTTTTTGAGGGACACCGCGATAGTCGCCTGTATTGGCGGTCAATACGCGCATCAGTTCCGTGCCTTCCAAGTAGCGAACCTGAGCCAAATCACCGATCCGTTGCACGATTTGAGCTAGGCCGGTGAGCATGGCACTTTCCGCCCGCGTCATGTCGCCGTTCACAATAATGCCGCATCCCTCGACAATTACGAATGAACTGGCACCGGCAAAATCGGCGAAACGCGTTCGGACATCCGCGACGCGAACCGGGTAACGAAGAACCGGAGTGCACGGGCCAAAAAAAATAGCTTGGCAGGGATAGAGTACGCCGCCCATGACGATGGACCGGGAAATGGTGTCGGAGCCGAGCGCATGCAGCGTGGTTCCGGCTGGCACGCACCAATGCAAGGCGCTGGAGATAGACTCCAAGGTATTGAATTCGGGATCGGGAGCCCTGCGGGGAGTGACAGCAAGACGCCTTTCGACCTCCCGCAAAAGTTCCTCGGCCTTTTCGCAGTCTTCCGCGCCGATCACAATGCCGTGGTTGGCGAGGATAAAAATATCGGAGCCCGAGGAAAAATCCATAACTCTTTGAATTTCTCTGGCGAGCGGCAAACCCGACTCCGCATAAGGCACCCAGGCCCAACGCATGCCTGCAAGACGACAAGCAAGCAACGAAGGCCCATCCTGCTGCACGGCGAACGCAATCGTATTGATGGAATGCACGTGGATCACCACGCGATGGGGGAGCACGGCATGCATCGAAGTTTCAATGGATGGCCGCAGCCCGTCTCGGTTGGGGCATGCAAAATCGGTTCCTATATCCTGGTCGCGATCCATGCACTGGTGAACTCTTCCGAGTTCAACCGGCATCAGAATGTTGCGTTCGCGAGCGTCGGCAAGCCATTGTCCCGAGGCTTTGATCCAGAGCAATCCGTCGAGCTTGATTGACGCGTTTCCGGTGCTGGCCTGAACGAGGAGCGGCTCGGCGCCAAGACGCGCGGAAAGCTGTAAAAGCGAAGAGATTTCATCTTCGTTTCGCGTCGAGATCCGCCTGACTCCGTGTTTAAGTTCTTCGATCATGGCTGTCGATCAGCAGATATGCGGATTCTGCTAGGGTATACCCTTCGAGCGGTCTTTAGCAACCGCAGCGGGAAGAGTTGCTAACTATGCCACGTCGTTTCGTCTGACTAGCTGAAGCGCCTGAATCGCCGCGCCTCGCGCGCCGGCGGTGTCGCCGTTGGGCATGATGTGGATCGGAATATCGGCCTGCTCACGACGCTGGACTGGCATCCCTTCTTGAATCTCGCCCACGAACCAGTCCTGAAATTGCTCGGTAGTTTCAATGGCGCCGCCGCCGACGATAAGCGCGTCCGGGTCGAAGGTATTCACCATCTCATCGAAAAAAAGGCCAAGCGCATGCGCCTGCACGCGGAAGATCTCGCGGCACATCGGATCGCCTTTTTCCGCCAAGCCGCGCACAAGTTTTGCCCCGAGATTCAGATCGCCGAGTTTGGCAAGTTCGTGGCCGGGATACCGGGCGAGGAAGAAGGGCAGAATGGTTTTGGCAATGGCGGTGAGGGAGCAGAGCGATTCCAGATCTCCGGTGCGGCCGCAGTTGCAATCGGGTTTGATGCCGCCGATTCCGGCGATGCTTTGATAAGGAATTAGAACGTGGCCCAGCTCGCCGCCGAAGCCCATTCGCCCCTTCACCACATTGCCCTCAATAATGACGCCGCCGCCCAGGCCGGTGCCGACAATTGCTGAGACGGAAGTCGCACGGCTGTTGGCTCCGAAGATGGCGACGTGCCCCCAAAGAGCGCCCGCGTTTCCATCGTTCAAGTAGTTCACCGGCTTGCCAAGGCGCTGTTCGAGGCTTGCGCGAATGTCAAATCCACACCACTCCGGATGCACAAAGTTGGTGGAGCCGCGCGCGCTGAAGACTCCGTCGGCGCTCGCGGGACCAGGCGTATCCAGCCCTACCGCGACTACGTCCTTCATCAGAACGCGTGCCCTCTCCATGGCCATGACGAAGCCCTCTTCAATTTGCTTGAGACAGACCGCGGGTCCCTCTTTGGAGCGGGCGGGATGTTCGCACAGCCCTTCAATCAGGAACCGCTCGTCACTATCAACCAGCGTATAGTTGATTGCGGTCCCGCCAAGATCCACTCCGGCCATCACCTGCACAGTTATCGCCTCGACTCTCTCAATTAAATCTCGAAGTTCTCAGATTAGCAGTAGGGACAGTGCCAACCGTTATAATGGCACCTGATGATTGTCCGCGTGCCCGCATCCAGCGCTAACCTTGGACCTGGTTTCGATGCGCTGGGAATGGCACTCGGGTTGAGTCTAGAGTGTTGTTTCGAGAAGGCGGCTGATTTTTCGATCAGCGTGTCTGGACGTGACAGCACAGCTATTCCGTGCGACGAAACCAACCTGATCTGGCAGACCATCCTCGGGATTGCGGCTAACGCGGGCGTCGACAAAGTTCAACCCATCACACTTCGTATTCACAACGAAATTCCGCTGGGCCAGGGCCTAGGATCGAGCGCCGCGGCGCTGACGGCGGCAGTCGTCATCGCGAGTGAGTTGCTCGGCCTGAATTGGTCTCGCGCGCAAGTTCTCAACGAGGCCGCGCGTCTTGAGGGTCACCCGGACAACGCGGCCGCGTGCGTTCACGGCGGGATCGTTGCGAGCGCTATCGACTCCGCGGGGCATGCAATTGCCGTGCGGCTCCCAGTGCCAGCGGGCCTGTCGATTGCCATTGTTGTTCCCAATTTTGTGCTCCCGACGACGCAAGCGCGTTTGGTCTTGCCCGAGTGCTATTCGAGAGAGGACGTCGTATTCAATCTGCAGCGGGCAACGCTTTTAGTGGCGGCTCTCGCCACGGGATCTTTAGAAGCGCTTTCGTGGGCGCTTGACGACCGATTGCATCAGCCGTTTCGATGCGCGCTGGTGGCGGGACTGGCGGAGATTCTGGCGCTGCGCACGCCGGGATTGCTTGGCTGCACGTTGAGCGGTGCGGGCCCGAGTGTTTTGGTGTTCTATAAAAGCGGTCATGACGGGGTTTGCGAGCGCGTCCGCGAAATTTTCAGCGCGAACGGGCGTGAATCCGAGACGGTATTCTCGTCGATTGCGAAGCACGGATTCACATTGGAAAGGGCATGAACCACTCCCGACATTTCCTCACGTCCTGCGGCCTGCCTTCGGGCGACCCGCCAGCGGCTCCCGACTCGGCGGTCCGGTTCGCCGACGGTGGGCAATATCGCATTGAAATTCCAAGCACCGAAGGGCCCCGCGCTCTGGCCGCCGTGTTATCGGAGGGGGTGGCGCGCCATGTCCCCGTGCATCGTGTAAGCCAAGGCAGCGGCATCCTGTTGATGACAGACTCCGAAATTTCCGAAATGCTG
>JANYJA010000258.1 GCA_025358575.1 Terriglobia bacterium
TCGTTACGATAGTTGCGCGGCGAGCGAATCCAACTGCTGCAATGTATCCTCTATAGGCGAAGGATCATTGGCATCCTGTTTGAGGTACCGAAGCATCTCGGAACGTGCGCGAATCGTGGCGTCGAGTCGAGGGTTGGATCCCGCAACATAAGCGCCGAGATTGATCAAATCTTCCGCCTGGCGATAGGCCCCCAATGCCTCGCGGACTTTCCGCATACTCGACGATTGGGCGGGCGTGGCCACCTGCGATTGAAGACGGCTGACCGAATCCAGAACTTGAATAGCCGGGTAGTGCCCGGCCGACCCCAGTTCGCGGGAGAGAATGATGTGCCCGTCCAGAATCGAGCGGACAGCGTCGCAGATGGGCTCGTTGAAATCGTCGCCTTCGACGAGCACGGTGAAGAAACCGGTGATGGATCCGCGCTCGAAGTTCCCGGCGCGCTCACAAACTTTCGGGAGCAGGTTGAAGACCGAGGGCGTGTAGCCTTTTTGACTGGGGGGTTCGCCGGCGGCCAATCCGATTTCCCGTTGGGCCATGGCGAGGCGGGTCACCGAATCCATCACCAGAAGCACGTCCTTACCCTGATCGCGAAAGTATTCCGCCACGGCCAGCGCCACAAAACACGCGCGCACGCGCAATGGAGCGGGCCGGTCCGACGTCGCAACCACCACGACGGACCGCTTCATGCCCTCGGCACCCAGATCGTGTTCGATGAAAGCACGCACTTCGCGGTTGCGCTCGCCGATCATCGCGATCACATTCACTTCAGCCGAACTCTGGCGCGACATGGCGCCCAGCAGGGTGCTTTTGCCGACGCCGCTGCCGCCGAAAATCCCTATGCGCTGGCCTTTGCCGCATGGCAGCAGGCCGTCGATGGCACGAATACCCGTCACCAGCGACTCGGTGATGTGGGCCCGCGTCAGAGGATTTTGCGGGGGCCGGTACAAGCTATAGGCGCCCTTGGGATCGATGGGCGGTCGATCGTCCATCGGATTCCCAAAACCGTCTATGACGCGGCCCAGAAGATCCGGTCCCACGCTTACCGTCGCCTGGCCGGGGCGCGCAATCACGGCGTCACCGAGTTTCAGGCCGTCGGTTTCTTCGAGGGGCATGGAAAGAACATGTCCGTTGCGAAATCCGATGACCTGGGTGCGGATGAAGCGTCCGGTTCCGGCGCGCACTTCACAAAAATCGCCAATCGCGGCGGCCGGCCCGCGCGATTCGATGAGCAATCCGATCATTTCAACCACTTCGCCCACCTGCCGGAGGGTGTCCATGCGTTCAAGGGCCGCGAGGTACGGGAAGATGTCGAGGGTTTGGGACATTTGGGGGGAGTTCAGGTAAGCCGCACACGGTCCGCGAGCCCGCGCGAAATTTCCTCCAACTGTGTGTCTACAGAGGCATCCAGTTGGCCGCGATTGGTCTCGAACACCATGGTTCCGGGCTGGCACATTGTATCGGAGAGAACCTCAATGGCACTGCGTCCTAACCGGGCAAGAGAAGAGCGAACCGGTTCTACCTGACTGGCATGGACGCGGACGCGATAAGTTTCCTGCCGCTCAATTTTGGATAGGGCAACTTGCACCAGGGCCTGAAGCGCGGAGGCGTCGACATTGAGCTCACGATGGAGCACCCGGCGGGCAATCGCGATGGCGAGTTGAACCACATCCAATTCGGCCTCGCGTCGCAGGGCGGGTCGCATATCGGCGAGCGTTGCCATACTCTGGCTCATGCGCTCCAAGACTGGCTGCAGCGCGTTGGCAGCCTTTTCCTTGGCGTGACTTTCGCCCTGCGCGAAGCCCTGCCGCTGCGCCATATCGGTTTCGTTGGCGCGAGTGAGCTCCAGTTCCTCGACTTTTTTGCGAAGATCCCCGGTTTCATCCGGTGGTGGAGCACCCGGAATTCGAAGTGCCGGAAGCCCTCGCGGAATTGGGGTGTGGCCGACGCGTTCCCAATCAATCGCGGCGATCTCGACATGGTCGTCTTTGGACAACACTCTAGACGACATATTGCTCCCCGCCTGCGCCCTTCATGCTGATGGTGCCGTCGGCCTCGAGTTCGCGGACCATGGCAATGATCTGCTGCTGCGCGGCTTCCACGTCCTTGATTTTGACGGGCCCCATGGTTTCCATATCTTCGCGCAGCATTTCGGCTCCGCGCTGCGACATGCCCTGCAAAAAATGGTTGCGGAGTTGGTCGCTAGTTCCCTTAAGGGCGACGGTCAGCACTTTGCGGTCGATTTTGCCCACCAGTTCCTTGAGTCCATTGGCGTCGATCATCAGCAGATCTTCAAAGACAAACATCAGGTGGCGAATGGTCTCCACCATGTTCGCGTCTTCTTCCTCAACCCGCTCGAGAATTTCCTTGCTGGTAGCCGAGTCGAGACGGTTTAGCATTTCCGCTACCGCGCGCACGCCGCCGTAAGCCTCTCCCGAGAACTCGCCCAAAGCTTCCAGCTTTTGACCGATCACTCCGGCGATCTTGCTGATGACTTCCGGCGAAATCTGGTCTAGACTTGCCATGCGAAGCGCGACATCCGAACGAATTTTCACGGGGAGCGAGACTAGCAGCGCCGCCGCCTGTGAGGGATTGAGGTGCGACAGAATTAGAGCAATTGTCTGAGGGTGCTCGCTGTGCACAAATTTCGCGAGCCGCTGCGGATCGGCTTTCTGCAGCGGCTCGAAGTTGGCCGTGTTGGCTCCCAAAGCTTTCACAATGTGGTCCATCACTTTCTTGGCCTGATCGGGAGGAAAGGCGGCGAATAACATCTTCTTTGCGTAATCGATTCCGCCCTTGAGCGCATACTCGCGCGCGAGCGACATCTGATTAAATTCATCGAGCACCGCGTCGCTCTGCTGAGAGTTGATGCTGGACACCCGTGCGATTTCGCGGCTTACCAGCTGCACTTCCTCTTCGCTAAGTTCCTTGATTACCTTGGCGCTGGCTTTGTCGCCGAGGATGATGAGGAGAATGGCAGCTTTGCGAAGCCCGCTCAGAGTCTCGGTAATGGTTGATACAGCGGTCATGGGCGAGTTCGCGTAGCCGTGGTTATCCGTTGCTTTCCGCGGTTAACCAAGTCCGCAAGACGTTGGTGGTGCTCTCGGAATTTTTAGCGATAGATTCACGCAGTTGTTTCACTAATATGTCGGCTTTCTTGGAAGTGACGACGGGAGTTTGGAGGGTGCGCAAATTCTCCTCGTCGAGTTGGCTTTGTAGTTCGTCGTCTTCCGTTCCAAGGGGCGCGGCGCCAGTACTAGCCGGCAACGCATCGCGGCCCGCCACGGAAGACCTCGTGCCGCCCGATTTTTTCAGAAGCATCATTGCGGTCAGTCCGATGACCAGGGCGGCCGCGAATGCGCCGGCGATCAGCCACCACAAGGGGATTTGGCCAAAAATTGGCGCCAGCCACTTCGGTAATGAAGGCGAAGTGGCGGGACCGGGCGCATCAAGCATGGGGCGCTCCAGACTCAAAGTAGATTCGAAGGGAAGGGTTTCGACGATAATCTGGTCACCGCGTTCGGCCACGAAACCGGAAATTCCGGCCACCAGATCGCGAATGGTTTTTAGCTTTTCGGGCGCCGGCGGAATTAGGGTGAACTTCGCTTTAACCCCAGTGCCCTCCCACCGGGCGGTCTGGTCCACCAGAACCGAAAGCGACATGCGCTTCACGGTGCCTTGCGGGAATCGCACATGCTTCACGCTGCGACTGGACTGATAAGCGATGTTTTCCGTCCGGCGCGAAATTCCGGTGCCGGCCGCACCGGGTCGCGCCGCGGGCTTTGGGAGGTTGGATGCCGTGCCAGGCGTTCCCGAGGCCGAATTCGCGCCCGAATTCTCCTCGGTTTTCTGCGACGTCACCATAACCGACTTGGTTGGATCGAGCGTTTCGTCGCTCTGTTCGCCGGTTGAAAAATCGCACTCGACCGATACGGCCGCGCGAAATTTGTCGGAGCCGAGCAAGGGCTCCAGCGTCGCATTAATTTTGGAGAGCACGCCAGACTCGATGCGCTGCCGAAAATCGAGCGACGCTTCCGACGGCTGGTTGTCATCGGACCCGGAGCTTCGCGGGCGGTTCAGCAGCGTGCCGCGCGTATCCACCACGGAAACGGCTTCCGGACCCAGGCCTTCGACCGCGCTCGCCACTAAGTTTGTGACGGCAATTATGTTTTGCGCCGAAAGTCTGACTCCGGGCTTCAAACGCAGCACCACGCTGGCCTTGGCTGGCTGACGCGAATCCAGAAAAACAGATTCCTTCGGAAGGGTGAGGTGCACGCGAGCTTGTTCCACTTCGCTGAGAGACATCATGGAACGCTCCAGCTCGCCCTCCAGGGCACGACGGTAGTTGACCTTTTCAGTGAATTCGGTGGCGCCGAAATTGTTCTTGTCGAATAGCTCAAAACCGATGCGGCCGCTCTTAGGCACGCCGGCGGCGGCTAGTTCCAGGCGCAGCTCGGCCACTTTCCCCGACGGAGCCATTACTGTAGTTCCATTGTCCGACAGGCGATATTCGGTGGCGCTTTCTTTCAATTTCTGAACTACGGCTCCAGCATCCTCGGGGGCGAGCGACGAGTACAGCGGCTTGAAATCGCTTTCGCGCTTCCAGTGGGAGAAGGAAAATAATCCTCCGACCACCAGCAGCGCGGCCGCAACGAGCGTGATTCTCTGGAGGGGGGAAAGCGCGGCTATCAGTTTCTTTAGCTGGTCCATGTGCCTGGGTGTGGGCTGCGCCTACATCTGCATGCGCATGATTTCCTGATAAGCCTGAACAATTTTGTTGCGGACTTGCAGGAATAACTCCGCCGACAGTTCGGCGCGTTGAGTGGCCAACGCAGCCGAGTGCAGCTCTTCGTTTTGCCCCGATAGAAACTGGCTGACGGCTTGCGATGCGTCGGCGCGAGACTGCTCCACGTGGTCGACGGCGGTTTGGAGGGCATTTTGAAATTGACCGGAACTCGCCGCGGGACCGCTTGCCGGGCGAATATCTGGAAGGGGAATCCCTTGAATCGGAAGGATAGCTGACATGAAAACCTGGAGTTACCGGAATAAATCGATGGAACGCTGGATCATATCTTTCACGGCGGAGATCGCCGCGACATTAGCCTGGTATGACCGGCTGGCGCTCATTAAATCCACCATGTCTTCGGCGGGATTGATTCTTGGAAACGCCACATAGCCCCGAGCGTCCGCATCGGGATGACCGGGCATGTAGCGCTGCTCGGGATCGCGCTGGTCCACCGTGATCTCTGAAACGGCAACGCCGGCCGAGGTCGAACCCACCTGCGAGTTGAAGATGGATTGGAAGGGCGTTTCGGGGCTGTCGGTAGTGAACACGGCATCTTTGCGGCGATAAGGTCCACCGCCGGGAGTGCGGGTGGTTTCCGCGTTGGCGAGATTTTCAACGAGCAGTTCGGCCCGTGTCCGTTGCGCCTCCATGCCGGAAGCGCTGACCGAAATGGCGGAAAATAAGCTCATCCGTTCCGGCCTTCCTGGATCGCCGTGCGAATTGTTCGGATTTGCGAGCGAAGGAGCTGCGTGGCCAGATTGAACCGCAGCGCGTTTTCGGCCAGCAGACGCGACTCCCGATCCACGCTGACGTTATTGCCGTCGTTTTTGGTCTTGAGCCCCGTCACTTCGGCGGATTGCGGTTCGAAGCCGTTGAGTGAATTTTGAAACTCCGACGCGAAGTCCAAGTCGCGCGTCTTAAAGCCGGGGGTGTCGGCGTTGGCGATGTTGGATGCCACGAGCTTTTGGCGCGCGCTCAACAGGTCCATGTAATGCTCGATGTTTTGGGCTAATCCTGACAGCATACAGACACTTGGAAGCACGCGCACGCCCAATACGCATCCCTTTGTTATGTGGAGTTTTGAAGAGTGGGCGGCGACGTTTTCTTGGCAAACGACAAAATTCTGCCAGTGAATTTTCGATTTTTATCAGACTAGAGAAAAGGACGGGCGGGCCGATATGAATCATAGGAGTTTTTCGTTATGAGTACAGCGCCGATCGCGTTCACTGGGATCAGTTCATTTTCGAACGATTTTCAGACCATCCTGAACCGCACCGTTTCGATAGCTTCGCTGCCCCTGAAACAGCTTCAGAACAGCGACAACGACGCGATTCAGAAGAAACTGCTGCTTGGGAATTTGAGCTCCTCGATCAACGACCTGGCGAATAGCCTTTCGTCGCTTGGAACCGTCTCTTCCGGTAACGCGCTTTCGGCATCCACATCCAACTCAGCGTTAGCCACGATCAGCAACACCGGGGCCACCTCGGGGGCGTCTTATACGATTAGCTCGATCACGTCTCTCGCCACGGCGGCCAACGAAACCTCCGCTTCGGGTTATGCCGATTCACTCACCGCGCCGGTGTCGAGCACGGGGACGGTAAAACTTGTGATCGGGTCGACTAGTTACACCATCAACCTCACCCCGCAGACCAACAATCTTCTGGGGTTGGAGAATGCCATTAATCAACTGGGCGCTCCTGTGAGCGCGAACATCCTGACGACGGGTACGGGGGCTACGCCTAACTATCTGACACTCTCGGCGACAACCACGGGAGCAACGAATCTGCAATTGTTTGACGACCCCACAGGGGCGAACAATAACCTGGTCTCCAGTTTGAATCAGGGCACCAACGCCAACTTCCAGTTGAATGGGGTGGCGGTCAGCCGTTCGAGCAATACCATTAACGATTTGGTAGGAGGCGCGATCTTCACGATTAATGGCGTAACTACTGGAACCCAAACCGCGACGCTTGCGCTAGCTCCCGACCGGTCGCAATTCACTAGTCCCATCCAGACGTTCGTCGACAAGTACAACAGCCTGGTTGATCAGGTGAATGCCCAGGTTGGCTCAGCGGCTGGCTTGCTGAGCGGAGATCCGATTGTCGTTCAATTGCAAGGCGCGCTTCGCAGTCTGCTGACGTATCAGGGCAAAGGCGCCATCAAGAACCTTTCGGACCTCGGCGTTCAGTCGGATTCCAGCGGCAAATTGAGTTTTGACTCAACCGCACTCTCGGCCTTTACGGATTCCCAGGTTACCGACGCATTCAAGTTCTTCGGGTCTGCAACATCGGGTTTCGGCGGACTCTCCAGCAGCTTCACGCAGTTGTCCGACCCGGTAACCGGTTTCATCAAGACCGAGCAGAACAATTACGACCAGCGCGACAAGAACCTCCAAACGCAGATTGGGGCGCTCAGCACGCGAATCTCCACCCTGCAATCCAATCTTTCGGCACAACTGCAAGCCGCGGATGCGCAAATTGCGGGGCTCAATAACCAGCAGGCGATCTTGAACGGCGAACTGCAGTCGCTTTCGCTGGTCCTATTCGGCAAGAAGAGCTAGAGCGACGGTGATGCACCCGTCGCGTCAGAATTCGCTGCTCTGGGAAGATATCGTGCAACAGCTCGAGTTCTCCACGGACCGTTTGCTCAGCGCTACGACGCAAGTCGGTGACGGGCTCGAGGCTGCTCTAGCTCTCCGAAGTTCCGCCATCCAACAGTTGACTCTGCATAACGTGAGCTTTTGCGATCTGGCCAAAGAGGCACAAGTTCGATTGCTGACTCGCGCGACGAGAGCTCTTGCGGACGGATCGCTGGCGGTTCAAAATCTCGAGAAAGTGAAGCATGAAGCTTTTCGCGATTGTAATCGCGGGAACCGGCTTCGCCTGGCGCTCGTTCAGCAGAACCCATCCGGGGATGCGGACTGTCTCGAGTTAGTCGGCTAGCCGGAAAAAGCTGCTCGCCGGGCCGCAATCCACCTTTCGGCACACAACTGCAGACCGCGGATGCGCTGAATTCGCTCCTGTGGGAAATCTTGTGGCACATCTCAAGTCTTCCACGGACCTTTTGCTAAGCGCTACGATGCGAGACGGTAACAGTGATTGTAATCGCGGGGACCGGTTTCGCTTACACCAACAAAAATGCAGCGGTGAAGGGGGGTAACCCTTCACCGCTGCGAACGTGCCTTAACGTGTGTTAGTTAGCTGGGACTATCTTCCCTGGAGAAGCGAGATCACCTGCTGGGGGGCGGAGTTGGCCTGAGCGAGGGCGGCGATGCCGGCCTGGAGCAGGATCTGCGCCTTGGTGAGGTTGGCGGATTCAGACGCGAGATCGGCGTCACGGATACGGGATTCCGCCGCCGCCGAGTTGGTAAGCTGAGACTGGGCCAGATTCACGGCGTATGTAAACTGGTTTTGTCCGCGACCGACCACGGCTTGCGCGCTGCCCAAAGTTGCGACCGCCGTTGCCAGTGCAGCTACCGCGTTCTGCGCACTGTTCTGGCTTAGGACGTCGGCTGTACTGCCGCCGGCGCTCGTCGATGTCGTAGCCACCTTGCCCTGAGTGGAGCTGTCGCCCAATCCCGTCACGGAAGAGTTGGTTCCGATCGCTACCGAGAACCCGCTCAACGTGCTGATGAACTTGATACCCTCCACACCGCCGCTCTGCTCTTTTACGGCGATCACTTTCTGCAAGGTCGGGTTATTCGACTGCTGCAGTTTAGCGTTGATGGTATCGATCGCTTCGTCGATCGAGCGCGCATTCTGGCTGCTTCCGCTGTTAGCCAAAACGACGGCCAGATTCTGCGCGACACCAGCGGTATTGTCCGCGGAGATCGTGATGGTCTGGTTGTCGGCGCCGGTGCGGATGGCCGAAAAGGCCAAGACCGCGGTTTGCGTCGAGCCGCCGGCATCGAACGTCGCCGACGCGGTGGCGGCACTAGCGGTGTTGGCTACCTGAGAAACACCGGTGGCCGCGCCGCCGAAGCCCAGGGTGTTCGCCGCGCCGATTTCAGCAACCTGAAAGTGGGAGCTGTTGGTCGAAGCCAGCGTAATTGTAGTGGCCGACGCCGCGGTGAATTTGAGTCCGGCGGCAGCAAGCGTGGAGTTAGATGCAACAGCCGCGTTCAACGCGAGCAATGTGGCCGCCTGCGTGGCGGCGGTAGGAGTAACGCTGATGGTTTGCCCCGCGCCCCCTCCGACGGAGATCTGGAGCGATTCCGCGGTGGCCGCGTAACCGGCCGTGGCGCCCGATGTTAACGTGGTGTAATCGAACGTGCCGCCCGCTCCTGTGCTGCCTTGAAGCGATCCAAGTCCCAGCAGTCCATTCGTGTCGCCCGATGTAGAGACGTTGAATTGCTCGCCGCGCGCATTGGAAAACACGAGAGCGCCGCCAGCGGTGGCCGTGGTCGTGGTGATACCGGCCGCCTGGAGCGACGCATTGCCCGCTACCGAGGATGTCAGGCTAGTGAGCGCCTGATCGATGGTGGTACCAGCGGCGACGGTCAATGCAATGTCGACGGGGCTGGTCAGGCTAGCGCCTTGGAAACGCACCGTGATAGTGCCGGCGCCAGACGCGCCGAAAGCCGTCGTCGTGGCCGCTGTCGCGGCTCCGCCAGTCACCGTATTGGTAAGGCTGAGTCCCTGGGGATTGCTGGATGACGTGACGTTCCCTAACAACGCGTTCGACGTGAGATCGCCAGCCGAAACTTGAAACGCCGAGGTGCTTGAGCTGAAGGCGAGCTGTTGGGTGCCTGACGAAGACGTGATCACCGAAGCTGAGATGGTGGAATTCTTGAACGCCGTGGATGAGGCGGATGTTCCGTTACCCGCGGCAGTGATTGCGTTGTTGATCGCCGTCACCAGGGTAGTGGTGTCGTTGACTCCGGTCAGGTTGACAGAAACCTTAATGCGGTTGCCGTCGGCATACCCAGCTCCGCGAAAATAGAAATCGGTGAAGCCTGCGGCCGCGTTAGAGCCAGAATTGGCTGTGTTGCCCAGGATAGCGGCCACACTGGTGTTCGCCGATCCCGTGCCGATGTCGATCGAACTTACACCGGTGGCCTGAACGCCTTTTAAACCGAGACTCTTGGCATCTACCGATGATTTAGTCAAATCGACCGTTACCGAGCCGTTTACCGTGGAAGTAATCCCGTTGTTCGTTCGTCCACCGCCGATGAAAACCTGAAGGGACTTCGCGAACGCGCCACCCGAATCGAGTCCGATGGCCTGAGCCTGACGATCGATTTCTGTCAAGACGCTCTGGAACTCACCATTCAGTACGTTGCGGTCGCCAGTGAAGGTTCCCGAAGCTGACTGCGTCGCCAGGGTGCGCGCACGATCCAGAAGCTGCGAAATGTTGTTGATACCGCCGTCAGCGGTTTGCAGGGTGCTCAAGCCATCGTTTGCATTTCGAATACCTTGGGTCAGTACGGCTTCGTCGGAACGAAGGCCGTTGGCCACAGCCAAGCCCGCCGCGTCATCTCCGCTCGAAATGATGCGCAAACCCGATGTGACACGGTTGATGGTCTTATTCTGAAAGTCACCGTTGAGGCGCAGATATGCCTGGGCCTGTAATGAAGCGATGTTGGTGTTGATCGTATATGCCATGATTATTCTCTCCTTGAAGTTATGTAAGCCTGGAATTCCTTTCCCAGGCCCGGGGCGAAACCGCTTCCGGAATCTCTTACAAGGAACTCATCGGCAGCAGAGCCCGCAGGTTTGAAGACAAATTTTGTTCATCTCGTTTTCCAACTTTGAATGAGATCCCAAACCCGCTCTGGAGCCAGCTCGCCCGCGGCGATGCGATTCTGTGTCGCGGTCGCCTTAATCTCCTTCCGCAAAATCAAGATTTGTTTCGGCGCGCGGATGCCTAACTTGACCTGCGTCGGGCCGAGTTCGAGGATTTCCACCTCCACCTCATCCCCGATCAGAAACGCCTCTCCGGCTCGGCGTCGGATCACTAGCATTCGACATCGCCCGGGCCGCCAGCCAGCGGGTGGCAGTGCGAATATCGTGAGTCGAGCCGCACGGCTTGCACGCCGCGCGAGTTACGACGGTTGATCACCACGGGGGCCAACAGGTTCGCGGTGACGGGCAGCCCTTCCCGTGCGGCCAGGATCGCCAGACACTCCACATCGATTCCAATCACCGGCGGGGTTTCGCCGTCGAGGCCTAATAGCACAAGGTCTTCGTGCGCTATTTCGAGCGCGTAGTCTCTTTCAATCTCGAGCACGGGCACGACTAGAAAACGGAGACTAGGCGTGGCGCAGCTCCGCAGCGAGCCGATCGGTTCGGAAGCTGGGTCCAGGTGCAGGCGGAATTGAGTCTCGTGTTCGAAGGCTGGCAGCCCCTCGGGGAAGGTGAGCGTATCGGAGAAGCTGGACATCTGTAGTTTAGTTTTCATTTCCTTGCGGCTCAGCCGCGATCCCGGACTTTGCAAGAATGACGATGTCCACGCGCCGGTTGTGAGAGCGGCCCTCGCCCGAACCGTTGGAATCCACGGGCACGGTTTCGGCGTACCCGGCCACCGCGAGCCTGCGGGGGTCGATTCCGCAGTGGTTGGTCAAGACGTCCAGCATGGCGATGCTTCGAGCCGTCGAGAGATCCCAGTTGCTGCGGAAGCGCCCGGAATGAATGCGGACCGAATCGGTATGTCCTTCAAGCCGGACCGGATTGGGCAATTTGCGGATGGCGCTCGCCACTTTTTCGATGATTCCAAACGTCGCCGGTGCCAACGTATCTTCGCCTGAAGGGAAAAAAGTTGCCTGGCGCAGAGAAACCACCAACCCTCTTTCCTGCAGGGAGAGGGTCATCTTTCCCGTGTCAATTTCGCCTTTCAACTCCGCGCTTAGCGCGTGCAGTGTGGGCGACAGGTCCGGATAGCCCCCGACGGCGCCCGCGGTTTGGCTGAGTTTCACGATCGATTTCGTTTTGCTCTCGCCGCGCTTTCCGCCAAAGGCTTGTTCTACCGAATCGGAGACCTGC
>JANYJA010000260.1 GCA_025358575.1 Terriglobia bacterium
CGTGCCGAATGGCTTGACCACGTAATCGTCGGCTCCGATCTCGAGCAACAGAACCTTATCGACTTCGTCGCCGAGCGCACTGAGAACGATGATAGGCGTGCGCAGCTTGGCCTGCCGGAGTTGTTTGCAAATCTCAACTCCCGTCATGGTGGGCAGTCGCAGGTCGACCAGGATCAAATCCGGCTTCAGCGAGAACGCGCGCTCGTAACCTCTTTTGCCATCGGCCTCGAGGACCGCGCGGAACCCCTCCTGTTCCAGCATGAGTCCGATGGTATCGCGCAAATTATCATCGTCGTCGATGACCAGAATCGTCGTCATTAGGGGCCCGTGAACTACTTTTGTAATGCTCGCCAAACGCGCTATTCAAACTCTCCATTCGGTGGAGTGAGACCGGTATAATCGCCGATCACCTTAGCGTCATACGGGGCATAAAGCATGTTGAATCCGCTGCCTGTCGTCCCCAGCATACCCTGCGTGAAAACGATTTGTTGCGCGGCGTCGATCTCAATGACCACATTGTTGTTCTGATCGCTGATCAGAGTGTTCCCGTTGCTGAGCCGCACCGCGCGAGTTGGCGCGTTCAAGCCTGTGCCCGACCCCGAGTATTGCCAGACAATGCTCCCGGCCTGATTCACTTCAATAATCCGGTTGTTGCCTTGATCCGAAATCAGGGTATCTCCGTTCTCCAAACGGCTCGCAAAGGCCGATAGATTGATTCCGGCGCTGTAGGACCACACGATCTGATTGTTGTTTGGATTCACTTCGATCACGCGATTATTGCTTTCGTCGGCAATCAGCACGTTGCCATTCTCAAGCAGCTCGGCGCTATTCGGATTGTTTAGTTGATTGGGTCCGGAGCCGCTGACGCCCGTGGTGCCATACTGCCACGCGATTTTCTTGTCAAACATCGTCACGCCGATCACCCGCTGGTTTCCCTGGTCCGTGATTAGAATTACTCCCTTGGGAAGAAAAACGGAGCACACTGGCGCGTTCAACTGATTGGGACCCGACCCCGCAATGCCAGCCATTCCGTACTGCCACACAATCTGGCCCTGGGCATTCACCAAAAGTACCCGGTTATCGGGACACCCGTTAGGACAATCCGGAGTCGCCCCCGCGGGCGTCCCGGTGCCGGACATCAATGTCAGGCTGCCAACGCGTTCCGCATCATTGACCGCCACGACAGTTTTCGGCCCGGCCACGCTGGACCCGGTTCCAAACTGCCACACCACCATGTGGGTGGCGGGATCCACTTCTATGACCCGATTGTTGAACTGATCGGCAATGAGAATATTGCCTTTGTGGTTGAACCCGCTGCCCGCTGCCCCAAAGGACGGCAGACTTACAGCGGCCAGTAATGACGCAAACAGGAATATACGTTTCATGGGATGATCTCTTTCCATCATAGATGGTAGAAAACATGCGGCTGGAACGACGTATCCATTTTGTAAAAATTTTGTAAAAATCGATATCGCGCCCCCGGCGTGTCGCGCGTGTGGATTCGCGCCTTCGCTGCTGCCTTCTCGAATAGCGTTTAAGATGAGTCGGGGATGCCAAGAGATTCACAGCCAGAGGGATACAAATGTTACGACGCGATTGGATGAAGCTGGGAATCGGCGGTTTTCTTTTCACACCGAAAACCGTTTTCGCCGCCGATGCAGAGATCGAGGTGCGCCCTCAAGAGCCCGGTGCGGTGATCAGTCCGCATATTTACGGACATTTCATCGAGCACCTCGGCGGCGTGATCTATGACGGTATCTGGGTCGGCCCGAACTCCAAGATTCCCAATGTCGGCGGCTTGCGCAAGCAGTTCGTGGATGACATGAAGCGCATTGAGGCTCCCAACTTGCGCTGGCCTGGCGGGTGCTTTGCGGATGGCTATCACTGGCGTGACGGCATCGGGACCAAGCGTCCCCATACTTACAATTACTGGCAGGGCCAAATGCCCGCTGGCACGGACGGCACCGAAACCAATCGATTCGGCACCCACGAATTTATGCGGCTGTGCCGGCTAACTGGCGCTGAACCGTATTTCGCTGGCAACGTCGGGTCAAGCAATCCGCGCGAGTTTCACGATTGGGTAACTTACTGCAATGCGCCCGCTGGCACGGCGAGCATAGCCGCTGAGCGTGCCGCCAACGGCGATAGTCAGCCGTTCGAAGTTAAATATTGGGGCGTCGGCAATGAATCGTGGGGATGCGGCGGCGGCATGCAGCCGGGCCAGTACGCCGCTGAATACCGCAAGTTCACCACTCAATTTCCGCAATATACCAAGCCGTTCTACGTTGCCACGGGACCGCGCGGACACAACCCCGACTTCGATCTTCCCTGGACCACGGGGCTGTTTGAAGGTCTCTCCGGCCGTTTCCCCGATGGCCTCGGACTGCATTACTACACCGATTTTCGAAAGACCCATCTCAAGGCCGGCTCATTTGACAAAGCGCAATGGTACGAAGTTCTTCGCAAGGGCGCCGTCATCGAAAAAGTGATTGAGGCGCACTGGGACATCATGGGCCAGGCAGACCCGGCGCACAAGACGAAATTCGTTATCGATGAGTGGGGCAACTGGTATCCGACGGGCGAAGAAATCGCGCCGGAATATATTTTGAGCCAGCCCATTACCCTGCGCGACGCACTGCATACCGGAATCACTTTCGATATTTTCAACCGCCATGCCGCCAAGATCGCAATGGCTAACGTGGCGCAGACTATCAATTGCATCCATTCGCTGTTCCTGGCGCGCGAAGACAAATTCGTCCGAACGCCTGCCTACTATGTGTTCGAAATGTATCGCGCGCATAAGGGAGCGCGTCTGTTACCCATGTCGATCCACGCGCCCGAGTTCAACGTGCCGGTGCTTGAAGGGGCGGTGAAAATGCCTGGACTTTCCGGGTCGGCGTCGATACGTGAGGGCGGCAGCATCGCTCTTACCCTAACCAATCCTTCGCTCGACACAGCCGTATCCGCACGTATTCGCTTCGCGGGCGGCGCGCGAGCCAACGAAGCAAAAGGCGTGATGCTCACGCACTTCGAGATGCAAGCCGCCAATACATTCCAGGCGCCAAACACCGTCAGACCCGCGCCATTCCCTGTTGGCGTCAGCGGAGGAATTGTGACCATCACCGTTCCGCACCAATCGGTAGTGGCGCTGGAAGTTCGGATCGCTTAAATTCAAAGCCATGCTTATTATGCAAAATCGCGTCGCCTTGGTGACCGGTGCCGCCACCGGAATCGGCGAAGGGATCGCCCGACTTTTCGCATCCATGGGCGCAAAAGTGATTTTGCTCGATCGCGACGCCGCACACAACGAAGCCACCGCGCGTTCCATCGATGGAGCACGGGCCGTAACCGTAGATGTCTGCGATGGAGAGGCGGTCGATACCGCGGTTCGCAATGTTGGGCGCGTGGATGTATTGGTAAACAACGCGGGTATTTTCCCGCGCCGCAAGTTCATCGACATGACCGAAGCCGAATGGGATCAGATGCAGAACGTCAATCTGAAAAGTATGTTTCACTGCATCAAGGCCGTAGCCCCTGGAATGATCGCGCAGGGCTCCGGCAAGATCGTGAATATTTCTTCGGTGACTTTCCACTTAGGCACCAGCGAGTTAAGTCACTATGTCGCGTCCAAGGGCGGCGTGATAGGCCTCACGCGTTCGCTCGCCCGAGAATTCGGCGAGCACAACGTCCACGTCAATTGCATCACCCCAGGCGCCATCAACACCGAGTCGGAGAAGAATTTCGTTAACGACGAAGCCGTTCGGTTTATGGTGAGTCAACAGTGCCTAAAGCGCCGCATCGTGCCTTTAGATATCGCGCGCGCCGCTCTTTTTCTGGCCTCCGACCTCAGCGATGGTCTAACGGGGCAGACGCTGAATGTGGATGGCGGGTGGGTGATGCATTAACCCCCCTTCTCGACGCCCGACTCCTCCAACGCGAATCTATATCCGAACCACGGCTCGGTCAACAGATACCTCGGTTTGGACGGCACTGGCTCAATCTTCTTCCGCAGCCCATTTATGAAAACCCGCAAATATTCCACTTCGTCCCCGTAATCCGGGCCCCAAACCGCCTGCAGCAATTTGCGGTGAGCGACGGCCTTGTTCGGATTCGAAACTAGAAAGCGCAGTAAATCCAGCTCTTTCGGTGTGAGTCGCGAGTGCCGGTCTCCCACCACCGCCGTCCGCGAATCGAAGTTGATCGTGAGATCCGCGGTCTTCAGCAGATGCGTGTCACTTTCGCCGCCAGCGGGCAGCCGACGCAGCGCCGCGCGAATTCGCGCCAGCAGCTCTTGGATGCCGAACGGCTTGGTCACATAATCGTCAGCCCCCGCATCCAAAGCGTCAACTTTGTCGCGCTCCGTGTTTCGCACAGAGAGAATGATGATGGGCGTGTCCGACGTTTGGCGCACCGCGCGGCAGGTCTCCAACCCTCCGATGCCCGGCATATTCAAATCAAGCAGGATGAGGTCGGGCGATTCGTGGCGCAGCTTTTCCAGCGCATCTTCACCATTGCGCGAATCCATTACCGAATATCCCAGGTCTGTCAGCGTCGCGCGCATGGCGCGGCGCAGTTGAGGTTCATCATCGACAACTAGAATTGTTTTATCGTTCACGCCACATTCTCATGCCGCGCGGCATCGAAGGCCAAGGGCACGCTTAAGCTGAAAACCGCGCCGCCTTCGGGTTGGTTGGCGACCCAGATCCTGCCGCCATGCGCTTCGATAATTCCCTTCGCAATAGATAATCCCATGCCGGTTCCTTGCGCATAGCGGGCGCCCTGCCCGCCGCGGTAAAACTTCTCGAAAATCCGTTCACGTTCGTCGCCGCTCACCCCCGGACCCGAATCCGCAATTCGGATCTCAACATGATCCTCGTGAAGCACAGCGGAGATGTCGACTCGCGAACCCGCCGGCGTGTACCGGGCCGCGTTATCCAAAATTTGCCGGAGAGCCTGCTTGATTAGAGCCGCATCCACGGGCAACAGCGGAACGGCTGAGTTGGCGTGGACGCAGAATCGTGCGGAATCGGGTCCCAGCATCGCGAGCAGGTCTTCCATGATCTCATCGAAGCTCCGAAGGGACCGCTCCAGACTAAGCTTTCCCGCCTCGATCCGGGTCATCTGGATGGCCTCGGAGATGGTGCGATGCAGATGGTCGGTCTCCTCATCCACGATTTCCAGCAGCTCGCGTTTGCGCTCTTCGGTCTTCGGATAAGCCGAAAGCAACCCCGTGACACAAGTCTTGATCGCGGTAAGCGGAGTCTTGAGATCGTGCGCCAAGCTATCCAAAAGCGCGGATTTCAGCGTTTCACTGCGCCGCGCGGCTTCCGCTTGGCCCGCCGACTCAATCGCGCGCGAACGCTCCCACCCCAGCGCCACCAGGTTCGCGATAGCGTTACAAAGCTCCGGGGGCATGTCGACGCCGGTCAAGCCCAGATTGCCAATCGATTGGCCGCCCAATTTCACGGGCACAATCGACAATCGCCCTTGTCCCGAAAATTGTGCCTCTTTACTTTCCGCTAATGCCCGCACCGCCTCGCTTCCGGGTGGAAAATCCGTGCCGGTGGTCCAAGTTCGTCCCGAGGCGTGCTCGGAAATTGCAGCGGAATGCAACTCGAAGATACGGGCCAGCGCATAAACGCTGCGCTCCACTGTCGCTTCGAAGTTATCGTTCATCAACATGGCGCGCCCGAACTCGTAAAGACGATTGGTCTCCCGCTGGCGGGAAGCAGCTTCGGCGGCTCTTCGTCGGGCGCGCGTCGAGAGCTGGCTTGCCGTAATCGCGGTAACCAGAAATGCGAAAAGCGCCACCCAATTCTGCGGGTCGGCAATAGTGAAGGTCCCAACTGGAGGCAGGAAGAAGTAATTAAACGCGACCGCTGCCACAAGCGAAGCGACTAAAGATTCCGAGATTCCCCACACCGTTGCCACGCCCAGCACCGCCAGGACGAAAGTGAGCGCCACGGTGGTGCTGTTCACATGCAGGAGCCGAAAGTAAACTCCGGTGATCGCCGCGATCAGCGCGATCGACATCGCGTAGCGGAGCGGGCGTGGGGGCACGAAGGCCTTTAGAACACCAAGCGCAGCGCGAGCTGGATAATGCGGGGATCGGCCGTCGTCGTGATCTGGCCGAACGTCGCGCCGCGGATGTTCGTATCGGGATTGCTGAACTCCGTGTGGTTCAGAATGTTGAAGAACTCCGCGCGGAACTCGCTCTTCAGATGTTCCCCGAAGATGGGCGTATTCTTAGCCAAAGCCAAATCGAAGTTGACGCGGCCGGGGCCGCGGAAGGCGTTGCGCGGCAGCGAACCATAAGTCCGCTGAGAACCCGTGGGGATGTAGCCGCTATCGTTGGTAAGCGAAGTGTAATCAAAGTTCGCCGGGTTGAAGTAATAGTTGCCTTGGTTGCCGCCCAATGTCTGAGCGTTTTTGGGATTAACGATCGTCACCTTTCCGCCTACCAAGTTTGCGCGCACCAGATTCTGATCCCCGGCCCCGGAAGGCCCCGGTTTAGAACGGCTGACGTTGTAACCCGACCCCACGTCCAGCGGGAATCCCGTCCGGTAGTTAGCGATCGGGTATAAGCTCCAACCCCTGGTCAGAAAATGAGGGCCGCTGGACCAGGCGCGATCGAATGGCAGATCCCACCCGCCGCTAAACACGACGCGATGACGCACATCCGTGTCCGCCGAGGCGCGGAACAAATCGTGATTGTAATAGGGAACTTGACCGCTGCGCTGGCGGAAGCCCGATGAGTTATCGATGTTGTGGCCCAGCGTGTACGCGAGCGTGAAGTATGTGGTGCCGATCCATGAGTCGGACAGACGCTTTTGAAGACTGGCTTGCAGGCTATTGTAATTCTGCTTGCCCACATTCTCAAAGGTCTGAGTGTAACTGTATCCCGTGCCGGCGTCGAGTCCAGGCTGAGTGTTCAGCCGGCGCGTCGACGTGCCGAGGATAAACGCGTTGTTGTCCACCAGCGCCGTCAACTTGTGAGCATCGCTGCCCACGTAACTGGCTTCCAGAACCAAATTTCGGGCCAGTTCCTGTTGAATACTCAGGTTGTATTGATAGATATACGGCGTCCTAAGGTGCGGATTGACAAAGTAAACGCCGCCGCCGCCAAACGGCAGAAATCCAGAATTTCCAAAGTCGATGTTCTGGGCGGGAGGCTTGGACGGAAATGAATTAGTCACGCCCGCGGAAGGATAAGGATTCGAGAAATACGGGACATCCGCGGTCGGGTTCGAGCTCAGCGGATTGAAGAACAAATCGGCAAAACCAAAGAACGGAGCCTGCCCGTTGAACTGGAGGTTGTCTTCGCCCTTCAAGATGTCATAAAAGACGCCGAAGCCGCCGCGAACGCTGGTTTTGCCGTTCCCGCGGGGGTCCCACGCAAAGCCAAACCGCGGAGCCCAGTCGTTCTTGTCCGGGAAGTTCGCGCCCTTCGGCGCGCCCTTGTCTCCGGGGAACACCAAGCCCACCGGAGCATTAACGAAACGCGTCGACTGCAGGCCGGGAATAATGGAGAACGAGCGGCCCTGCGTATCCAACTTCGGCGTGCTGTATTCGTAGCGCATGCCCAGCGTCAGCACCAGGTTGCGTTTGACGTGCCATTCATCCTGAAGAAATCCGTTGTAATTTTTGCTGCGAATGTTTGAAGGCGCCTGGCCAAACTGAAGGTATTCGTCCGGCGTACCAAGCAGGAAATCGGCGTGGTCGTTACCCGATCCGATGCCGCCCTGTCCGTAAAAAAAGAACTCGCCATTTACGTAGTAATCGTAAACAGTATTGTTCTGATATGCGGAAAACGATCCCCCCGCTTTTACGGTGTGGCGGCCCTTGGACCAGGTGAGCGTGTCGGCATAAATATAAGTGTTGTTGATCAATGAGGTAGGGCCGTTGGGGTTATTTCCAGTGGTGAGACCGCTGGCGAAGCCGAGGAGCGGCGGACCGGTGGGATTGTCCGGCGTAATTCCAAATCCGAGCTGGCTTGGCGTGGGAAGCTTCTTGGCTGGCACCGCATTCAAGCGGTTGAAGCGCTGTGCCGTAAATCGCGCGTCATTCAGCAGTGACGGAGTGATCACCTTCGTGTATCCGACATTTCCAAAGTAGCGGTGATCGTTTCGCAGAAACGGAAAGCCCAGCACATTCGGGCCGGCATTGTTGTCTTTTAGAAATGGCGTCTGGATCGGATTGCGGCTCGATCCCAAAGTGATCGCCACGCGATCGTTTTGCGTGAACACCAAATCCACTTTCTCGGTGAGTTCGTCGCGATTGTCTTTGCCGCTGCCCTGCGGCAAAATCTGGCCGCTCGGAGCGGACGGGATTAAACCCGCCGCAATATACTTCTGCGCTACGCCGTTGATGGAGCCGGGTGCAATGATGCCGAGCGCCGCCAAATCTGGATTAGGCTGAAAAAACGGATTGGTGGTCAGAAAACCGACCACCGCCGGATCGGGGGTGCCACCAGGACCCGAATGAGAGAAGTCGCCCTTCAATTCACCGGGAGTGAAAACCGTCACGCCGGGGTTGCTCACGGTCTGCACCAGACGCTGCGATTGATACCCCACGAAGAAGAAGAACTTGTCTTTTTTGATTGGGCCGCCAACCGTGGCACCGAACTGATTGCGCTTCAGGATCGGCTTCGGAAGACCCTTCTCATTATTGAAAAAGGTGCTGGCGTTGAAGGCGTCATTGCGGACGAACTCAAACGCGCTCCCGTGCACGGCATTGGTGCCCGACTTCGTCACGATGCTGACAATGCCGCCGCCGTTGCGGCCATATTCGGCCGTGTAGTTACTGGTCAGGATTCGGAACTCGGCGATGGTATCGGGATTCGGCGTGTAGACGGAGCCGTTGTCGAGCAGGCTGTTGTCGAGACCGCCGTCCAGCAGGTAAGTGACGGAATCGGTGCGCCCGCCGGCAATACTGAATCCGCCCGTCGCGCTTGAATCGGGATTCGTTTCGGTAACGCCCGGCTGCAGCAAAGCCAGATCCAAAACGTTGCGGCCGTTAAGCGGCATGTTGACCAAGGGCCGGCTGGTGACGGATTGGCCCAGCGTCGCGTTCACGGTTTCGACGCCCGCCGCGTCCGCTTCCACCGAGACGGTGTCGGAAGTGGCTCCAAGCTTCAGAGAAATGTCGAGCCGAAGTGCCTGGTTGATCTGCAGCTTTTGCTCATTGGTCGCGGTTCTGCTGAAGCCAGTCTGCTCCGCGGCTATGATGTAGGAGCCGATGGGCAATTCGAGAATTTGATAAGACCCGTCCTTCGCGCTTCGCGTCTCACGGGTGAACCCGGTGCTGGTGTTGGCAGCGGTCACTCTCGCGCCTTCAATGGTTCCGCCTTGCGGATCGGTCACCGTCCCGATAATTCTCGCGGTGGCTTCCTGCGCGTGAATGACGCGCGGCAGCACCGACAGAGTCAGACAAAGCGCTAAAATCGTCGCGGTATTTTTCAAAGGTCGACCTCCCTGAGTAGTCGTGTTAAACAATGATGAATCAAACGGGTGCCCAGGCGCAAACTTCTTTGAGAGCGGCTCCCAGTTGCTCGGCTTTGCCGTGGCTTAGTTTCAATCCCTGATTGGTCACATAAAAAACATCAATGGCCTTGAGGGCTTCGGTGTCGATGAGAACGACTTCGATATTGCACTCATTGCTCGAGATGGCGGCAGCCAGTTCATATAGCAGTCCGGGCCTGTCCTCGGACGTAATTTGCAGCAGCGTGGCGGTTTCGGATACTTGATTGTCTACCGTGACCTGAGGAGTGAGGCGCCTCTTGCCGGGGGCGCGGCGCACGCGGCCGCGAAGAAGTTGAGAGACATCGATCTCGCGCATGGCCGCCTTGCGGACCACCACCTGGAGCCGATCGCGCTCTTCGGGGTTTAATTCCAGAGTGCGCAGGGGGTCCGCGAAAACGAAGGTGTTCACCGCGGTGAGGTGCCGGTTTGAGAACACTTCCGCCTTCAGGATATTGAGGCCGAAGCTGGAAAGCGCGCCGGCGACATCGGCGATCAACGCGGGCCGGTCGAGCGTGAGGACGGTCAGGGTGTAGATGGAACCGGCGTGCTGCAACTCCACGGCGATGCCATCTTCGCGGCTGCGGCTTTGCATGCGCGCGTGCATGTCGATCTCCTCTTCGGAATGCGTCCGCAGATAACGCGTGGGCAGACCGTCCAGAAACCGCCGACGATAGGGAAGATCCGAGAAGCTGGCCTGGATGCGCCGTGTGTCCAGCTCGCGCGTGAGTTCACGATAGGTGACGGTATATAGCTGCCATAACAAGCCGCTGCGCCACGGGGTCATGGCGGTCGGATTCACGGCGCTGATATCGGACCAAGTCAGCAGCGTCAGATACTTTAACTGCTCAACGGTACGCACTTTTTCGGCAAGATACTGCGCGGTGGCGGGCTCCGTCAGGTCGCGCGAGCTCATGACCGCCGACATCTCCAGATGAAGGCGAATCATTTCGCAGGCCGCTTCGCGCTCCCGGACGGGAACGCCGATGCGCTCCAGCGCCGCGCTGGCGATGCGCGCCGACGAAATCACGTGGCTCTCATTCTCGTCGGCCTTTCCGACGTCGTGAAAGATCAGCGCCATGATCAGCACGGCGATATCCGGCAATTCGCCGGCGAGGTCGGCGAAGGGCGGCTGCTCAGATGCGCGCAGTTTGAGCAACCCTTCGATCGCCACCATGGTGTGCTCGTCGACCGTATAGCGGTGGTAGAAGTCGCGAATTACGAGAGATTCGATCTCGCGCAGTTCGGGGAAAATGGCGCGGATCACGCCGGTCTCTTGCATGGCGCGCAACGACAGCGCCGCGTGCGGAAGCGTGCAAATCTCGCGCAGAACAAGCCACGTCATTCGGTTGAATAGAAGAGTGCTCGCGATCAGCCGCTGTTCGGTGTCCGGCGCGAGCGCGATTCCATGCCGAGCGATGAAGACGAACAGACGCAACACCAAGTCGGGATCATCCTGCGCCTGCTGGGGCATGCGGAAAAAGATCTGCTCGCGGCTGACCGTAAAATCGGCATTCGAGACGCGGGAGCGGCGCTCGCGGAACTGCGCGAACAGGCCGCTAGTGGGCGCTTCATTCATGCGCAAGATCTGTCCGCAACTCCGCGAGATGGTCCGCGCCTCACGAAAGTAGTCGCGCATTACTTCAGCGGCACCGCGGCCTTGCAACTCGGCGATCTGATCCTGCAAATCGAATGTGAGGACGTTGTGATCGCGCCCTGTAAGAAGGTGCAGATGGAAGCGCAACTGGAAGAGCGTCTCGTGGTCAACGGCCGATAATTGCGCGTCTCTTCCAGTTAACCGCGCGAGCCAGCGGATGACATGGAGATCGCGGACGCCGCCGGGCGCATCTTTCAAATTGGGCTCCAGGTGATGAATGGTGTTCTGAAATTTGGAGTGCCGCTCGCGGGTCAGCCGGATCAAGGCGTGCACAAGTTCGGCACGATGGCGCGGATTGAGACGAGAACCAAGTACCGCGTCGCCCATAAGAAAGCGCCGGTCCAGAAGACTGACGGCGAGTTCGATATTGTCGCGCTCAATCTCGTGACACTCGGCGACGGTGTGAACGGACTGGCTGACGTGCAGCCCGCGATCCCAGAGTGCGCGGAGGAAGGGGGCGAGCGGTTCAGTGGCGGCTTGGCGAACGGCTTCCGACGACACCAGAATCAACAAGTCGATGTCGGAGAAAGGGAAGAGTTCGCGGCGTCCATAGCCGCCCACGGCGAAGACGGCGACGCCCTCACGCGGCGCCCAAAGACCGTGGACGATGCCGTCTACCACGTCGGAACGACTGATGAGCGCGGCCGCCGCGCTATATGGCTGCGTCACCACGGTCGCCGTTTCGAATGCGAATGGCTTCGGCGACTTCGAAGACGAAGATCTTGCCGTCGCCGATCTTTCCGGTGCGCGCGGCCGTCGTGAGGGTATTCAAGATCTCTTCAAGCCGCCGGTCGGGAACCAGCAATTCAAGTTTCACTTTGGGAAGCAGATCGACGGTATACTCCTGGCCGCGATAGGTTTCCTTGTGCCCTTTTTGACGCCCATGACCGCGAACTTCACTAATGGTCATGCCGTCAATACCAAGCGCGACCAAGGCCTGCTTCACTTCGTCCAGCTTGAAAGGTTGAATGATCGCCTCGATTTTCTTCATGCTTCAACTCAATTCTTTTGGTGGGCGGAATATTGGGCTTGCGGATTGTTCAACTTCACATGGATGGTTTTCGTGGCTTCTTCGACTTCAAACACATCGCCAAAGGTTTGATAGTTAGCCGCGATCACTTGAACCTGTATGGTGCCTTGCGGGATGGATGGAATTTTAACAAGCCCTTCCTGGTTGGTCTTGGTCTCCCAGGTCTTGATGTTCTTCTTATAAAGCTTGAGCTTCTCGCGGCCCTTCACAAACTTTACGATGACGCTGGCGCGATCGACGGGCTTGCCGCTGGGGGAAAGCACCTCGACGGTGAGCTTGGTCATGGGCGGCGCGGCAATTAACGTGAGACCGCAGAGGAACACCGTGAGGATAAGGGCGCGCATGAATTCATTATGCGGCACTACTGAGCATCCTCGATTAGGAATCGTTTGCCGGTGATGTCTTCGGCGGCGAGATAGCCGCTGCGGACAGCGCCTTCCATGGTGGCGGGCCATCCGGAGCGGGTCCAATCGCCGGCGAGGAAGAGATTGGGGAAGGCAGTGGTCGCGGGCGGGCGCAATGACTCTAAGCCAGGAAGCGCTGAGAAGGTGGCGCGGACTTCTTTAACGACGTGCGCGCGTTCGAGTTTGGCTTCGGCGGCGGCTGGAAAGAACTCGGTGAGATCTTTTAGGGCGAGGGCGATGACATCGGCGCGCGGCATCTCGACCAGAGAGCGGGACGCGCTGACGACGAGCTGGATGTAGCGGCCTTCGGACTTATTGGACTTATTGAACATCCATTGCATGGTGCGATCAAGCAGCGTGGCGTGCGCGAGAGCGGTGATGGGGCGGTCGAACCAGAGATGGATTCCGGTGATGGGGGAGTGCTCGAAGGGGGTGATGTCGAATGCGAGATCGGGCAGGACTTGCGGAATTTTTTCGAAGGGAAGCGCCGAGATGTAGTGGTCGGCGGTAAGGGTTTCGGTGGCGGCCTGTACGCCGGTGACGCGGCCTTTGCCGGTCAGAAAGCGGGCGGCGGGGCAGCGATGGTGAATGGTGACGTCACCGACGCGGCTCCAGGAACTCTCGCGATAGAGTTCGCGCAGCGGGACGTTGGGCACGCCCATTTCATACGCGTCTTTTGCGCCCATCATGCTGAGGCGGAAGACTTGGAAGCCGTGCGCGGCGGCCATGCGGTGCAACTCTTCATTCACCGCGCTAACGAGCACTTGGCGCCAGTAGCGCTCGATGGCGCGCTCGGTTTGGCGTTTCTCGCGCAGCCAATCGAGCATGGTGATGGAATCGAGATCACGGCGCGTACGGGACTCGGTTTTGATGGCGAGCATGGCGCGCGCGATGCCGATTTTGTCGCGCGGTGAGAAGCAGCGCATCTTCAGGAAGGAGATGGCGCCGCGCTTCAATGTGGAGAGGCGGCCGCCGGGTTCGATGAAGTTGAATTCGGGGTAGAACTTGATGTCATCGCGGACGCCGAGGCGCTGGTAGAAGTCGAGCAGGTTGTGGCAGCAGCGGAGCAACACGTGCTGGCAGTTGTCGATGAGCTCGGGTTCGTCCGCGGAGACGGGCCAGGAAGTGGCGCGGCCTCCGAGGAAATTGCGGGCTTCGAGGATGGTGACGGAGTGTCCGGCGCTGGCCAGGGCGGCTGCCGCGGAGAGTCCGGCGAGGCCGCCGCCGACGATGAGGGTGCGGGGCATGGCCCTAGTTTAAGTCCCGACCCACTGCAACAACTTCCCCTTCGGCGATGGCGAAGACTTGGTCTTCGGATCGCGGGTAGACGATGGCGGCACCGGTCATGGAGCCGAATGCGGGAAGCACGCCGACGCGGGGGGTGAAGAGGAAACACGGAAGCGTGGCGCGCTGGCGGCCTTTGCCGTGGAGCCTGACGGCGGGGTGGGTGTGGCCGGCGAGTGTGTAGCCTTCTGGCGATTCGGTGGGGAAGTGCTGGAACACGAAGGGCGGCTCGACGACGGGAGCGTTGCAGCAGCGGATGTTGAGTTCGTCGGGAGGATCGCCGGCGCCGCGGTCGTGATTGCCGCGAATCATGAGGATGTCGAGAGTGTGGTGATGGCTTCGCCATTCCGCTACGGCGGCGAGAGTTTGTGGGGCGCGGCCCTGGCGGGCGTGGATGACATCCCCGAGGAGCACCAAGCGGCGGGCACGGGTCCGATCGAGAAGGCGAGACAAGCGTGAGAGATCGTCGGCGGTGGTGCCGCCGGGCACGGGAATTGCGGCGGCGCGCATGGTGGCGGCTTTGCCCCAATGGGTATCGGCGACAAGCAATGTCTGAGTCTTGGGCCAGTAGACTCCGCGCTCGGGGAACAGGGTCAATGACTCGCCTTGCAAAGTGAACGTCATGCTTCGGCGCGGGCTCGCATGCGGCGAACACGATCCGCCAACTTCTCGCTGCTGATGCGGTTGCGCGTGCGATCGACGAGCAGCGGGAAACACAACGGCGACGGGCGTTTGAGGTCCACGATTTCGATCTTCGAAGATGAAAGGCGTTCGAGTGTTTGGCCGAGACGGCTGCGCTCTAGCTGACGCTCGAGAACTTCGCGATGGGCTTGATTGAGAAGGAGATTTCCGGAATCGTAACGGGTGAAGACGTCGAACAAGAGTCCGCTTGAGGCCTGCAATTGACGCACGCTTTTATTCTGGCCGGGATAGCCGTTGAAGGTAAGGCCGGCGACGCGCGCGATCTCGCGAAATTGGCGGCGGGCCATCTCAGCGGCGTTGAGGCTGGCGGGGATGTCATCGACCAATCCAGCGGGCGAGAGGAGCCCGTGCTCGATGGCGCGTTCGATTGGAGCGGGATCGGGCGCGAGCAGCTCAAATCCATAGTCGTTGCACGACATGGAGAAGGTGATGGGTTTGAGTCGCGAGATACGCCATGCCATCAAGGCTTCGAGGCCCTCGTGAACTAAGCGGCCTTCGAAGGGATAGAAGAAAAGGTGATGGCCCTCGGAAGTGCGGACACGCTCGATGAGGAACTGTTCACGGGCGGGGATCATGGATGTCTCGGCCTGTGTTTCGAGAACGGGGCGGACGCTCTGCATTTCGGGACCGCGGAAGATGTGGTTGCGCGCTTCATCCAAACGGTTACGCACGGCGGCGGCGAGCTCGCTGGAAAGGGGCATGCGAGAGCCGTCCCAACGGGGGATGATGCCGTCGCTGGCTTTGGTCTTCTTGACCCACGCGGTCATCTCGCGGACGCGAACAAACTCGAGAGCTTTGCCAGCGAAGTGGAAGGCGTCGCCGGGGCGGAGGCGGGCGATGAAGGATTCCTCGACACTGCCGAGGCGGCCGCCGGTGAGGTAGCGGACGTCCATGGAGGCATCGCTGACAATGGTGCCGATGGAAAGCAGGTGGCGGCGGCGCACCATGCGATCTTCGACGAGATAGCGGCCATCGCGCTGAGTGACGCGGTGGAATTCGGGATAGGCGCGCAGGGCTTCGCCGCCGCGCGTGACGAAGTCCAGAACCCAGTGCCATTCGGCTTCGGTGATGTCCTTGTAGGAGTTGGTGGAGCGAATCTCGGCGAGCAACTCATCCGCCTCGAAACCTCCGCCGATGGCGATGTTGACGACCCATTGCGAGAGCAGATCGAGCGGGCGTTCGACGGGATAACGGCTCTCGATGGAACCGGCTTTCACGGCATCGCGCACGGCGGCGACTTCGACTAACTCGAAGGCGTGCGTGGGGACGCAGGTGACGCGGCTCGGAACTCCGGGACGGTGGCCGCTGCGCCCGGCGCGCTGCAGGAGGCGCGCGACACCCTTGGGGCTGCCGATTTGGAGTACGCGATCGACGGGGGTGAAGTCAACGCCGAGATCGAGCGACGAGGTGCAGACGACGCATCGCAAAGAACCGGCGCGCAGACCGTCCTCGACGAAATCGCGAATCTTGCGCTCGAGAGATCCGTGATGAACGGCGATCTGTCCGGCCCACTCGGGGCGAGCTTCGAGAATGGCCTGATACCAGATCTCGGTCTGTGAGCGCGTGTTGGTGAAGACTAGCGTGGTCTGCCCTTCTTCGATGGCGGTGAGCACCTGCGGAAGCATGTTGACGCCGAGGTGGCCGGCCCAGGGGAAGCGCTCCATTTCAGCGGGGAGGAGGGCGTCGATGAGAACGGTTTTGGGAACGACGCCGCGCACGAGACGGCCTTGGGGAGCACCGGCGCCGAGCAAAGTTGCCATGGCGGTGGTCATGTTGCCGAGGGTGGCCGACAGGCCCCAGGTGCGGGCTTGCGGACTCCACTTGCGAAGACGCGCCAGTTCAAGTTCGGTCTGCACGCCGCGCTTGCTGCCGAGAAGCTCGTGCCATTCATCGACGATGATGAGGCGGAGATCGCGGAAGAGTTCGGGAGCATCTTCACGCGTGAGAAAAAGCGCGAGGGATTCGGGCGTGGTGACGAGCGCGGTTGGCAGGCGCTTTTGTTGCTTAGCTTTGATGGAGGCTTTGGTATCGCCGGTGCGGGATTCGAGACGCCAGGGAATGTTGAGTTCGGTGAGCGGCAACTGGAGCGCATTTTCGGTGTCGGCGACGAGGGCCCGCAAAGGGGTGATCCAGAGGACGCGAAGGGGGGGATTGGCTTCGCCATCACCCTGCATCCATTCGATGACCGGGCCGAGCCAGGCGGCGTAGGTTTTTCCGGTGCCGGTGGCGGCGTGAATGAGACCGCTTTCACCGCGACGGTAGGCGTCCCAGACTTCCTTTTGGAAGGCGAACGGCTTCCAACCTCGATGGGCGAAAAAATCGCGAATGGGTTTGGGAATGGCTGCGGGCAAGGGTGGCCGGGGGAACCCGCCTCTCTTCCTATTATAAACTTCGAGGTTATGACCACACAGGAGATCCTCGGGTTTATCAAAGACATCGGCGTGGTGCCGGTGGTGCGCACGACATCGGCGGAAGCGGCGATTCTGGCGATTGAAGCCATCTATCGAGGAGGCGTGCGGTCGGCGGAAATCACGATGACGGTGCCGGGGGCGGTGAAGGCGCTGGAGAAAGTGGCGGACAAATTCGGCGACAAGATCATGCTGGGCGCGGGCACGGTGCTGGACCCGGAGACGGCGCGGATTTGCATGCTGGCGGGAGCGCAGTTCTTTGTAACGCCGAGCTTGCGGATATCGACGATCGAGATGGTGAAGCGGTATTCCAAAGTGATTTGCTGCGGGGCGCTGACGCCGACCGAGGTGCTGACGGCATGGGAGCATGGCGCGGATGTGGTGAAAATCTTCCCGGCGAATGCGCTGGGGGGGCCGAAGTACATTAAAGCGCTGAAGGGACCGCTGCCGCATATCGAGATGATCCCGACGGGCGGGGTGAATTTGGAGACAACCGTGGAATTTTTGAAAGCTGGGGCTTGCGCGGTGGCTGTCGGGGGCGAACTGGTGGACGCGAAGCTGATCGCGGCCGGGAATTATGGCGAGATTGAGGCGCGAGCCAAGCAGTATTTGGAGGCGGTGCAGGCGGCGCGCAGGTAAAGCGAAGAAGTCAGGCGGCTTTAAGCCGCAGTTTCTGGTGGTTTAAGGCGCTTTCGAGGGTGAATTGGTAGCGGATGTGGACGTCGATCTTCTCGATTGTCAAAACGAAGCCAAAGTCGGCGGGGATGAAGGTTTTTTTGATTGATTTCATGTACTTAAGCATGGCCGCGGCGGCTTCAAGGTCGGCTTTTTCGCGGAGTTTGCGTTCGTTTTGAAGGGCGGTTAGCTGGTCCATCGCGTCTTTAAGGCCGCGCTGGAGGCGGCTGGTGGCGCGACTCAAGGCTTCAAGCGATGGGACGTTGTTCTTGAGGACGCGCGGAGCGGTGACGGCGGCGTGGAGTGCGGGATCGGGCATCAGCATACCGCCGTCGGCGCCCATGTGGCCGACGGAAAACATGTTTTCGCTCATGGCGGTGCAGCGGCCGAGGCGCCAGGCGGAGTCGGCGATTTGCTGGACCAGGACTTTTTCGAAGATATTGGCGGGACGGCAGTATTTGGTGAATTCGTCGCAGAGTGCTTTGTAGGCGTAAACGTCATCGTTCGGAAGCAGGATGGTTTGTGCGGTTAGTCCATGCCGAACGGCATTTAGTTTCGATCTCGATTTGCCGTTGGTGGTGTTCGGGCCGGTAGACCTCATGGCGTTCTTTAGATTGGCCGCGAGCTGCGCGTAGGTGGCTGACATGATGTAAATCTCCTCGATTAGAGATTTGCATGGGGGCGTGGAGGGATTCAGGTAAGTGATTGAAAGGATTGAGGGCGAGTGGCGTCATCGGGAATTATCGGTAGTAAGCGACTGGTCACCTCGAAATGGGTAGTGGTGCAGTTTGGCGCTGGGCCTCACGTCGAGACGCCATGTTACACTCTCCGCTTGCGGGCGACTCCTAAATGGAGCGCAAAGCAATTTGAGTCGCGCTGTATGCGCTTGTCAACGTCGTCATTATGTTCAACACTATTTGGCATATGCTGTCCGATGGCAGTAAGCCGATTGATTGGGTATTGCTTATAATTGAAGTCCTGGTTTTAGCTTTGATCGCTTATGACGTCACCTACCCGGTGCCGGGCATAAGATCGTCTTCGACAAGTTCCATATCGCCAAGCACCTGTCCGAGGCTGTGGATCTGGTGCGGCGGCGCGAAAATAAACAACCACGAGCGGCGGGCGATGACCGCCTCGCCGGAACCCGTTACGACTGGTTGAGGAGCGCCGCCAAAATGGAGCCGCGGGACAAGCGCAACTTCGCAGCCCTTCGCGAGAACAATCTCAAGACAGCCCGTGCATTGGCACTCAAAGAAGCCATGATGGCGTTCTTCCTCTACACCTACGAACGACCCGCGAGGAAGCATTTCAAATGGTGGTGCAACTGGGCCTCCCGGAGCCGGTTGCGTCCCATGCTCGAAAACGCACGCATGCTAAAGCGCCGCTTCGAGAACATCGTCACCTATCTAAGGCTTGGTGTCACCAATGCGGCCAGCGAATCCATCAACTCAAAGGTGCAGTGGGTCAAGTACACCGCTCGCGGATTCCGCAATAAAGAAAACTTCAAGACCGCCATCTACTTCCACTGCGGCAAACTCGACCTCATGCCTCCGACCCACTGAATACCCGGAATGCCCAGAGATGTATTGCTTTGGAGCCGATTCGCTGATACCATCCGGCTGATCACTCGGAGGGTTATGAAGCTTTCAAGCGTGTTCCTGGCGATGGCCACGGCTTTGTGCTGCCAGGGGCAGGTAGCGGTCACGACGGGGCAATTCAACAATGCGCGGAACGGCGCAAACACTTTCGAAACCAAACTCACGACCGCGAATGTAAATACGCAGACTTTTGGGAAGCTATTCACGCGGACCGTTGACGGTTATCTCTACGCCCAACCGCTGTTCATGCCCAGCCTGACGATTCGGGGGGTCACTCAGAATGTTGTTTTCGCGGCCACGATGCACAACTCGGTGTACGCATTCGACGCCGACAGTGCGGCGGCTTCGGCGGCGCTTTGGCAGGTAAATCTGGGGCCGTCCGTGCCCGCTCCGAATCCAGCGACGCAGCCGGAAATTGGAATTCTCGGGACGCCGGTAATCGATGCCATCGGACAGACGTTATATGTGGTTGCAGAGACGCTGGAAGGCGGCAACATTGTGCATCGTCTGCATGCACTCGATTTGTTGAGCGGAAACGAGAAACTGGGCGGCCCGGTATTAATCGCCGCCAGCGTGCCCGGGACCGGCGTGGATAGCCAGAACGGCGTGGTCGCACTCAATTCTAATGAGATCAAGCAGCGGCCTGCTTTGTTATTGACCGGAGGCACGGTGTATGTGGCTTTTGGCGCGGCGGCTGAGGGAGTAACTCCGTACCACGGATGGATACTCGGCTATAACGCGGCCACGCTAGCGCAGACTTTCGTAT
>JANYJA010000034.1 GCA_025358575.1 Terriglobia bacterium
CTTGGGGCAATATCTGAGACCATCTCCCAAGCATTTGCCGATTGTGCGCTATGTTTCGCCCGCTGAGTTTACGGAGTTGCGTGTCGAAGGAATGAAAATGGGCTTCTCACACGTGGAGGCGGGGCCGTTGGTGCGCAGTTCTTACCACGCGGATGAGTCGCACGCCGCGACGCCGCATTGCTAATTGCACAGCAGTATAAAATTTTACAATTCTTATCGTTCTCTTAGCGTTAAAACCTTAGGTTAAACGCAGTAAAATAAGGCTCATAACGGATGAAATCGATCAAGCCCATCATCGCGTTTTGCAGCATTGCGATTGCAGCATCGGCCTTGGTGGCAAAGGACAAGAAAGACTTGTCCGAAATCGGTCATCGCCGCGTTGCCTCCGGACCAAACTTTTATTCCGTCGAAAAGGAAATCGCTTTGGGCCAGCAACTTGCGCTGGAGGTTCAGCGGCAGGCGCGCATTGTCGAAGATCCGATGCTTTCCGAGTATGTCAACCGACTATGCCAGAACCTGGCACGGAACTCCGACGTTGCCTTCCCCGTGTCGCTCAAAATTATAGAAAGCGACGACGTAAATGCTTTCACGCTTCCGGGCGGTTTCCTTTTCATTAACACCGGTTTGATACGTCTTACTGAAACCGAGGGCGAACTTGCGGCCGCGCTGTCGCATGAGTTGGCTCATGTTGCGGCTCGCCACGCCACGCGGCAGGCCACGCGCAATGAGATGCTCAACATCGCAGCTTTACCCCTTGGCACGCTTGGCGGATTGGGTGGCGTGATTGCGAGGCAGGTTGCCAGTCTCGGAATTCCTTTGGGGTTTTTGAAGTTTTCGAGGGCATTCGAGTCCGAGGCAGACCTGCTGGGACTCGAATATCTCTATCAGGCTGGATACGATCCCAACGCCTCGGTAGATTTATTTGAGCGGCTGGAAGCTGCCGAGCGTCGCAAACCGGGGTCCGTCTCGCGGCTCTTCAATACCCATCCACTTACTGCCGATCGTCTGCAAAAAACCCAGGAAAACATCGCTGAACTCCTGCCTGGAAAGCCTCAATACGTGATCACCACGTCGGATTATGAGGATATGCGTAAGCGGTTGATTCGTCTACAGAACCCGGAAAAAGTTGAGGCTGTCGATCGGACTCGTCCGAAGTCGAGACGCCGAGTAATACATACGGACGGAAGCGAAAGCGAAGAACGTCCCGTGCTCCATCGCATGGAGGAGTGATCTTCAAAGCAGCTGTGTTTCCTGCAACCTTCCCAGACTCCGGCGCGTACCAACTGTAGACTTCGTTTGCTTTGCACTAGCTTATACTGTTAACAGGAGATTTTGAATGACCCCCTTCTCCGCTCGCACCTACGCTAACTTCGCACTTGCTGGCGTTTTGATTTGTTCCACGGTAACCCCGAATGCGTTCGCCGGTGACAACAAGAAGAAAAACCCCGACGAGATTGGCAATCGCGATGTCGGCAAAGGCGTAAATTTCTATTCGATCGAGAAGGAAATTGCGCTCGGAAAGCAGATGGCCCAGGAAGTAGAGCGGCAGGCCAAGATTATTGACGATCCGGTGATTGCCGAGTACGTCAACCGTGTCGGGCAGAATCTAGTTCGGAATTCCGATGCAAAGGTGCCATTTACGATCAAGGTGATCGATTCCGAAGAGGTGAACGCGTTCGCGCTTCCCGGTGGTTTCTTCTTCGTCAATTCCGGAGTGGTTTTAAAGGCTGACAACGAAGCGGAAATGGCCGGCGTGATGGCGCATGAGATCGCACATGTGGCGGCGCGGCACGGCACGCGGCAAGCGACTCGCGGCCAGATCATCAATTACGGCAGCATCCCGCTGATTTTTCTGGGCGGCTGGACGGGTTATGCCATCCGGCAGGGCGCCGGGTTGGCCATTCCCCTCGGTTTCTTAAGTTTCTCGCGCGGTTTTGAAAGCGAAGCGGATTTGCTCGGTCTCGAATATATGTATAAAGCTGGGTACGATCCCACTGCTTTCGTTGATTTCTTCGAGAAGATTCAGTCGCTTGAAAAGAAAAAACCGGGGACAATTTCACGCGTGTTTTCGACGCATCCGATGACCGACGACCGCATCAAGAATTCGCAGCATAACATTCAAGAGTATTTGAAGGCCAAGCCCGAATACGTGGTGAATACTTCCGAATTCAACGATGTGAAACTGCGAGTGATGGCAATGCACAACCATCGCAAAATCGACGACAAGGATGTCAATCGTCCGCGCCTGCGACGCAGCCCCGGTTCGGGACCGATTGACGATGGAAGCGGCGATGAAAAGAAGGCCAAACCCGATCAAGACGAGCGGCCCACACTGAAACGTCGAGACAGCTAAGAAAAGTTCAAAATTCCGATTCCTCCAGGCAGGCGTCTTCATGGCGTCTGCCTTTTTTTTGCTGTGCCCCGCCATGTTATGCACAATTTTCAGGCCACGAATATTGCACCGATAATGGAATTGCGGATGGGTATCGTTTCGATTACTAGGCGTTGTTTCGGAGGAGCACTGTTGCTGCTTCTGCCCGTTCAGGCCGAAGGGGTCGATTTCTCGTGTCCTATGCACCCTGAGATTCGGCAGAAATCGGCGGGAAAATGCCCCAAGTGCGGAATGACTTTGGAGGCGCGAATTTTGGAGCCGGTCGAATATCCGATGGCCTGGCAGTTCGTCCCGCAACAAATTCCGGCGGGGCGTCCAGTCCAAGTTCTAATGGGTGTTCACGATCCGCGGACTGGAGCGCGGGTTCGTAATTTCGAGATAGTCCACGAGAAATATTTCCATCTTTTCGTGGTGGGTGGCGACTTGGAATACTTTGCTCACGAGCATCCGATGAAGGGGCCCGATGGCCTGTTTCGCCAAACGACCACGCTTCCGAAACCCGGGGTGTATGTCTTCGGCGCCGATTTCTATCCCGTCGGCGCTACTCCGCAGCTAATTCAAAAGGTTGTGTCGACGGCCGGGGATCACGCGCCGCTGCGTAGGCACTTTGCGAAGCCCGCAGCCGACTTGGCATCGAAGAGCGGCACGAACCTCCGCGTCAAAATAGCGCTCGCTCCTCCCGTTCCAATTCCTGGGCAGAAGACAATGATATTCATGCGGCTTGATCCCGAGGATGGAATTGAACTGTATCTCGGGGCGTGGGCGCACATGCTCATCGTCAGCAACGATCTGGTCGATATGATGCACGTGCACACGGACCGCTTCGCACCGCATCCACCGGGCGGCGCGCCGCAGGCCCAGTTCGATATATTCTTTCCGCGGGCAGCGACCTACCGGTTGTGGGTGCAGTTTCAGAGGCTGGGGGTGGTGAACACGGTGTCTTTTACGATTCCAGTCGTTCCGCTCGGTTAAGATCACCGGCACAGCAAGAGCCGCACGCCAGAAGGCGCGTCGATGAAAACTCGCGAGCCAGCGGGCAAAATAAGCGGTTGACGAAAAATATAAGGCGCAGTGTGGAGGGAGGGGAAATCGCGTATCCAGATTAGCCTGCGTACTTCGCCGCCGGGCAATTCAGCCGAGGCTTCCAGAGCTGCGCCAGCTGGTAGTCCCGCAGGCTGCACGGCTTTGAAAGTGCCGCGAGCCGTGTGATTGCCCGCCATCATTGAGAGAGTTGAAGCGCAAGGTTGCTGCCGAACCGGGGCGACCGTGAATGTTGCCTTGGGGAGGAACATTTCATCGCCTTTCGGCGCGCCGCCTTCCACCCAATGAGTGAATAGTTCGATTTCCAGCGGTGTCAGACCTGGGTCATTGCGGAAATCGCCGACGCCTTTGACCGCGCCCCACGGCGGCATCTTACGCGAGAGGACTTGATCGCGAATGGCTTTGGCCCAAGGCCGCGCCTCCTCGTAATTCGACAACGGAATGTCGCGACCGGCTGCGTGGCAGATTGCGCAGCGCTTCTGGACTATGCGCGAAATCTCCTGCGTCCACGTGATGTTGGTGGTAATCGCATCATGCGCGAACATCGGCTCCGCCGACGCGATTAAAAAAATGAAGCTAGCGCGTGCCGGGAAGCGCGTCCAGATATTCAATCCAGCCGTCCATCATTTCCATTTCGCTGGCTTCTCCCCAGCGGACAACTTGAGTCGGGTCGGGGTTGAGCGGGTTGTTGGGAGAGTTATCGAAATGCGAGACGATAGAGAGCCGCGTTCCTTTCGGAATGAACTTGGGCTCACTCATCTTGTAAGTAATTTGCCAATTAAAGTTGTAGTGCGGGACCAGCAGCAGCGTTTCCTTTGTGCCGTCGGGGTACATGACGTCGAAACGCGCATCCTTGCCGCGCAGATGCATGTGCGGCGTCAAGCTGGTCATGTAGAGATCTTGCTTGAAAGTGTGACATTCCGAAACTTCCACATTGGGATCGCCCGCCGGGATTCGGAAAGAGAGATTAGAAAGATCGACGCGCTTGGCAACTTGTTTGGGTGGCTCTTTGGCAAAGATAAGGCCGATGCTGGTGACGTCGGTTTCGGGTTTCTTAGTCGCGCGGGAATAATGAATCTGAAAAGTGACGTTCGCGCCGGCCGGAATTTTGCGCGCTGTACCTTCTGGATAAACATCAGGCTCCCGTCCGGGAAGGTAGGAGCTGATCATTCCCCATTTGCCAAAATTGTCGTCTTTGGGCTTATTGCCGGGCCAATATCCGTTGTCGTCCACCACGCAGCCATCGTCGATGACCGGCGCTTCGGGGCGTATCCAAGACAATTTGCCCTCGTGCACGATGAGCCATTTTCTGTATACGGCTTGCGGATCCGTGGGTGCTTCGGCCTTGCCGGCTTCTGGCTTGGCGGCCGGAGGCTCGGTAATGTAGACATGCGCGTGATGAACGATCTTGCGGTTACCGGGCCGTAACTCCGCAGAAACGACCCACTTGTCCTCGGTGAAATTAGTCGGAACCGTGAAAAATTCGTACTCGTCAGGCCCGGTTGCGGTCAGCGTGTGTGGGGGTATTGCGATGATTGCATCGGGTTTGCCAATCTTCCAATCGGTCGTGAAAACGGGAGTTGGCGGCAGCGACTTAGGATCGCCTTCCTTCTTGCCTTGATCGACCCAGGTCTTGATGGTGTCGATTTCGCGATCGCTAAGGCTCCAGTCATTTGACCATTTGCCGAAGTGTGCGTCGGCCTTCCAGGGCGGCATTTTGCGCGTCAACACCGATTCACGAATCGCCGCGGCCCATGGCTTCACTTCCTGGTAGCTGAGAAACGACATCGGCGCGACGTCGTTGGGGTGATGGCAGGTGGAACAATGCTTGAAGACGATGGGGGCGACATCGGCGTCGAAGGTAATGTCGCGAGCCCAAGCGGACGGCTGGGAACTCATTGAGATAAATGCGATTGCGAGAATTTTACGATGCATGGAAACCTGCCGTCTGTTTGTAGTTTACAGCTAATCGTCTAAGAAGGCACATACGCAGCAAATCGGCGAGCGAGATTGGTTGCGATGCTGTCCTCAAACCGCAGTGTCGGGTCCTTAGAAGGCACGCACGGACTCGGACTCAACGCTCTTTTGCACACGGGGCTTGAGCGTGCCTTCCTCAATTAAATCGACCTTGCAGCCAAGTATTTCAGATAGATCGAGCTCCATGCCGACGACATCAAGCAAGGATATGCGGCGGGTGTCGTCGAACGAGGCGAGCAAATCAATATCCGAATCGGCCCCGCCATCGCCGCGAGCCATCGAGCCGAACAGCGATAGGCCCAGAATGCCAGCGGCTTTCAACTCTGGTTGGTGCTCTCGCAGCGTAGCGATTACCTGGTCGCGATCCATAGTTCGACTCAAGCTTCGTAACGATACAGCGCCCTCGCAATCGGCACTCCAGCAACTTCGATGCGGCGGAGGTCAGCCGACCCGATACCATGCCGCTCGGCAAGCAGCAGCGTGTTCTCGCAAGTTTTGAATGGCCGCGTGCCGCGCTGAGCGCGCGGATCATAGCCCATCACGGCGGTGGCGACGGCGTCGGTGTTGACGGGGTTCGTGCCAGCAATTAAAACGCCCGGTTGAACCAGACGCAAACCCTTGATCCAGGGGCCTTCGCCGCCCGCGATTGATTCGATGCCGTCAATGATGGCGAGATCGACCGGACGCGCTTTGCAAAGATCGGCCACGATATGCGGCACGCGATAACCAGCCTCGCGGCTGGATTCGGGATGCAACTCTTGCGGCGCGGATTTCGAGGGCGGACGCTTGCCGAAGTGGAATATGTTCAAGCGTCCAGCGGTGGGCGATTCGTTGGGCTCGTTCGCTTTAGCATCGTCCCCGTAGATGGCCGCGGGCGTATTGCCGAAGCAGTTTTTGAGCGAGAGCGTGACGCCACAGGTTTCGTGATTCTTGAGCTTGGCCATGCTGACGAAGACGTCGGTATCTTCAAAGGCGTGATTTAGATCGTATGCGGGATAAAGATATCCGCCACCGGGCACTGTCA
>JANYJA010000127.1 GCA_025358575.1 Terriglobia bacterium
GATGGGCCGAAGTTCATCCAAATCCAGCTTGCGAATCTGATCGGCAAGCTCCCGTTCAGACGGTTCAAAGAGACGAATCTGAATGGGATGGTCGCGCGGCGCAAGTTCTTCGGTCATGCTGCGCTCGGTGCGCTCATGGAAGCGCAGCACCTCGCGCGCGCGCTCAATCACCGCCAGCGGCAATCCCGCCAGACGGGCGACTTCGATTCCATAACTACGATCCGCTTTCCCCGGCTCCACTTTGCGCAGGAAGATAATCCGTTCGCCAGCCTCCTTCACCGTCACGCGCAAATTGCGAACTCCATCAAGCTGTTCGGCCAATTCGGTGAGCTCATGGTAATGCGTCGCGAACAGAGTTTTCGCACGCGTGATCTGATGAATATGTTCAACCACCGCCCACGCCAGCGCGAGTCCGTCGTAAGTTGCGGTGCCCCGCCCGATTTCATCCAGCACGATGAAGCTTCGCGGCGTCGCGGTATTCAGAATGACCGCCGTTTCCGTCATCTCCACCATGAATGTGGATCGACCGCGCGCCAGATTATCCGACGCGCCAATCCGCGTGAAGATGCGGTCGATCAGCGGCAGCGTCGCTTCGTCCGCCGGGACAAACGAACCCATCTGCGCCAGGATCGCGATCAGCGCCGCCTGCCGCAGGTATGTGGATTTGCCGCCCATGTTCGGACCCGTAATCACCGCAATTAAATCCGACGCCGCATTCAAATAAACATCATTTGGAATGAAACGCCCCGTTTCCTCGGCGGCCAGTTTTTCAATCACCGGATGCCGTCCGGCGGCAATGCGCATCTCTCCTTCAAGCGAAAACTTCGGCCGCGTGTAGCGATTCTCCGCTGCCACCTGCGCCAACGACACGGACACGTCTAGTTCGGCGACCCCCGCCGCCACCGCACGAATCCGTTGCGCATGCGAAGCCGCAAACTGGCGCACCGCCGTGAAAATTTCCTTTTCGAGCGCCAGAATTTTATCTTCGGCATCCAACACTTTGCGCTCGTAGTCCTTTAACTCCGGCGTAGTGAACCGCTCCGCATTCACCAGCGTCTGCTTGCGCTCGTAGTCGGCTGGCGCCAGATGCATATTCGCTTTTGAGATTTCGAGGTAGTATCCGAAGACGTTATTGAAGCGAACTTTCAGCGACGCAATACCGGTGCGAGTCCGTTCGCGCGCTTCGATCTGCGCAATATATTCGCGCCCGTTCTGACGCAGATCGCGAAGCTCATCCAGCTCCGCATTGTGGCCCGTGCGAATGGTTCCGCCGTCCGCGATGTTCAAGGGCGGCGCGTCCGAGATCGCATCCAGAATCGTATTGCGCAATTCCGGAATATCGTCCAGTCGCGCCGCAATATTCACCAGCCGGTCGGAGAGCGCCTCTTTCGGCGACTCCAGAATCCGTCGCAACTTCGGAATCTGTTCCAGAGAAAGTCCCAGCGCGATCAGCTCGCGCGGCGTCGCGCTTCCGATGGTGATTTTAGCCAGCAGCCGTTCCAGATCCAGAACTTGCTTCAGTTCCTTCTGGATTTCCGCGCGCAGAATGGTCGCTCTCAGCAGATCGGCAACAGCATCTAGCCGCCCGTTGATCTCGTCTTCGTTTAGCGACGGATGCAACAGCCGCTGCCGCAACAGCCGACCGCCCATGCCTGTTGACGTCTGATCCAGAACGCCGATAAGAGTCGATCCTTCGCCCGCGAAAACCGGCTCGATCAACTCCAGATTGCGCACCGTCACGGAATCCAGCGCCATGTTTTCCGATTGATCGTAATGCGTCGGTCGGTCGAGATGCTCCAGTGCCGCTCGCTGAGTGTCGCGAAGATAGTGCAGAATCGCGCCCGCCGCGCTCACCGCCGCCGGTTTGCCTGCAAGCCCACAGCCATCAAGAGACAGAAGTTGAAAGTGCTCGCGAAGTGTACGCTCGGCGTAATCATGACTGAAGATCCAGTCTTCCAGTTCAGTGCACAAATAGCCGCGGCGAGCGTCGCGTCGAAACAGCGGATGCTGCGAAGCCATCAGAACCTCGCGCGCGCCCAAAGTCTCAATCGCCGCCTCAACGTCCGCGGTGTCTACTTCAGTGACGCGAAATTCCCCCGTGGAAATATCGACATGCGCCAAGCCCGCCCGCGTTCCATTCCGCGACACCGCCGCCAGAAAATTATTTTCATGCGAACGCAGCAAGTGCGCGTCGGTCGCGGTTCCGGGTGTGACGATGCGCGTGATTTCGCGGCGCACCAGCTTTTTACCCGGCCCGGCTTCTTCAAGCTGCTCGCAAATCGCGACGCGATAACCTTTCTGAATCAGGCGCGCAATGTACCCTTCCGCAGCGTGGTACGGCACCCCGCACATGGGAATCGCCGCGCCTTTTTCCTTGTTGCGAGAGGTCAGCGTGATCTCCAGTTCCCGCGCCGCGACTACCGCGTCTTCGAAGAATAGTTCGTAGAAGTCACCCAGCCGGAACAGCAACAACGCCTGCGGCACCTGCTGTTTTGCGGCATTATATTGCCGCATCAACGGCGTGGACGCTTCGGGCGACATGGAAACTCAGCAGCTCACGCGTAAATTCCGCGCAGCTTGATCGCGAACGCGACCCGGTCGAGCGCGAGCATATACGCGGCGGTCCGGTTGTTCACACCGTGCTTCTCCGCATACGCCACCACCGAATCGAAACTGGCGTTCATGATCTCTTCTAGCCGCTCAATTACCAGTGCTTCGTTCCAGAAAAAACCCTGCCGGTCCTGCACCCACTCGAAGTACGAAACGGTCACGCCGCCGGCGTTGGCCAAAATATCTGGAATCACGAAAATTCGTTTGTCGGAAAGAATTTCATCGGCCACTGATGTTGTGGGACCGTTCGCTCCCTCGCACAGGATCTTGCAGCGCAAGCGCTCGGCGTTGCCGGAGTTGATGACGTTTTCCGTTGCCGCCGGCAGCAACACTTCGCAATCCAGAAACATGGCTTCATGGCGGTCGATGTTTTCGCCTTCCGCAAAATCGCGAATAGACCCGGTGTCTTTGCGATGCTGCGCCAGCGCCGCGATATCGAGGCCGTTGCGATTATAAATCGCGCCATCGTATTCGATGATGCAGATAATTTTGAATCCCATCCGCGCCATCAACTTCGCCGCCATGCCGCCGACGTTGCCAAAACCCTGAATCACAACACGTGTCGTCGCGAGCTCGAGACCAAACTTTTTCAGCGCTTTCAACACGACTAACATGCAGCCGCGCCCGGTAGCTTCGGGGCGCCCTTTGGAGCCGCCAAGATCCACCGGCTTGCCCGTGACCACGGCTGTTGTCGTGTGGCGAACGTGCATGGAATACGTGTCCATGATCCAGGCCATCACCTGTTCATTAGTATTCACGTCGGGCGCGGGCACGTCGCGCTCGGGCCCGATGAATTCAATAATTTCCGCTGTATACCGGCGAGTTATTCGTTCCAGTTCTCCGTCTGACATCATGTTGGGCTGACAAACTACGCCCCCCTTCGCCCCCCCGAACGGAATATTCACCACGGCGCATTTCCATGTCATATAGGACGCCAGCGCGCGGATTTCATCCAGAGTTACGTCGGGCGAATACCGGATGCCGCCCTTGCCCGGACCTCGCGCGATGGAATGCTGCACGCGGTAGCCCGTGAAAACTTCAAGCCGCCCATCATCCAGCATCACCGGTATATTCACCGTCACTTCGCGCGCCGGACTCTTCAGCACTTTGCGCATCCCGTCGTCTAAATTCAACCGATCGGCGGCTTCGTCAAAACGCGCGGCTGCAGCCAGCCACGGGTTCGTTTCCTGTTCCAGGGACAACATCACCGTTGACATCAATCGCTTCTCCTTCACTAGTTTACTGGTGTTTGCGGTAGAAGACGTAAGATCGGACCAGCACGAAAACTTCAACCAGAGTGCCCGTGAGGGCCACCGCCAAAGCTGGGGATACCAGATACAGCAGCGGCAGCAGCAGCACGAAATTGATCGCGCCTGCCTGCATGATCATTTGCGACCACTCACGCCGGTATCCCAGCCCCAGCATGAAATAGGTCGAGAAACTGGTGCCCAGCGCAACCACATAGGGGATCGGCGCCATCACCTGAAGCAATCGGATCGCTTCGCCGAATTTGTTGCCGTAGATGATTGGAATCACGATAGGCGCACCCACAATCAGGAACGCCGTCATCAGCAGGAAAGGCAGGGTTAGCCGGAGTAAATTCTTGCGGATGAATACCACGGCATCCTCCCGCGAACTGCTCGCCAAATGACTAATATGCGGAAAAATCGCCGTTGATAAGGGCGTGAACAGCGACTTCGCCGCCATGATTATCCTCTGCGCCGCAATGTAAAATCCAACCGATGCCGGCGTCGCGACAAGGTACAGGATGAACGTGTTGCTCGACGTATATAGCGTGATCGCCGCCGTCGAGAGGAAAATATGCCATCCATTGCCCAGCGTGTTTGTGATGTCTTTCCACGAGACCCGTGAGAATCCAATACCGGTGAATTTGCGGACGTATATCAACCCGACAAGTCCGGCCACCGCGCTGCTTCCCGATTGAATCGCGGCCGCAACCAAATAGTCGGACTCCTTCCGCACCAGAAAGAAGATTGTCATCAGCCCGAAAAGCCGCGCCCCAACTTCCCGGATCGTGATGTACTCCATTTTCTCCAGGCCCTGAAAGAGCCACACTGGGAAAAGCACGCTCCCCACAACCGCGAGATAGCTGATGTAAAAAAGCGGCCATTCGTGGCGCAGCTTCGGAACTGAAAAAATAATCGCCGACATCACCGCGAATCCGACGACCATCAGCAGCGCCTTGGCGACCATCACCGCGCTATAAATGCTGGAAAGCCTCGCGGGGTCGTTGCGATGCACCGCGATATCCTGTGTGGCGCTGAAATTAAATCCGTAGTCGGTGAAAGTCAAGAAGTACTGCACAAACGCTTGCGACGATCCGATCAATCCGAAATATTCCGCGTGCAGCACGCGGGCCATATAGGGAAAAGTAATCAGCGGAAGCAGATAATTGGCAGCCTGAATTCCGTACAGAGCCAGCGCGTTCCGCACCACCGGATGCTTAGTGTAGTGGCGCATTCAACTAGGCTGGGTCAGAATCTCCACGGCTTTTTGGATCACCGGGTCTCGCTGAAACTCTACTTCGTCGCCTTTGGCCACACCTAGCGCTTGATTGAATATCTCAGCTTTTATACGGTTTTGAATGTAGTCCCGCTCTCTCGACCATTCCGCCACTCCCGGCTGAATCTGGCGCTCAAAAAGCCAGGCCTGGAAGCGATCGAGCAGCGCGGGACCTACTTCAAACTGCTCCGTAACCTTGTTCTGGCGAGTGTATTCCGTCGCGAAAGTAAGAAATGATCCTGAAGCATCGAGCACGTTCCGCAGCCGTGATGTTTCGCTGGGGTAAACCAAAATATCCGGCACGATGCCCCCCCCGCCTGGAACCTTTCGCCCCTTATCCGTATGGAAATCGGCCAATTGATTTGGATGCGCCGCGGTGGATGACAGCGCGAAGTCTTCACTCTTCAGTGGCTTCTGAATCGACCTCCCGCTCGGCATGTAATACAACGCCGTGGTGAGCGCAACTCCCGTGCTTTGCGAAAGCGGGAATACGCTTTGCACCAGCCCTTTGCCGAAACTGGGCTCACCCAAAACAGTGGCACGGTCGTGATCTTGCAGCGCGCCGGTCACGATCTCCGATGAGCTGGCGGTTTTCGCGTTTACCAGGATGGTAACCGGAAACCGATACGGCTCTGCCGAGGCTGGAACCTTGTCTTCCTTCTCCGCCACGTTGCGCCCCCGAATGGTCAAGACGGTCTGTCCCGGCTTCAGGAAAAGAGATGCCACGTCAACCGCCGCCGTGACCAAACCTCCTGGATTATTCCTCAGGTCGAGCACCAGCCCCGCAAGTTTCGCGCCACCCAGCTTTTCTATGGCATCGTGAACCTGCGACCCGGTCTTTTCTTCAAAGCTGCTCACGCGCACGTAGCCGATGCCCGGTTTCAACACGAACGCCCGGTCCACACTCGGCTCCTGTAGTTCTTCCGGATTTAGCGTGAACTGAAGCAAACGCACGTTCCCGCTCCGACGCACATCGAGCTTCGCCGGTGCGTTCTTCGATTCGCTTAACAGACCGACCAGTTGATCCAGATTTAAGCGATCTAGCCGGATATTGTTCACCGCGAGTATTTCATCGCCAGGCGACAGGCCCGACTTCGCGGATGGCGTTCCCGGCAAAGTTTGCAGCACGATCACGCGGCCGGGCAGCACCGAAACCACGCTGCCAAATCCCTTTGTAGTCGAATTCTGCATCTGCTTGAGTTGCTCGAATTGACCCGGATCGAAGAAGACCGAGTGCGGGTCGAGCCTCCGCAACAGCCCTGGAATTGCGCCTTGGTAGAAAGCCTGCTCGGAGTTAATCGGATCGGCCCCGCGGCTTTCCAGAATTGAATACACGTCAATCAGCCGCTTCACCTCGCGCGCCGTATCAGCTAGGCTCGACGGTTCGGGCTTCTTGGAAGGGTCTGCCGCAAATGCAGTCGAAAGAAAAAAGAGAATGGTCGCCAACAGCCGCATCTACCGTGTAAACCGGGTGGCCTTCTTCGTGGCGTGACGTTCCAGCGCTAAGGCAATTAGCTGATCGACTAATTCCGAAAACGGCACACCGGCGTATTCCCACATTTTCGGGAACATGCTGATCGAAGTGAAGCCTGGAATGGTATTAATCTCATTCACGAATAGCTTGCCCGTCGCTTCTTCGCGCAGAAAATCGACGCGCGCCATTCCCGCGCACTGCACCGCCTCATAACAGCCCACCGCGAGCCGCTGCATTTCCGCGGTTTGTCCAGCCGACAGGTTCGCGGGAAGCTCGATCTTCGCTTTATCTAGAAGATATTTGTCCTCGTAATCGTAAAACTCGCGCGAAGGAAAAATCTCGCACGGCGTGGCGGCGACCGGCTTTTCGTTTCCCATCACGGAGCATTCGAATTCACGTCCGGTAATGCCGCGCTCCACCACGATTTTGGAATCGAATTCGGCCGCCAGCTTCACCGCGGCTCGCAATTCATCCAGGTCGTGCGCTTTAGAAATTCCTACCGAAGAACCCAGATTCGCCGGCTTCACGAACATCGGAAACGGAAACCGTTCCGCGATGCCATCCACATTCAAATCATCACGCGTTAGCGTCACGAACTCCACCATGGGAAGCCCGCGCTCCAGACACACGCGCTTCATCATCTCCTTATCCATCGATAGCGCCGACGCCAGCACGCCTGCGCCTACATACGGCAAATCCGCCAATTCCAGCAGCCCCTGCATGGTCCCGTCTTCCCCAAATGTCCCGTGCAGAATGGGAAACACCACATCGATGTGCGGCTGCGCGCCCGGCTCCGGAAGAATCGGCTTCGGACTCCACTTTCCTTCTTTGCCGATCTTGTAATGAATCACTTCATAGCGCGCCGGATCGAGCGCTTTGACAATCGATTCCGCCGACCGGATCGAAATTTCGTGCTCCCCGCTCCGACCTCCATAGATCAGTGCGATGCGCGTCTTCATTACAGAATTTTCTTTCCTAGCGCGGAAAGAATCAGCTCCACCGCGAGATCCGCCGTGCGATTCACCTCATCGATCACCGGATTCACCTCCACCACTTCCATCGACACCATGCCGCCGCTGTCGCAGATAATTTCCATGGCGAGATGCGCTTCGCGATATGTCGCACCGCCGCGAACCGGAGTGCCCACGCCGGGCGCGTGCTCGGGATCCACGTAATCGAGGTCGAGCGAAAGGTGAAACCCCGCCGTGCCCCGAGATGCGATCGCGACCGCCTGGTCCATAATCGTGTGCAGCCCCTGCTCGTCGATGTCGCGCATCGTGAATGCCGTCACGCCGCTTTCGCGAACGTTGGTGCGTTCCAGAATGTCGACGTCTCGAATGCCGATCAGCACCACATTCTTCGGGTCGACCTTCGGCGAGAACCCGAACATCTTCGTCAACTCGGCCGGACCCATTCCTATACAGCAAGCCAGAGGCATGCCGTGAATGTTTCCCGATGGACTCGACTGCGGGGTATTCATGTCCGCATGAGCATCCACCCAGATAAGCCCGATCTTCTGCCGCTTCTTGCGGAAAAATTTCGCGACTCCGCCGACCGTCCCGATAGCGATGGAGTGGTCGCCGCCCAACACCAGCGGTGCTTTCCCATCCATCATCGCTTGCGCTACAAGTTCGCCTAAGCGCTCGCAAACCGCTGTAATCTGCGGCAAGTACTTGGCGTGCTTCGGCCCTTCCGGAATGCTCTCCTGCTGCTCCACCGGCAGGTTTCCGAGATCGTCCACCTCGTAACCCAGATGAGCCAGCCGCTTATTCAAATTAGCGACGCGCAACGCGGAAGGACCCATGTCCACCCCGCGGCGGTCGGACCCGAGGTCAAGAGGCGCCCCGATAATCGCAATACTAGACTGCTTCATAGTTTAGGGACGGAGACGGTACAGCATGCGCGGAAAAGCGATAGTTTCGCGAATGTGCTCAAGACCGCACAACCACGCGACGCACCGCTCAATCCCCATGCCGAACCCGCCATGCGGAACAGTTCCGTATTTCCGCAAATCGATATACCATTCAAAAGCTTCGCGCGGCAGATGGTGCGCAGCGATGCGGCGCAACAGAAGCTCAAGGTCGTGGACGCGCTGGCCGCCGCCGATGATCTCGCCATAGCCTTCCGGAGCAAGCACATCCACGCCCAGCGCGACTTCGGGACGCTCCGGATCGGGAGCCATATAAAAAGCTTTAATCGCCGACGGATACCGGTCCACCATAATCGGCCGGTCGAATTGCTGCGTGAGAATCGTTTCGTCGGTGCCGCCGAAGTCGCCGCCCCACTGGATTTCGCTGCCCTTAGCTTGCAGAATCTTAACCGCTTCGTCGTAGCTCAGCCGCGGGAACGGCGCGGCTACGCGCTCCAGTTTCGAGATATCGCGCTCCAGTGTTTTCAGCTCCGGCCCGCGCGTTTCCAGAACCTGCGTGACCACCGAAATGATCATCTCTTCGGCCACGCGCTTCACTTCTTCCAGGTCGGCGTAAGCCATCTCGGGCTCAACCATCCAGAACTCGGTGAGATGTCGGCGCGTTTTCGATTTCTCCGCACGGAAAGTCGGCCCGAAACAGTACACCTTGCCGAAAGCCATCGCGTTGGCTTCGTTGTAAAGCTGCCCGGATTGAGTCAGGTACGCTTTTTCATCGTCGAAGTAATTCACTTCGAAGAGTGTGGTCGTGCCCTCGCAAGCTGCCGGCGTGAAGATTGGTGTGTCCACCAACGTAAATCCATGGCTGTCGAAATAATCGCGAACCGCTTTGATCACCGCGTGACGCACGCGAATAACCGCATGCTGCCGCTGACTGCGCAGCCATAAATGACGCCGGTCGCTGAGGAATTCGGTGCCGTGCTCTTTCGGCGTGATCGGATAAGGGTCCGCTTCCGAAACGCGCTGGATCACTTCCAGGCCTTCCACATCCATCTCAAAGCCGCCCACCGCCCGTGCGTCCGCGCGAATTTTCCCGGTCACGATGATCGACGATTCCTGCGTAAGATTTTTGATGCTTTCAAAAACATCTTCGGGTAGCGCGTTTTTCACCGCCACGCACTGCATCAGCCCGGTGCCATCTCGCAATTGAGGGAAAACGATTTTTCCCGACTTACGCAAGTTGAACAACCAGCCCGGAATTTGAACAGTTTCGTTCTCGTGCCCCGCAGCCTGGGATATCGTAATTCTTGGGTGCATTGAATAGGGTGCGAGGAAGGCGGATTCCGCCATTTCACCGCTTTACCTATCATAGCTTCCAGCCACAAAAATTGCCCGTTTCGTGCCGTCTCAGTTGACCGGTTTCGTCTTCAACTCCACCCGCACCTGCTCCATCGGACTTTCCGATGAATTCACTACCGGTGAAGCACCCGCAGGCTCCCAAACAAAGCCTGCATTAAACACCGCTACGGCCGGATCTTCCGGATGCTCGGAAATCGGACACGAACTATTCGCCGCACACGTCACCCGCAAAATTCGAATCATCCCGCTCTCATAAGGGTTTCGGTCTGTGGGCGCGCGCCGCACATCCAAGTCAGGCAAATCCACCTGGCGCGTTTTCAACTCAACCCGGAGATACTCGCTCGCGACGCCATCTAACTCTTCTACCCAATGCCGCTCAAAGACTCCCTTTTGAAACCGGATGCCACCCATCTTGACCGGAGGACGAACCGTTGGGTCGTTACGATCGTGCTCCAGGCGCAACCGTCCTCCGTCCGTAATATACACATACACGGTAGGCGTCGCCGGATGGTCATGGATACCGGTCTTCTCGTGCGGACTGTAATGAACCCGCACCACCCGCACCCACTCATTTTCGAACTCAATCTTCGAATCGCTGACCGGATCGGCATAGAGGCCGATCTTCGCCAGACTCAGAATGAGCAATGGAAATAACGGTTTCATGCTGTTTAAGAACACGATTAGTGTAGCAGTGTGGTGTTTGTGATAGGTGCGGTTTCTGATTTCCGCTGGACACGGAAGTCGCGGAGAGACCGGTTTCCGGATCCTGCGGTAGACTCGTCTTGAGTGCAAAACCCCAGGTCGGTGCCCGAACCGCTGCGGCCCCTACTATGAATCCAACCCAATTAGCGCCGATCGCGGATTTGCTGGATTACGTAGCCACTCCGATCTGGATCAATCACCAGAACCGCATCGTCTATATCAACGCTGCCGGGCTCGCCATGCTAGCCGCCGAAGCTGGTCAGGTAATCGGCAAGTCTCCGCTGGACTTCATCCATCCGGATAGTCGCGGCATCGCCCGCGACCGCATCGCCAGCTTGACCCAGGGCGGCGCCCGCGTCCCTCCCATCGTCGAGAACTTTCTGCGCGTGGATGGCTCTTCGTTCGAAGTGGAAGCCACTGCGTGGACCATTCCCTACGGTGGATCGAGCGCCATTCAAGCCTCCTTCGTCGATCTCACCGCACGCAAACTCGGTGAAGAGCGCGACCGTCTAGCCGGCTTAATCGCCGACGTGGGCAACGCCCTTACACAGGGCAATTCGCTGGCTGAGATGCTGCAGATGTGCGCCGAATCGATCGTCCGCCGGCTGGATGCCGCGTTCGCGCGAATCTGGACCTTGAACGATCGCCAGCAAGTGCTGGAGCTTCAGGCCAGCGCCGGTCTCTACACCCACATCAACGGCCCTCACGGACTCGTGCCTGTAGGCAAATTCAAAATCGGCCTCATCGCCCAGGAACGGCAAGCGCACCTCACTAACGACGTGATGCACGACGCTCGGGTCGGCGATCGGGAGTGGGCCCGGCGCGAGGGAATGATATCATTTGCCGGCTATCCGCTTATCGTGGACAAACGCCTCGTTGGCGTCGCCGCGTTGTTCGCTCGGCGGGTTCTGGGCCCCGATACGCTAGACTCGTTGGCCACCATAGCTAATGGCATCGGCCTGGGCATCGACCGAAAGCGTAATGAGATTGAGCTGCGCGCCAGCGAAGCCCGCAAAGCCGCCATTCTGGAATCTGCTCTCGACTGCATCATTAGCATCGATCACGAAAGCCACATTCTCGAATTCAACAAATCCGCCGAGAAGACGTTTGGATATCTTCGTGACGACGTGATTGGAAAAGTGCTGCCCGATCTCATTATTCCGCCCGCGCTGCGCGATCTTCACCGTCGGGGAATGGCCCACTATCTCGCCACCGGTGAAGGTCCTGTGCTCGGAACACGCATCGAAATAACCGCCATGCGAGCCGATGGTTCCGAGTTCCCCATCGAGCTGGCCATTACCCGAATCCCTTCGGATGGTCCACCACTTTTCACGTCCACTCTTCGCGACATCACCGCCGCCAAAAGGGCACAAGAAGATTTGAATCGCGCTAAGGAGGAAGCTGAAGACGCCAATAAGGCCAAGAGCGCGTTTCTAGCAAGTATGAGCCACGAGCTGCGCACGCCGCTCAACGCAATCATCGGCTATGGCGAAATGCTCCAGGAAGAGGTAGAAGAGATGGGCGTGAACTCTCTGGCGCCCGATCTGCGGAAAATACATGCCGCCGGAAAGCACTTGCTGGGTCTCATCAACGACGTGCTGGATCTCTCCAAAATTGAAGCCGGCAAAATGCTCGTGTTCTTCGAAGATACCGATGTGAAGACCATTATCGAAGAAGTGGTGAACACCGTACATCCTCTGGTCGGCAAGAACGGTAACAACCTGATCGTTGACGCGGGTCCCGATCTCGGCCAAATGCACACGGATGTAACAAAAGTGAGGCAGAGTCTCTTTAACTTGCTCTCCAACGCGGCGAAATTTACGACCTCCGGCATCATCACGTTGCGCGCCACCGCTGAGGGCGCAGAACATATGATCTTCACGGTTAGCGACACGGGCATTGGCATGGAAACCGAACAACTGGCGCGCCTGTTCACCCCGTTCCAGCAAGCTGAAGCCGGAACCAGCCGCCATTACGGCGGCACCGGTTTGGGCTTGGCGCTGACCCGCCATTTTTGCCGCATACTAGGCGGCGATGTAACTGCCCGGAGCGATCCCGGCAAAGGTTCGGTGTTCACGGTTCGGCTGCCCAGAAATTCCATGCAGGAATCTGGCCAAGAACCCGCGGCGTCGGCAAATGCGGAGCCGCTTTCCAGCGGCCGCGATCGCGGAACGGTCCTGGTGATCGATGACGATTCCAACGCGCGCGATCTCGTCAAACGCTTGCTCTCTAAAGAAGGCTTTCATGCCGAGACCGCTGCCAATGGTCCCCAGGGCATCGAGAAAGCGCGCCAGTTAAAACCCGCTTTGATTACACTCGACGTGATGATGCCGCAAATGGACGGTTGGGCTGTGCTCAGCGCGCTAAAATCCGAACCCGAACTCGCCACTATTCCGGTCATCATGCTGACCATGGTGGACAATCGCAATCTCGGCTATGCGCTGGGAGCGGCCGATTATCTGATGAAGCCCGTAGACCGCGAACATCTCGCTAGCGTGCTCAGGAAATATGCCTGCGGCACACCTCCCTGCCCGGTTCTAATTATCGACGATGACACCGACGCCCGTCACCGGCTTCGCAAGCTTTTGGAGGGTGAGGGTTGGCAAGTCGAAGAGGCCGCGGATGGCGAAGAGGGTTTGCAGAAGCTCGACCTTCGCAAACCCGACTTGATTCTCCTCGACCTGATGATGCCTCGAATGGATGGCTTCGAATTTTCGCTGCGCCTTTCCCGCAGCGATGCATGGTGCCGGATTCCAGTGGTTGTGTTGACTGCCAAGGATCTGACCGCTGAAGAACGTGCGTTGCTGAACGGTCACGTGGAGCGGGTGCTGCAAAAAGGCGCTTTCAGCATGGAAGAATTGCTCGAAGAGGTGCGGCGGACCGTGGGGGCTTGCGTAAACCCAAACCGCGCGGGAAAATCTTGACTGGCGGAGGCCTATGTCAATTAGTCAGATGCTTATGTCCGAGTTCGACCAGGAAATGGCGAGCACTCGGAAAATTCTCGAACGCGTCCCGGAAGACAAGTTCGCTTACCAGCCCCACCAGAAATCGATGACCCTGGGCCGTCTGGCCGGCCACGTCGCCGAGATGCCCAGCTGGGCCGTTAACACCATGCAGCTCGAAGTGCTGGAAATGGAGCCCGGACAGAAACCGTATGTGCCGTCTTCGGCAAGCGAACTTCTCGAAAACTTCGACAAGGCCGTCGCGGAATCGCGCGCCTTGATCGCCGGAGCTTCCGACGAGGAATTCCAGAAAATCTGGACTTTTAAATATGCGGGCAAGGCGATTATTTCCATGCCTCGCGTTGCCGTGCTCCGGGTCATGATGATGAACCACATGATTCATCACCGGGGTCAACTCGGCGTCTACTTGCGCCTGAATGAAGTGGAAGTGCCCGGCATGTATGGTCCTTCCGCTGATGAAATGAAGTACTGGTCAACGCAGAACGCGTAAAGCTCACTTACTGAATTTGTATTTTCAGGGGGTTTGTGGTTTGGCCGTCGACCGACAGGGTGACAGTAACCAGGCCCACACCCTGAAGCTGCTGCGGCAAGAAGATGTTGATCTGATCCTCGCCGGCATATTGACCGGTGGGTCCGGCGTAGGCGACTGGCAGGACGACGCCGCCCAATGCGGCGGTCACTTCGCTCGTGTGGTTTCGGATTCCCGTGCCGTAGAGAATGAGCACGACCTGAGATCCCGAACTAAGCACAATTGGAACCGGAACCACGTTGCCCAGCGCATCGAGTCTCACAGGGGAAGTGGCGGTCTGAACGCCATTCACGGCAGTGATTACGTTGCCGACCGCTAAACCGCTCTGACCAAATACACCGGGCGCCACGGAGACGATGGACTGCTGGGTGGTGAATGGCGCGGCATTGCCCACGATCGAAATGGTCGCGGTACCGGTTGCCGTTCCATCCGGAATTGCGTAGTTGATCTGGTTCGGTGAAACGTAGAACAGCGGAGCGGCGCGGGTAGCGCCCAAAGCGTCTTTGACGTTGATCGAGATGCCTCCAAGCGTTGTGGGAATTGGAACCATGGTATTGGCAGCGGTCGTCGCGGCGATATGCGCGCCGAAAGCGCTCACTATTGAGTTTGTCGCCACGCTATTTCCCGTAAAACTTGCGGCATTCAGATTCGAGAATGTCAGGGCCGAGACCGAAGTCGAGTTCGAATAGGTCAGAAGAGTGCCGGGTGGGAGCAGCGCAAAGGCTTGAGGGATGGTCGAGAGCGAAACTGAAGTGCCTTGTCCCGAACTAGAAAGAGCCGCTGCGGAGAATTCGGTCAGGGCGAGGTCAGCGCGACCGTCTCCGTTGAAATCCGCCGCCACAACGGCTAGTGGAAGGGATCCCGAAAGGAAACTGAAGAGTAACGGGGCTTTGGAAAGTTCCATTCCCGTTGCCCTGCTTCACTACCAGCGAACCGGAGCCAAGAGTGTTATCGCCAGCGATCGCCCATAGTCCCTCTACGACGTCCAGTTTTCCGATTCCGCGCAAATCGGCTAGCCCAAAGGCCAACGGCAACGTGCCTGAACCCTGTGTGGTGGCAATCGGCAATTGGAAAGTGCCGTCGCCCTTTCCGATGTAAACCGCGAGCACCGATGTCGATATCGAGCCATCGCCTAGAAGCAGCGGCCCGTCGGAAACAATGTCCGCCTTGCCATCGCCGTTCACATCGGCCACCACCCAAACTGAGAATCGATCCAGCCCATGGATAAGTTGTGCCGGCGGTAAGAGAACCTTTTCCGTCCCCTAGCTCGATGGTCAGTGTTTCGCTGGCCGCGAAATTCGGCGCGCCGAGGTTCGCGGTATTCCCTCCCAATATCGCCAAATCGGGTTTTCCGTCTCCGTTGAAATCCGCCGCGGCTACACCTAGGGGAGACGTATTCCCTATGCTCATCTTCGATGGCGTCTGAAATCCGCCGTCGCCGCGACCCACTAGCAGATACGCCGCGGGATCTATCGTGCTGCTGAAGTCAGTGGTCATCAACAATACAGCGTCGGGAATTCCGTCGCCGTTGAAGTCCGCAATCGTAAGCCCATCGAAGCTGCCTTCTAAAAGATTACCGACAAGCGCAAACAAGGGAAGAGTGGTAACAATCGGCGCGTTCAATGTGCCGTCCCCGCGTCCTAGAAACACCAGAAGGGACGTGCCGGTGGTGCAAGCCGCCATCAAATCCAGCTTACGATCCCGGTTGAAGTCTGCTGTTGTCAAGTAACCCAAGGCGCAGCCGGAAGGAACGCCGTACGTAGTTGGCGGCAGGAACGTCGAGTCGCCTTTCCCGAGAAAGACGGAGATTGATGAACTGCCGCCGTTGGCGATGGCCAGATCCGGTTTCCCGTCTCCGTTGAAGTCTCCGGTCACCATTGCAACCGGACCGTTCTGAATGGCCGTTGAGACGGGCTGCTGGAATGAAAGCTGCTGCGCATGGCTGAGCGCAGATCCCATGCCGAGAACTGCCCCAATTGCGGCGAAGCGGCATTTAGTCATCTACAGCCAGCTTATCAGGCGTCGCTGTTTACTTTCGCACCACGACAAAGGACCGCCAGCGAAAGTTGCCAGCAGCATCGTACGCCCGAATCACCACTCGATTGGTGCCCACATAAAGTGGAATGGTGGCTTGCCAGTTAGCAGTGCCGCTGGCGGTGCCGGATGTCCCCGCGTTGGTTAGCCACATTACTTTGGTGACTCCCATGTTGTCGGTGGCTGTTCCCGAGGCTGTGATTCCCGCGTCGGTGGTCGAAAGAGTGGTGACGCCGGGCGAAATCAAATTGAGATCGGGAGGTATGGTATCGGGTCCAGCGGAAACCGCTTGCCGCGTTATCGATACAACCGCCGTGACCGGAAGGTGGGCCGCGTCCATCGCGGTAATCGTGATCATGTTCGCGCCTATCTCAAGCGGCACGGCGGGGATGGACCAATTGGCGCTTCCCGTCGCGAGCCCTGCCGCGCCACGATCTGTCTGCCAGGCTACGGATATCGAACCGGTCGCGAGCGAAGCCGTGCCAGCCAGGGATATAAAAGCGTCGGTGGTGGCGGGCACCGGGGCGATAACGCTCAGGGTGAGTGAGGTCTTTGGAATTGACGGTGTAGCGGGCGGAGCCACGGGAGGATTGATGGCTGGAGTGACTGGGGGAACGATTGCGGGATCGACCGGAGCCGTCGCGGGGACGGTTGGCGCCGCCGCCGCGGCCGCCCCGTAGAGGTTCACGGCACCGGCAATATCATCGGCCGACAGCTGCGCCCCAAGCCGGTAATAGGGATACATGATGTCGCCCGGATTGTCCGTGTGTCCGAGTCCTAAGGCGTGCCCGAACTCATGCAGCGCCACCGTATAGATATCGATGTTGCCTCCTGCGTTCCAGTTCTCGACCGCATTGAAGTGCATGTCGCCCGCGATCGGCTCCGGATTCGGCGGTGCCGGGTAGAAGGTGTGGGCCAGAGTAAGTCCCGAACTATCGAAGGGGAATGCGTCGCCGTGCGAACCGGAGCCAAAAAGGATGGCGATGGTATTCGGAGCCTGCGCATCGGTACCCGCGTTCAAATGAAACTTTACGTACTTACCCCATTCGTTGAAGGCTCGGAGGATTTCCGACTTCGTCTTGACGTCGGGGACTTTTGTCGTCAGACTCCCGAAGTAGTAATTCAACACGACTACGCTCGCGCCATTGAGCGGCCATCCGTGGCCGACGAGCACGTATTGCGCGATGTGACCGGACTGAGTCAAGGGGCCGGAACAACCGACGAGGTCGACACCGGCGAGCAAATCCTGTGAGGCCGGAAAGATGTACGAGACTTCGTCCCACGCCTGAAGATAGGCGACCTGTTCGGGAGAGGCGACGACGAGGAACTGGTGATTGACCAACCCGGAACGGTCGATGATTTGGACGCCGGAATCGAGGAGCATCAGGGTGGCATCGGCAGCGCTCACATCAGCGTGAACTTCAACCACATAACCCAACGGCACGGCGTTGGCGAGCACCGGACTTAGCTTGTCGGTCGGGCGGTGCCGCCCTATCCAGGCAACATCCAATCCATTAAAGGAGACTCCATCCGGAGCCACAACCATCACGGCATTATCAGGAACCGCGCCCGTTACGGTGACGCCTCGCGCGTTGAGGTCGTCCAGCTGGCTCTGGCTAATTGGCCCTTTGAACTGAAGGAGATAGTGAGATGATCCCGGTCGCCAGTGCCTCAGCGGGGCCATGACGGAATCTTCAACAGCCGCGCCCGGTTCGAAGGTTCGCGTTTTTAGATGGAGCGTGCCAGCCCCGAGGATGGTCGCCTGGATCAGGGTTAGAGCAGCAAGGTTTCGCCAAGACATGCCCTTCTATCGGAGGAATTGAGAAGTTCTACATAGTTTCGGCACAAAAAAATAGTATGAATGGCATCTGTAGGCCAGTTTGTTGCTTAGTAGTACTGACGGCATGGGTCTGTAGCGGGCAAACCTATCTTATTGAGACAGTGGCGGGGAGCAGCATGGTAGGCGACGGCGGACCGGCGACCCAGGCGGCTCTTAGCGACGCCGAGGGCATCTGTATCGATGGTGCGGGCAACGTTTACATCGCGGACGCCAATGATCACCGCGTGCGCAAGATCGCTCCGGGCGGCATCATTTCGACGGTCGCTGGCACTGGAGTTTCCGGTTCCGCGGGCGCGCAAGTCAGCTTTCCGTACGGGCTGGCGGTGGACACTGCCAGCAACCTATACATTGCGGACCTCGGGAACAACCGCATTCAAAAGGTGGATGCTAGCGGCGCGACGACTACCGTCGTGGACGGGCTTTCGGGACCGCGCAACGTGCAGGTGGATTCGCTGGGGAATCTCTACGTTTCGGAGTTCACTGGCCAACAGATTCTGCGCATTTCAGCCGATGGAAGAGTTACAACCATCGCAGGAACAGGGGCGGCTGGGTTTGGAGGCGACGGGGGTCCGGCAGCTAGCGCGCAGATCAGCTATCCAGCGGGGCTTGCGCTCGCGCCAGACGGCAGCTTGTACTTTGCGGATAGCGGGAACCAACGCGTCCGCAAGATCGCGGGCGGCAAGATCGCGACGGTGCTCGGGACTGGGGATCCGGGTGCCGATTTGCCCGCGCAGTTGAACGTCCCGACCGGGGTGGCCTTGGATGCGGGGGGGAACCTCTTTGTCGCCGATAGCGGCAACCAGCGCGTCCGCAAGTTGACGCCCGCTGGGGTGGTGACCTCCATTGAGGTCCCGGCCCGGGACTTGGCGCTCGATCGCGCGGGGAATCTATGGGCAGCCGGCGGAGCGCGCGTTCATGAGGTGCTTACAAGCGGCGCCGTGGCTCTGGCTGCCGGCGACGGCTCGTACCTGCTCAGAGGCGACGGCGACGCGGCGACAAGTGCCCGCTTGAACGGACCAAGCGGCGTCGCGGTGGACGCGAACGGCACGATTTGGATTGCCGACGAAGGCAATCAGCGCATCCGCAAAGTGACGGTGGATGGGATCATCAACACGGCGGCGACGGGGCTGACGAGTCCGGGCGGGATCTCACTGGACGCGAGCGGCAACCTCTACATTGCGGATATCAATGCCGATCAGGTGAAGCGGCTCGACGCGGTCAGCGGCACACTGACGGCGGTGCCGCTCATTGCTCCATTGCAATCGCCCACGGCTGTCGGGATCGGCGGCGGCGACGGGACGCTCTACATCGCGGACACGGCGAACGACCGGGTGGTGCGCGTGGGGCCCAACGGTGGGTTGACGGACTTGCCCTTCGGCGCGCTCAACGGGCCGCGAGGGGTCGCGGTGGATGGTACCGGCAATGTCTGGGTATCGGATACGGGCAACAACATCATTCGGAAACTTTCGAAGGATGGACACGCGACGGTGGTTGCCGGCAAGGATCAAGTGAACGGGCCGCGCGGGATTGCGGTCGACAGCGCGGGGAATTTGTGGATTGCAGACACGAGCAATCATCGGGTGCGGCTGCTGGCCGCCGACGGAACAATCTCGACGGTCGCGGATCAACTGATTGCGCCGGTTGCCGTCAGTGTCGATGCAGCGGGGCGAATCCTAATCGCGGATTTTGGCAACAATCGCATTCTCAGGTTGTCGCTGGCGGCGCCTCCGGTGGTCTCGGGTGATACGTTGTCCATCGGGGTAGTAAACGCGGCGAGCCTGGCGGCGGGGCCGGTGGCACCGGGGTCGATTGTCTCCATATTTGGGACGGGAATGGGCCCGGCGGCCGGAGCTTCCGGGACGGTCGCGTTGGGAATGCTCGATATTAAAATTGCCGACACGCAAGTGACGTTCGACGGCGTTCCGGGGGCATTGTTTTACGCGAGCGCGGGCCAGATCAACGCGCAAGTTCCGTTCGAGATGGCAGGTCACGCGACAACGGTCGTCGAAGTCTTCGAGCACACCCAATCTCGCGGAAAGGCGACACTCACCGTCGTCGACGCGGCTCCCGCGTTCTTCACTTTCGGGACGGGGACCGGACCAGTAGTCGCGGTCAACGAGGATGGGCGCATCAACTCCACGTCTCATCCGGCGGCAAGAAATTCCCTTGTCACGCTTTACGCGACGGGCGTCGGCCAGACATCGCCGCCCGGAGTCAGCGGACGGCTGGCGGCGGTGCCCCTCGGGCTGCCAATTCTTGCGGCAAAAGTGACCGTCGGATACTACGACGCCGACGTCCTCTACGCGGGCGACGCACCGGGGTTCGTCGGGCTGACGCAGATCAATATTCGGGTTCCGGGCGGCTTCGCGGGCGCGGGCGTTCTAGCGGTTACGCTAAGCGTCGGAGGATTCATGAGTCCGGCTGGAACTACGCTGGCGATTGCGCCGTGAAGTTTATGGCTCGCCGGGAGTGGTGATTGCGCCGGCGACCTTAATGGTTTCGGTGAGCAGGGATCGGACCTTAATTTTCCCGGTCCACATCAAAAAGCTGGTCACCTGCTGGTTTCCTCGCTCGAAGAGAGCCACTGAACTCCCCTCCCGGTTAGTGTCCTCGTCGGTGTAATGCACGGTGACGCGGTATGCGGTGGTGCCGTCCGTCAGGCAGGCGGGGCACTTTACAAAGAGAATGAGACCGGTTTTGACCACCGTGCCAAGTCCCGGTTCAAGAAGTTGCTTGCCGGTGTGATCCAGAATGGAGAACTGATAATTGTAAGAAGTCTGCGCCGAGGAGTCCGCCCGCGCGCCTCCGTTTGTCATCAGCGCAAGGCCAATAACAAGGCACATCTTTAAAGCTGTATGCATGATCCTGGATCGGCGGAAAGGCGGCGGGGCTTTAGTGCGCGATACAATAAGGAATCCATGAAATTTCGGCCCGGCCATAATTACGCCCCCCAATCCGCGCAATGATCCAACTTACTGGCGCGGGGAAGAGGTTCGGGCCTAAGGTCCTCTTCGAACATTTTGACTGGATGGTGACGCCTAAGGAGCGGGTCGGAATTGTCGGGGCGAACGGCACCGGCAAATCCACGCTGCTGAAGGTGATGGCAGGCATCGAATCGCTCGATTATGGCACCATCACTTACGCCAAAGGGATCACCGCGGGCTACCTTCCACAGGACGGGCTTTCGCTTTCGGGGCGCACGGTTTTCGCGGAGTGCATGACCGTTTTCGAAGAGCTGCGGCTGATGGAACAGGAGCAGGAGGGCCTCTCGCATAAGCTTTCCGAACTCGATCATGAAAGCGCCGAGTATGCGCAGGTGGCCGACCGGTTCCACCACATCCAGAGCGAGTTCATTGCGCGCGACGGATACAATATCGAATCGCAAGTGGGGTCAGTGCTTTCGGGACTGGGCTTCTCGCGGCACGACTGGCAGCGGCGCACGGAAGAGTTCTCGGGCGGCTGGCAGATGCGCATCGCGCTCGGCAAGCTACTGCTGCAACAGCCGAACTTGCTGCTGCTCGACGAGCCGACCAATCATCTGGATCTCGAAGCCCGCGAGTGGCTGGAGAGCTATCTGGAATCGTATCCCAACGCCTACATCCTGATCTCGCACGACCGGTATTTTCTCGATGTGACGGTGAAGAAAATCATCGAGGTGTGGAACAAACGGGTCCACTTTTATCCGGGCAATTACTCGCGCTACGAAGTACTGAAGACGGAACGGCGCGCGCAGCTTGAGGCGGCTTACCAGAATCAGCGCGAGAAGATTGAGCAACTGGAAGCGTTCATCAACCGGTTTCGATATACGGCCACGAAAGCCAAGCAAGTGCAGAGCCGCATCAAGGAAATGGACCGGATGGACAAGGTGGAGATTCCGCCGGATGAGCGCACCATCCACTTCAAGTTTCCGCAGCCGAAGCCGAGCGGCCGCATCGTGGCGGAGTTCAAGAAGGTGTCGAAGAGCTACGGGGCGAAGTTCGTGTTTGGGGGAGCGAGTTTCGTGATTGAACGCGGCGAGCGTATCGCGCTGGTGGGCGTGAATGGCGCGGGAAAATCGACGCTGATCAAGCTGCTGGCGGGCGCGGAACCGGTGACGTCGGGCGAATTCACGACTGGCCACAACGTGATCACGGACTACTTCGCGCAGGATCAATATAAAGAGCTGGACGTGACCGCACGCATGCTGGACGACTTGGCGCAAGTGGCCCCGCGCGCCTCGAACACCGAACTGCGCAGCATTCTCGGATCGTTTCTGTTTACGGCCGACGACGTTTTTAAGACGATCGGCGTGCTATCGGGCGGCGAGCGCAACCGGTATGCGCTGGCGCGGATGCTGATGATGCCGGGCAATTTTCTGCTGCTCGACGAGCCGACGAACCATCTGGATATGCGCGCGAAAGACGTGCTGCTAGAAGCGCTGCAGGGGTTCAGCGGCACGGTGGTTTTCGTCTCGCACGATCGTTATTTTCTGGAACGGCTGGCGACGCGCGTGTTTGAAGTGGGCGAAGGCGAAGTCCACGTGTTTCCGGGCAACTACGAAGATTATCTGTGGCGGAAGAACGGCGGACACTTGGTCGCGCCGGTGTTGGCCAGGCCGGAACCGGAACAAATTGCCCTTGCTCCCGTGGCTGTGTCCGCGGCGGCGGTGCAGGAAAAGAACGGAGCGCGGCTCAATCCGATGAAGCTGCGCAAAATGGAAGACCGGCACAAGCTGATTGAGGATCAGATCGCGCGTCTGGAACTGGAGATTGCGGCGGACGAACTGGAGCTTGGAAACTTTCGCAGCGTGGAGGAGACGGTGAAGTTGAACAATCTTCTGATGGAGCGGCGCGCGAACCACGAGAGCTTGCTGGCCGAGTGGGAACAAGTGGCGGAGCTGATCGAATCGAGCCGGTAGGTTTACGCGCCGATCGCCTGAGCCGCGGCGATTTTTGCGGGATCGAAGCCGTAAAGAGCGGCGGCCTGGGCCTCCAGGAGGCGCGCTTCGCAGGACACAAGGTCGTCGATTTCCCGATTCGAACAAACAAACCCATCGTCAGCAGGATTGTAGGGAAGTCCCTTTAGTTTGTTGACCTGCTGCAAGGCAGCGGCCTGCTGCAACTGCTGGAGCTCTTCGGCCTTGCGCTGAGATTGAAGGGACTGGAGCTGCTGAAGCGTCTTATGGAAGGCGCGCTGGAGGCGCTGTTCGTGCATGCTGAGGACGCGGATGGCGTCGGCGTTTTCGCGGAAGGCCCGGGCCATACCGAGGGCAGTGGTTAGTTCGGTGGCGGCTTCCTCAATGGCATTGCCCTCAAGATCGGCGGGTTGTTTCGCTTCGGCATCGGCAAAAGCGAGAGAGTAGAGATTGCTTTCGAGGGCGGCGCAGCGGTTGAGGCGCCACTGGGTGTCGGCGAGCGACTGGACGAGCTGCTTCTCGATCAGATTCTTAGGTTGGAGGTCGTCGTGAAAGCCGCCGGTGAAGACGGTGTAGGCGGCGAGGTCCTCGGTGGGGAGAACCACGACTTGGGACGTGAGTCCATGGCGCAACGCGTTGAGGCTGGAGCGTTTTTTGCCGGCGTCGGTGCGCGGGCCGGTGGAGTGCTGGGCGTTGAGCGCGTTGGTGTGCGAAGGACTAGACATTTTCGAGGCTCCTGAATGAGGGATTTGCGGAAAAGAGTCCGCTACTGAATTTTTAGCACGGGGGGAAAGGTGCTGGGGCTACGGGATGCGGGTAAGTTGTTGAGGGATTAGAGATTAGGGGATTGTCGCGGCTTGTGACTCGCGGAAACAGTTAGCGTGGCAGAATTAATCTTCTTTCCGCAAGGGAGGTTCTATGTTGAATAAATGGTTCACTGCTAAATTGCAAAAAAGTTCCAACAAAGGTGGTTGGACCTATGTGATTTGGCCCGATTCGGTTGAATTTTTTGAAACTCGTGGCCTCGTTAAGGTCAGGGGCACAATCGACGGTCATCCTTTCCGAAGCTCGTTCATGGCTACGGGTGACGGCACCCATGTGCTGCCTGTAAAGGCAGAAATACGGAAAGCTATCGGGAAAGAAGCGGGCGAAACCGTGAAGGTGTTATTGGACGAGAGGATTGACGGTAAATCCTGAGGCGCGGTTCAGGGGCCCTTAACGATTACGACCGTCTCGACGCTAACGCGGCCCTGACATATGAGACTCACGGTGTAACCGGGATTGTCTTCGCGGTTCGGGTCGGATGCGCCTTTCACCTGATATTGATCGACGATCCATTCAAGAGCCGAGCGCGAGCCCAGGGAATATTCAAAGGTCTCCGCTGCGAGTTCACAGAGTGTTAGAGAGTCATTGACGAAGGGATCGCTGGGGGGAAAGTTCGAGCACGAATAAATGAATCGTAACAGTGATGCGGTGGATGTTGAGCGGGAGGAGTACCTGCTGCGCCTGTCCCCACGTCTATCGCCCTGTGGTCGGGGATTTCCTCGGCTTTTTTTGAATCACTGATATTCTTTTTTCATGCGGGTCTCGTTTTTGCACCGTGAGTGCGTCAATACGCAAATTCTTGGGCGGGGACTGCTGATTTTCGTGGTGTGTGCTGGCGCGGCGGCGGCACAGACGAAGACTCGGCACAAGGGCGCCGCTCCGGCTCCGCCCGCGGCCAAGGCTCCGGATCACTTTCCCGTCGAGAGCATCGCCATCGAGGGGAATCAGAGCTTAGCGAAAGACAAGATTCTTGAAGTGGCGGGAATTCGCATCGGGCAGCCGGGCTCGAAAGCTGATTTTGACGCGGCGCGCGACCGGCTGGTCGCGACCGGAATGTTCGAAACCGTGGGGTATCGCTATGCCCCGGCGGCGAAGGGCGGGGGTTATGCGCTGACCTTTGAAGTGCTGGAGATGAAGCCGCTGTTCGCGGTGCAATTCGAAGGGCTGCCCGCGGCGGGGCCGGATATCGTGAATTATCTGAAGAGCCGAAATCCGCTGTTTCTGCCGAAACTGCCGGGCACGACGATGATCCTCGATCAGTACGCGCGGGCCATCGAGACGTATCTGGCGTCGCTGAATCATCCGGATAAAGTGCTGGGGACAGTGATCAACACCGGGCCCGATCAATTTAAGATTCTGTTTCGTCCGTCGGCTCCGCTGCCGGTTGTGGCCGAGGTGCGATTCACGGGGAATGACGCGATTCTGAAAACGCGGCTGCAACATGCGATCTCCGGAGTGGCTTATGGGGTCCCGTTCACGCAGGACGGTTTTCGGCAACTGCTGGACGCGCAGATTCGGCCTTTGTACGATGGCAGGGGGCGGGTGCGGGTGCAGTTTCCGCAGATCACAACGACTCCGGCGGAGAAGGTGAAGGGGCTGATCGTCAACGTCACGATCGACGAGGGACCGGTTTATCTATTGGGCAAGGTTTCGGTGGCGGGCGCGGAGAGCCGGGCGGATAGCGCGGCGTTGCTGAAACAGGCGGACATTAAGCCCGCCGATTTCGTGAATTTCGATGCGATCAATGAAGGAGTGGAGACAATCAAACGATCGCTCAAGAAGAATGGATATTTGCGCGTTGAGGCGGATGTGGATCGGAAGATCGACGACAAGACCAAGAAGGTGGACGTGGAGATCAAGCTGGATCGCGGGCCGCAGTTTCATTTCGGCACGCTGACGATTCAGGGACTCGATTTGAACAGCGAGCCGGCCGTTCGCAAACTTTGGGGCGAAAAAGCGGGCACGCCTTTTAACGCCAGTTATCCGGATTATTTTCTGAACCGGATTCGGGAAGATGGAATGTTCGACAGTCTTGGGACCACGAAATCAGTGACAAATCTGGACGAGGATAAACATATCGCGGATGTGACGCTGATCTTTGGAGCTGCGCCGCCAGCGAAGAAGGAAAAACCGAAAGGGCAGTCATCGCCATTTTAAAAAAGGATATTAAACGCATGAAGAGCTTTGCACTATTTTTGCCGATGTTGGTTGCGGGCAGCGGTTTTGCCCAGTCGGGCCACTGGGAGGGGAAGATTCAAGCGCCAGGTCACGAAATGAGTGTGTCGGCGGACCTCAACAAGAATGAGAAGGGCGAGTGGGTCGGGTCGTTTGGAATGCCCGAGCAGAAAATGACGGGGATGGCGCTCAGCAATATCGCGGTGAAGGATAAGGCGGTGGCGTTTGAGGTGGCGGGAGTACCGGGCAAGCCGATATTCGATGGGAAGCTTTCGGATGACGGGAAGTCGCTGGCAGGGACGCTGAATCAGGGGGCCGCGACATTTCCGTTCACGATGCAGCGGACGGGCGAGGCAAGGGTCGAGGTGGCGGCGAAGAGCACGGTGCTGGCGAAGGAGTTCCAGGGGGATTGGGAAGGCGTAATCGATTCGGGGCGGCCGCTGAGGATCGTGTTGCACCTGACGCAAGCGGCGGACGGGACGGGAAGCGGTTCGATTGATAGTCCGGATCAAAACGCCAACGGCATTGGCATTACGACGATTACGCAAGCGGGGAAGAGTTTGAAGTTTGAGATCAAGGTGATTCAAGGCTCATTCGCGGGAGATTTGAATGCGGATGGCACGGAAATCAAGGGGACATGGGCGCAAGGCCCCAGTTCCGTGCCGCTTACATTCAAGCGCGCGGCTGCAAAGTGAGCTGGATTACCGGGTTGCTGTTTGCGATTGCGGGCGTGCTGCATTTCGTATTTACGCCGGCTTACGTGTCGATTGTTCCGCCGATGTTGCCAGGGCCGCGGATGCTGGTTTGGATTAGCGGAATTGCCGAGATCGCGGGCGGGGTGGGATTGATGATCCCTAGCGTTCGAGTGGCGGCCGGGTGGGGACTGGTGGCGCTGCTGGTGGCGGTGTTTCCAGCGAATGTTTACATGGCGATGCGGCAGGGCGCACCGGCAGGTCCGCAAATTCCGGCATGGGCGTTGTGGGCGCGGCTGCCTTTGCAGGCGGTGTTCATTTGGTGGGTGCTGCGGGTAAGCCGGAGCGACCTAGCTTAGCGGCTGATTGAGTTCAGTGCGCCAAGCCGCCGGATCGGAATTGGATTCAGGGCCGACTACGTAACATTCCCAAAAGTCTTGACGAGGGGTGTGGCCGTTTGCCGCAATCCAGGCACGGAATTCGCCCCAGGCGGTGCTCAGGCCTTCGTAGCCACCGTGGTAGATGGTGCGAGCCGTGGTAGTCGCGGACAACTGGCCAGGCGTCATGCGGCCGAAAGGGGTTACCGGCTTCGCGACTGGCAGGCAGATCTCAAAATCAAAATTCTCCGACGGCCTTCGCAAGTGGTGGGTGAACCATGGCCCGGTGACCGCAGTGCCTTGAGCGGCGACGGCAGCGCTCAACTCGGAGATGCCGGGGCCCATCACTTTCTGGATATCCGCACGTGGAACGGTTACGCGGATGCAGGCGGTTAGCTGGGCCGCAGTTTGTAGGACGTGAGGCGTGTCGATCATTGGGTTCTCCTTCTGAATCAGCGTTTAAGGGGATCTTCAATCCAGGGCGGGGTGGCGTCGATGAGGCGGCCGAGATGGGGTTCGACGGCTTCGATCTTTTGCTTCATGAGCCAGGCGATTTCGCGATAGCTGAAATGGCCTTTGACGCCGCTGCGGACACGCGAAATATATTCGGCTTCGGCGAAATCCATCTTGAAGAGAAACCGGGAGCGGGCACCGAAGGGGAGCAGATAGTGCGATCCGGGGGCGGGCAGCGAGTGCATGGCATGAAGCGCCTCGCGCATGGCGGCCTCGAACACGGGGGCGACGCCGGCGGGGATTAGGGCGGCGGGACTGTCGAAACCTAGCTTGCCGGAGAATTCCTGGCGGAACTGGTGGCAGCGGCGGTGGCGGTGCAGATCGCGGTAGGCTCCGATGTCGATCACCATGTCGAAGCAATACTGGCCGCCGCGGAACTCGCGCAGGAGATCGTCGCGGCGATCGCGCGATTGAAGGGCGACGTCGAGCACCTCGGCGCGCCGCGCTTGGGTCCACTCTTGCGCGAGGTGGTAGAGTTCGCGAAAGGGGTGGTCGGTAACAGGGTAGAGCAGGGTGGCGGCGATCTCGCTCATGGTGCAAGCGGGACGAATGAGGTCGACACGCTCGGGTGCGGCGGTGGAAGGCTTGGGCAGATTCTGAATGGCCCAGGCTCGCAAATCCTGGCGGGAGCGCGCGCGATACTCATCGGGGCCGGCGTGGCGAGCGAGGGTGGGAGCAAGCGGCTCGCGGGCGGAGTCATTCCAGAGGCAGTTGGGTTCCTGGGCACAGGCTTCGGCAATCTCGCTGCCGAGTCCGCGGAGTTCTTGGTACTCGGAAGCCCGCAGACGGCGGATCTGTTTTTCGAGCGTCCGAATGCTGGTTACCTGGCCGACGTTGGTGGGCACGCCCCAGAAGAGCAGGTAGCGGGCGACGTCGAAGGCACGGGCGGTGAGGTTGCGCTCATACGCGTCGGGCTTCATGGTCTCAGGGCGCGGCAGAGACTCTTTCAGGGATTCGAACACGGAGGCCTTCACGATGGCGTAGGCGGCTAACAGCTTTTCTCCGGCAGCCACGTAGACCGCAGCCCGGTCCGAATCAAACTCAGCGGGCGTGATGAATCCGGAGCGCGAGAAATCCTGGTAGCGGGAGGATTTGGCTTGGCCATCCCAAAGGACTTCGTCTTCGATCTCTGTGGCCGCGAGTTCGGACACGCCCTCGAAACAGAGAACGGCATGGCCAAGGTCGGCGATGGAGGCGTGACCGTATTGAAAATAGTAGTGCTCGAGGAAGCTTTGGGAATTGTGGGTGCGCACCCATTCGAGAGATTCAACGATGGAATCGGGGGAGCGGCTGTAACGCGCCAGGGCATAGGCGCATTTCTCGGGTGGCATGGGCGCGACGGTGAAGACGCGCTTCGGTTTTTCGGGCATCGGGAACAGTTATGATTATGCAGAAATGAAAGTGAAGATACAAAGACTGCACCCGGACGCGACGCTGCCGGAGTATGCGCACGGCGCGGACGAAGACGCCGGGATGGATCTGCGGGCGGTGACGTCGACGGTGCTCGATCCGGGGGTATCGCAACTGGTTCCGACGGGCCTGTCAATTGAGCTGCCGGCGGGATATGAGGCGCAGATCCGGCCGCGCAGTGGACTGGCGCTGAAGCATTCGATCACGCTGCCGAATAGTCCGGCGACCATCGATCCGGGATATCGGGGAGAAATTCGGGTGATTTTGCTGAATCTGGGAAAGGAGCCGTATGTCATTTTGGCAGGGGACCGGATTGCTCAGATGGTGGTGGCGCGGTACGAAGCGATTGAATGGGATGAAGGAGAGTTGAGGGAATCGCTGCGGGGGTCGGGTGGATTTGGCTCTTCAGGGCGGTGATCTTCTGAAAGATTTTGGTGGACGACGGGGGGATCGAACCCCCGGCCTCTGCATTGCGAACGCAGCGCTCTCCCAGCTGAGCTAGTCGCCCACGCGACGTCTACAAATATAGCATCCGCATCTGAGATGGGGAATGCTTAGGCCGCTTCAACAAGGCGGCTAGGAGTTTCCTGCGACTGCGGCGGCTAGCATTGGGGGAGGGAACACCGTTTACAGGGCGCTCGGAGAAGCGGTTGGTTGGTTCACGCCGCTCGGGGTTGCGTCGGGTGGCCCAGTATTTTTTCATGCGCTCGGAAACTTCTTTTCTAGCTTCCGCATTCATGTACTTTCTTCCGCGACGCTTTTGCTTGAGCGCGCGGGGAAGTTGCGGCGATTGGCGCTCAAGCTGTTCCAGGGAAACAATAATCGCGTCGAGCTTATCGCGCTCGGCACAGAGATCACGAATCGTCTTGATTAGGTCCATAGGCCGACGTTAATACCTCCTAACATAATAGCGGCTTAACGCGTCAAAAAGGGCCAAGAATGAATCAGGTGATAACCAAATTTGGCGATCGCAAGGTACACAGCCAGCGCGACAACGGCGATTATGGGGCCAAGCACTATGAATAAGATCTTCCATGGGAACCGGCGTTTTTCGCGATGCAGAACCAATAGATAGCTAGCGAATATACCCACATAGAATAGCAGGCACATGGGGGTAGCGAAGAGCATCAGGTTAAACACGTCCGGCGTGGGGGTCACGACGGCGGCGATGATCACAATGGCCAAAATGGCGTAGCGACTGTGTGCAATCAGAAACTTAGGTGAAACGACATGGAGAAGAGTAAGAAAAAAGATGAGGATGGGGAGTTCGAAAACGAGACCGACGCCGAGCATCACGTTGACGAACATGTCGAAATATTCGGTGATCGAAACCATGGGGGTGACATAGTTGCCGAATCCGATTCCTAATAGAAACTTCAAGCCGTAACGGAAGGCCACGAAGTAGGCAAAAAAACCGCCAGCGATAAATAAACCGGCGGTAGAGACTACAAAGGGAATAGCCCAGCGGCGCTCGCGCTTATAAAGCCCGGGGGAGATAAACGCCCAAACCTGGTAGAGAATCCAGGGCGAGGCCACGAAAACCGAGCAGAGCAAGGGCAGCTTGAACCAGATGATGTTGAACGAGTCCATGGGGGAAATCATGGTCAAGGTGGGGGGCTTCACGCCGAGCTGGGTGAGGGCGTCGACAGCCGGAGCGCTCACGAGGCGCCACAATTCGTCGCAGTAGGTGAGGCTGAGGATCGCGGCTACGGCGATTCCCGCGAACATGTAGAGGATTCGGCGGCGCAGTTCTTCCAGGTGCCCGAGAAAGGACATGCGAACCATGCCATCCTCTTCGGCGTCGCTCTCGTCTGGATCGTCGGGGGGAGGAGGCCGCCTGCCGCCGCCCCCTCCACTGGAGGAGGCTTTCACGGGCGCGGGCACGGGCGGAACGTAGGGAGGCGCGAAGGCAGCGGGGCTGCCGGCTTGCGAGCCTAGGGCTGGAGACGGATCGTAGGTATACGATTCGTCCTGATAGTACGAACTGTCCGTTACAGGCTCATAAGTAACGGAAACTGGTTCAACAGTTGCGGGTTCCGCGGAAGGCGCAGATTGCCCTTCGGAAGATTGCTCTTCCTTCGGCTCGTCAGGTGATGCCATCTAGCTCTTTATTTCGGCGTGCTCGTTCGCGACGACGGCGTGGGGCTCATCGACCGGCTGGACTAAGTGCGCGTCCACCAATTCCTGGTGATTTAACGAGCCATTAGCGATTGAGCCTTGCGGCGCGGCGATAGCCGGCAGTGATTCGGCGCCCTGAGGTGCGGATGCGCTTGTGGGGGATGAGAGTGCGGGAGAATCGTGCGACTCGACGCCATATGCGCCAGAGTCATGGGACGAATAGTCGTAATTGTAATTATCGTGGAAGTGGGTATTGGTAGCTTCCTTGATCGACTCCGTCTCCAACTCAAGGTTTTTCATTTCGCGATCGAACGTGGATTTCAGTTCGCTCGAGGCTTTGCGAAATTCAGCCATGGCCTTGCCTAACGTCTTGCCCAGCTCCGGAAGTTTCTTGGGGCCGAACAAAAGCAAAGCCAGGACAAAGATGAAAATCGTTTCCGGTACACCTAACGGACCCATGCTTGTCTCCAGTTCTATTGTAGAGCAGGCGTTTGGGCGTGTCTATCGGCGGAGGTTAATGAATGCTCTTGGAATCGCCGTCAAGAATTCCATCCAGATTGCGATCGATCCCCATGCGGACGCCCGATCCAAAGGGAACGCCCATCACGCTCAGGGTGTCGCCGGCGGAGATCTTTCCCACCAGCTGCCCTTGCGAGAAGGGGCCTAATCCGGTGGTATCGGTCTTGTAGTTATTGGAGGACGCCTGATAGAGCAGGCCGTGAACAACGCCGCCGAGCGTGCCTTTGACGATCAGATCGATGTTCCCGGCCGCGGCCTGGGTCTGTAACAGACCCCAATCGCTGGAAGCGGAGCTTATGGTTGCCGCGACGATGGTTCGGGTGTAGCCCACCGCGGGTGCCATCCCGGTGTCAAAACAGGTCAGATACGCGCTGATGTTGCGCTTAATGGTCGGGTTGCCCTGGAAGGTGCCAAATGATGCGGTATCCATCAATTCGTAGAGGGTGGAATTATGACCGTCGTTACGGAGGCCGAAACCGTCGATACTGGGACTGCCCGAAAGATCCGTAAAGTTCAACTTTTGATAGAGGTTGCGAAGATGGGGGACTTTGAACGGCTGGCCAAGTTGATTGAGTGCCAAGTTGGTGCCCGTGCCTGGATCGGTATGGCAAGTGGTGCAAGTGGAGCCCGGGGCAAACTGGACATTGCGGAATGTATTTTGACCGGCGTTGGGATCTCCGCCGAAGAGGGTTGATGGCAACGTGCGATCCAAGTTCTGAAACGGATTGGGCTGAAACACGATGGTGTTGATGAAATTGGTGAAGGCAGTCATGTTAGTGGTTGAGATTTGAGAACCACCCATCAACGAAGAGAAGGCCGGATTGAAAGCGGTAAAGTCAGCCCGGTCTCCGCGCCAGTGGTAAGGCGCTACACCGCTTAGCCCTCGCAGCGTTTGTGTCGTCTTGGCACCTTTCATGGGGTGCATCTGAAAACTGGTTCCGTTATTTATGACAGTCGCCATACTGCCGCCAGGATCTCCGAGATCCCAGGAAAGCAGATCCATTTCGGCATCCACATGGCAGCCGGCGCATGAGCCAGTCCCGTTGCCCGATAACTTCGCGTCGTAAAGGAAACCGCGGCCCCCCTTTATGACCGTGGGGGTCGGATCGAACGAGCCGATCGGAACTTCTCCGACTACCGCATTTTTAGTGGTGTCCACGATGGAAACGGTGTTGGAGAGCCGGTTCGACACATACAAGCGATTGGTGGTGCCGTTGATGGCGAGGCCCCGGGGGCCTTTCTTGTTGATGGGATCGATGGTTGAGCCGGCGGCGGCGCCGATTTCGATACGCGCGCGGATATTTCCATTCGAATCAAGCACCGCTACGCGGTCGGTTCCGAAGGCTGCCACGTAGAGATTGTTTCCCGTCGGATCGAAAACCGTCGCGGTGGGCTGGGAAAGAGCCGTTACGAGAGCGGCGGGATTGGGCAGAATCCCATAGTTGATCCCGGGATTTAGATCGAAGGATGTTTTCTGTCCGCTGGAAACGGTGACACGAGTGACACGATTGTCTATAAAGTGACCGCGCAGATTTGGCTCAAAATGGGTCAGATTGAGGGCGTTGGTATTAGTCACGTAAAGATCGCCGCTGCCAGGGCGCACGGCTATCCCAAGATTGATTGTCCCTAGGCCTGTGTACGTGGATACGGCACTCAGGGAGTTCACATCGATGACGCCTACGTCATTGTCAGGCATGGTCCACTTGACGATGGAGCTCCAGTTCGGGTCGGAAGCGTCCACGATGAGCCCTACCGCGGGTGGAGGCGGAAGCGCGGGATTGGTGGGCGGCGGCTGGGGCGGCGCGCTGGTCAGAGGAACCAGCGTTGAGTGGCTGCCGGAGAGCGCGAAGGCCGCGTACACCTTGGTTCCATCCGGGCTCACTGCCATGGCGCGCGGGCTGTTTCCAAAAACCGGCAGCGATTTGACCAGCGCGTGGGTCGTGACATTGTAAACATTTATAAGACTACTTCGCGCCACGCTCACGAAAGCGTAGGCACCGGCGAAGACGATGTCTGAAGGCTCATCCTTCACGGCGATGGTATCGGTCACGATTCCCTTCGAAACCGAGACGATACTGACGCTGTCAGATTCCTGGTTCACGACCCAGACTTCATCGGTCGTTCTTGGGTTCACAGACACCGGCTCAATGCCGACGGGAATCTCGGCGGTAAGAACCGGGCTGCTGGCGTTTGTGATGTCAAACACCGACAGGCGTGCATCCGGAGTATTTAATACGTAGAGATGCAAGCCGTCCGAGGAGAGACGGATGGGATTGGTTTGGGCACCCTCGAAATTGACGAAAGCGCTGGGCGGCACTTGGGCTAAGAGGATTAAAGGAACGAGGCCGATTACCAAAAAGGATTTAACCGCCTGCTTGCTCGCCGTCATGAAACACCACCTTGAAAGCATTGCCGCGCATAAGTGGCGACACTTTTCTTATGACTTTCAAGAGTATAGGGCAGTTTTCTTATCCAAACAATGAATTAGAAAACGTCGAGCGCTATCTTTCGATGGTTGGGGCGAAGTTAACGGGAACAAGCCCGGATTCGCTACAATTGAGGACTTTCCGGGAGGAAAAAGTTTGCGAATTGTGGTTTCAGGCGCGGCCGGCTTTATTGGGTCACATATGTGCGACCGTCTCTTGCGAGAAGGGCACAGCGTGGTGGCCCTGGACAATTTCCTAACGGGGGCCGAACGTAATATTAGACACCTGACGGGGACGCCGAATTTCGAGTTCCGGCGGCACGACGTTACGCTGCCCGTGGATGTGGATGGCGGCTTGGACGCGGTTTTTCACATGGCATCGCCAGCGAGTCCAAAAGATTATTTGGAACACCCGATTGAAACGCTTGACGTCGGCTCGCTGGGAACGCGGCAGATGCTGGAATTGGCGCGCAAACACGATGCAACGTTCTTGCTGACATCCACCTCGGAAAGTTATGGCGACCCGCACGTCCATCCACAGGTGGAAACGTACTGGGGAAATGTGAATCCCGTAGGGCCGCGCTCCTGTTACGACGAGAGCAAACGCTTTGCCGAGGCGATGACAATGGCGTATCACCGCACGCACGGAATTCGGACCAACATCGCGCGCATTTTCAATACCTACGGGCCGCGCATGAAACTGAATGACGGGCGGGTGGTGCCGGCATTCCTGGATCAGGCGCTGCAAGGCAAGCCGATCACGGTATTCGGCGACGGCACGCAGACGCGCAGCTTTTGTTATGTGAGCGATCTGGTAGACGGGCTGTACAAACTTTCGCGCTCGGATGAGCGGTATCCGGTGAACCTGGGCAATCAGCGGGAGATGACAATTCGTGAGTTCGCCGAGACCATTCAGCTGCTGATGGGGACCAACTGCCAGATTGAATATCATCCGCTGCCGGAGGACGATCCGAAGCAGCGGCGGCCCGACATCACGAAGGCGCGGAAGCTGCTGGGATGGAATCCGGTGGTGTCGCTGGATGACGGGCTGAAGGCGACGATCGAGTATTTTCGGAATTTAGCCTTGTGCGCGGCGTAAAGGCGTTTCGACAGTGTTTTAACTAGGCAAAAGGAAGTAAGCGCAGATGACTCCGGCGGCGGTACAGGCGCAGAACCAGCTCAGCAGGACACCCGCAAACACGCCGCGGTGGAAGTTCACAATTACAGACATGGTGAACAGCAGCGGCAGCGCGACGGCGAGCCAGGCGCCCGCGCCGAAGTACACACCCATGCGAATCCATTCGCGCACGTTCATGCGGCCGATGCCGCCGGTGATGGTGAAAAACCCGGCGAATGCGAGCCCGAATATAATGTCGCCGAGAATGGCGAGCGCGAACCGGCGCTTGGTGGCGGCGCGCCATGTCGCCGGCGTGTGCGCGCGGTAGCGGCTAAAGATCACCGATTGAAATAAGAAGCTGAAAACCGCCGAGGCCAATGCCGCACAGAGCGCCGCCGCCAGAAAGTGCATGCGGCTTTTATACCATCAAATGGATGGAACGCGTTCCCTATCAAGCGACGACAGGCGCGAAATTGTACGAAGGCTGGGGCAAATTGCCGGTATCGGTGCTGCTTGAAAACGTTCGCAGCCTTTACAACGTGGGTGCGTTCTTTCGCACGGCGGACGCGGCGGCGGTGGAGAAGCTTTACTTGTGCGGGATAACCGGGCGGCCTCCGCAGAATGCCATTGCGAAAACAGCATTGGGCGCGGAAGATACGGTGGCATGGGAGTACTCTCCCGACGCGGTGGGCGCGATTCACCAACTGCGTGAGCGGGGGTGCGAGATTGCCGCTATCGAGACTTCGGTTCATGCGGTAGACCTGTTCGACTGGAGGCCGCATTTTCCGGTTTGCGTGTTGTTTGGCAGCGAGGTGGACGGGCTGGACGCCGCGACGGCAGCCATGGCGGATACGTTTGTGCGAATCCCAATGCTGGGGCTGAAACACTCGCTCAACGTGGCCACGGCGGGGGGCGTAGTGTTATTCGAATTGCTGCGGAAGTATCGCGCATTGCAGCCCCGAGAGACGGTCATAATCCGATAAGGTATTGTTAGCTGTACTCCCTTAAAAATGCCCTTCAACATACAACCGATCCGAGAGTTCCTGGTGCGCCCGGCAGTGCCGGTTAACCTGTCCCGAATGCCCGAGCTGGCGCATAACATCGTGTGGAGCTGGGAACCGGTGATCCGCGCACTTTTCCGGCGCCTGGACCCGGCGATGTGGAAGGAGTGCGGCTACAATCCGGTTGGCATATTGGGGCGGGTGTCGCAGGCCACGCTGGAACGGGCGGCGGCCGATCCGCGTTATTTGGCGCAATATACCTTGGCGTGCCAGAGATTCGACGCTCACATGAAACGCGTCACGGAACGGCCGGACGGCAAGCTGATTGCGTACTTCTCGGCCGAGTATGGGCTTACGGAGTGCCTGCCGATTTACTCCGGCGGGTTGGGTATTCTGTCGGGGGACCACCTGAAATCGGCCAGCGATTGCGATATGCCGCTGATCGGCGTCGGCCTGCTTTATCAGCACGGTTATTTTCGGCAATTTTTGAATGCGGATGGATGGCAGCAGGAGCGCAGCCTGGAGAACGATTTTTATACGCTTCCGAGCACGCCGGTGCTGAACGACTCGGGCGACGAGATGAAGGTTCAGGTGCAACTGCCATCGGGGCCGCTCACGATTCAGGTGTGGTGCATCGAAGCCGGCCGGGTGAAGCTGTATCTTCTGGACACGAACCTGCCTGAAAATACGGTGCTGGATCGTGCGATCACGGATCAGCTTTACGGCGGCGATACGGATATGCGCATCCGGCAGGAGATAGTGCTGGGCATCGGAGGGATGCGCGCGTTGCGGGCATTGGGCCTGGAACCGACGGTGTGCCACATGAACGAGGGGCACTCGGCGTTTCTGGGGCTGGAGCGCATTCGGGAATTTATCGGCGAACACAAGCTTACCTTCGACGAAGCTCTGGAAACGGTGCGCGCGAACAATGTGTTTACGACGCACACGCCGGTGCCGGCGGGCATCGATCTGTTCGATGCCGGCATGATGTACCACTACTTCAACGAGTACTGCCGTGACTCGCAGATCGATTTCGACCGGCTGATGGCATTGGGCAGGTCGAACCCCAACGACCGGGGCGAAATGTTCTCGATGGCTATTTTGGCGCTGAATACGAGTTCCTACCGAAATGCGGTGAGCCGCTTGCACGGCCGGATTTCGCAAGAGATGTGGCATGGATTGTGGCCGGATTTGCCGGTATGGGAGACGCCGATCACGTTCGTGACAAACGGCGTGCATCTGCCGAGCTGGCTGAACGGCGATCTGGCGGACTTATACGACCAGTATTTGGAGCCGGATTGGCGCGAGCGCTTTGACGACGCCAAGACATACGCGCTCATTCAGGAAATTCCAGAAGAGGAGCTGATTGAGGCGCACCGGCGGCGCAAACGACGGTTGATCACGTTCGTTCGTGAACACCAGACGGCATCGGCGTACCGGCGGAAAGCGGCGGCGGCGGAGTTGCGTTACTCCTCGGAAGTGCTGGACCCTAACGCATTCACGATCGGGTTTGCGCGCCGATTCGCGACGTATAAGCGAGCGACACTGCTGTTCAAAGATGTGGAGCGGCTGAAACGCATTCTGCTGAACAAAGAACGTCCGGTCCAGATTGTGATCGCGGGAAAGGCTCATCCGAAGGATACGCCGGGAAAGACTTATATTCGCGAGATTGTGGCGCTGTCGCGCGATGCGGAACTTTGGAAGCACGTGGTTTTCGTGGAAGATTACGACATGAAAGTGGCGCGCGAGCTGGTGCAGGGCGTGGATTTGTGGGTGAATAATCCGCGCCGAGGAGAGGAAGCCTGCGGGACCAGCGGCATGAAGGCCGCCATGAACGGGGTGCTCAACCTGAGTGTGCTGGACGGGTGGTTCGATGAAGCTTACGAAGTTTCCGGAGGGTGGGCCATTGGGGATCGCGAGCCTTACACCGAGGACCAGGACGCGCTTCATGCCAGCGCCATCTACTATCTTCTGGAGAACGAGATTGTGCCGATGTTCTACGACCGCAGAGAGCAAGGTCGTCCGGGTGAGTGGATCTTCAGGATGAAGCAATCGATGATGAACCTGACTCCTCAATTCGATTGCCGCAGAATGGTGCGGCAATACGAAAAAGAGCTATACAACCCGGCGCACGAAGCGTTTGTTGCAATGCGTCAGGAAAATTTTGAAAGCGCTCGCGAGCGCGCGCGATGGAATGCGCGGATCCGCGAAGTTTGGGCCGGGGTAAAGTTTATCGAGACAGGGCCGGGGCCGGCGGGTGCCGTAACCAGCGGGCGAACCGTTCCGGTGCGCGCGACGGTAGAGATGGCGGGGCTAGCGCCGGGCGATGTGCGCGTGGAGGTGGTGATGGGCCGCGTGGGTAGCGCGGGCAGCCTGGAAGATACCGAAGTGATGGTGCTCCCGCCGGTGGAACAGAATGGCAGCGTGGCGGTATTCGCCAAGGACGTGACGCCGCTGCATACGGGTCGATTGGGATACGCGCTGCGCATCAGCCCGAATCATCATGACGATCCGCTGACGCGGCCGTGTAATAGTTTGCTTAAATGGGGGAACGTATGAAGCGCGCGGTTCTGAGCGTTGCACTGATGATGGGCTTGGCCGCGGTGATGCCCGCGCAGAAGCCGATCCCGATTATTTTCGATACGGACATTGGAGACGATATTGACGACGCGCTGGCACTAGCTCTGGCGCTGCAATCGCCCGAGCTGGATATTCGCGCGGTGACGACGGTGATCGACGACACCAGCACTCGCGCGCGGCTGGTCTGGAAAGAGTTGGGGCTTTATGGAAGGCAGGACATCGCGGTGGGCATTGGGGCGTCCGAGCCGCTGATGGGAAGCTCCCGGCCTACTCACGCACCGCAGTTTTCAGTGCTGACGAGCGCAGATACGCTGCCGCCTAATGTCCATGAACGCGCGGCCCAGCTGATTGTCGAGACGCTGATGCGCTCACCGGAGAAGCTGACGCTGGTACCGGTCGGGCCGCTTACGAATATTGCTCTCGCACTGAAGCTGGAGCCGCGGATCAAGGGGAAGATCGAACGAATCGTGCTGATGGGCGGCGCGTTTCAGATGTTCTATCCGGAGTACAACATTGTTCGCGACAGCACGGCGGCACAGATTGTGTTCAGCTCGGGAGTGCCGGTCACGGCGGTTGGACTGGATGTGACGACCAAGTGCAAACTGCAAGGGAGCGATCTTGAAAAGCTGCGTGCGGCACGGAACCCGGCGTCGCAGTTTCTGGTGGAATTGATCGAGCTGTGGCAGGATCATCATCCGGAACGCTACCCGGTCTTGCACGATCCGCTGGCGGTGGCGGTGGCGTTGCGGCCAGCGCTGGTGGAAACGCAATCGGGCGCGGTGCAGGTGGAGGTGTCAAATTCCGGATTTGACGCATTAACGCTTTTCACGCCGGCCGACCGACTGGGGAAAGAAAGAGCGCCGACGACGCAAGTTGCGCGGCAAGTGGATGCGGTGAAGTTCCTGGAGCTATTGGTGGGGCGGCTGGCTGCCGCGCCGCGTTCCAAATAGCGACGGAACAATAGCCTAGTCCCGGTTGCTGAGCGAATGAAAGCGCCGCAACTCATCGTCGGAAGCCGGGGCTTCTCCCTTGCGCCGCAAAATGCGGGCAATGGCATAGTGCGGATCGGGAAACGATGTGTCGAGCGAAGATGCCCGATTCAACTGAATTAAGCTCTCGTCCAATCGTCCCAGATGTTCGAGCGTAAGACCCAGTGCATATCGGGCCTTGGGAAAGCCGGACTGAATTTGCACGGATTCCTCGAGCGCCACCTTCGCCTCGTCATAGCGGCCCGCTTTAGCAAGCATCAGTCCAAGGTTATACGCCGGCCAAGGGGACGGGTCCGGCACTGAGCGGTTTAGGATCGCTGCATGCCGGAAATCGGCAATGGCCTCGGCGGGTCTGTTCAGCCCCTCCTGGCAAAGGCCCATGTTGTCGAAGACTTTGGGGGAGAGCGGGTCGAGCTCCGCGGCCTTTTGAAAGCGGACCAGCGCAGCCTGCAGCCGCTGATCGGCGAACTCGAGCCTTCCGAGCCAATAAGCGTATTGGGCGGCGCGCGGATGATTCCCCGCCAAAGCGTCCAGATCTTCTCGCGCCAAGTCGCGACGATTCAAATTCACGTAAGCCATGCTCAGCGTGAACCGAGAGTCATCGTCGAGCACGCCGGCAGCTCGCGCCTTTTCCATTGCCGTCGCGCAATTCAGATACTTTCCGTCGAGAAAGAACACGCCACCTAAAACCGGCAGCAACGCATTTGCCGAAGGGTCTTGACCGATTACCCGAATCATCAGTTCTTCGGCTCCCGGAAAATCCTTGCTGCCGATCAAGCTTTTTATGTCAGGCCAATGCGCCAGCACCGCCCACTCGTGGTTTACGGTGTTACTTCGCTCCGATGAAGTCATCGGCAAAAGCTGCTGAGCATGGATTTCCCACGCGAAAATGAGCCAAGCAAACCCGATAAGCCGCGCGGCTGATCCCGACATTAAAAGGTTATCTTGCCTCCCAACTGGATATTTCGCGGTGACGAAACGCCACCTCCCCAGAGGCCAAAGTTGGGGCTGGCCACGTCGTTATTCACGCCCCCGAACACGTGCAAATTAAACGCGTTGAATGCCTCACCACGAATCTGGACACGTATCCTCTCAGTGATGGTGAAGTTCTTGTTCAATCCGAAATCGACATTCTTATAGCCGAAGCCGCGCAGATTCGAAATTCGGGGCCCTTTGCCATAGTAAAAGTTGAAACTGCTGGCCGGTTCGAAAGCTGACGCGTCGAACAGAGGTTTGTTGGGATCGTAGTTACTCATGCTTTGGGCGTAAGGGTTCTTGCCTGGCAAGAAGCTCGGTATGCAGCCAACCGCGAACTGGCTGGGCACGTTACAGGTGCTTGACCGGAAATAAACGGGAGTGCCCGACGACGCCCGGACAATGCTTGTCAGTTCCCATCCGCCAACCACCGCGTTTGCGAGGCGGCCGCCATTCAAGAATCTTTTGCCCGTGCCGAACGGCAACTGGTACGCCAGGGACAAAGTAAAGATATGCGGCTGATCGGCGGTGGAGAGACCTTTGTTGCGATGCATCTCAAAAGGCGAGATCACTCCGCCAGCTCCACCCCAAGTATCCGAAGCGGATTGAGCCGAATCGGCGTCTGAAATCGATTTTGAAAACGTATACGCCATCAGAAGGAATAAGCCCTCCGAGAATCGCTTTTCCACTTTCACCTGCAACGAATGGTAGGTCGAATTGCCATCATTTTCGTTTTGTCCTCGGATGTTTCCGCAATATTGCGGATATGGCAGGAGAGCTTGAGCCACAGTTGGAGAACATCCCTTCATTTGTTCCACCCAGCCCGCATAAGGAATCGACACGCCATCGAGCGAGGTCTGGCCCGACTGGAAGGTGTCGTTGAGGTTATTGCCCATGGAGAGGAGACTCGGGTTGAGGACGTTAATGGGATTGATCTGCGAAAGCAACCGTGTGCCCTTGGCGGCCACGTAGGCGGCGGCGACCGAGAGATCTTTCGTAATTTCGCGCTCCACGCTTAGATTCCATTGCTGCCCGTAGGGCAAATGATTGGCATCGAGCGGACGGTAGTTGGGCGCTCCCTGGCCATTCAAAAAGCTGGAACTGATGAACGGCGGTTTCGTAAAATTCTGCGGCAGGCCATTTTGCAGCAGGAAGGCCGGCTGGATGCCGCCCAAGGAACTGTTGAACGACACGGTTTCGTTGAAGCCGTCAGTAGCGATTCCGCCGTTCCACCCGGGGTAGAAGGCCTGTTCAAAGAAGACACCATAGCCGGCGCGAACCACAGTCTTGGGATCGAAAGCATAGGCGATTCCCATACGCGGGCCGAAATTCTTGTAGGAAGTTCGCTCCGGATGGCGGTCGCCATAACTGGCTTCGCCAAACTTTTTCCCGGCAAAAGCCAGCCGGCCAAGGCGCCCACCCGCACCCGGATTCGCGCCGTTCGGATCAAAGAACGAGGTCCTGTCTTGCTTTTCCACGGAGGGCTGGTACAAATCCCAGCGAAGGCCCACGGTCACGCTGAGTTTGGAAGTGGCTTTCCAGGTATCCCCGGCAAAGAAGCCGACCATATTCGCCGTGGGACTAAAAACCGGCAGCGAATAGAATGTCGAGCTGGCCGAACTCACGGCGCCGAGCAAGAAACTCGCCATCGAGTTGCCACTCGGGGCCCCCACGAGGCCGGTATTCAAGTTTGAGAAATAAAAGTTGCCGGAGCCGTTGGCCTGGGAGCTGGTGGGGTAGTTGAGATTGCGAAACTCCCCGCCGAAATGCATGGTGTGGCGTCCCCTTACAAAGGTCAGGGTATCGGTAGCAACGTACGTCGGCCGCTGCGTAAAAAAATCGGCATTGCCGCCATAGCTGCTGAAATTATCGAAATTCAGGTTGGACTGATGCTTGTGGCTGAACACGCCCTGGATTTGAGGAACCTGGCTGACGCAACAATCGCTGGAATTATAGACCTGCGATGGCAGATCGAGATACCCAAAGGCGAAGTGATTGAGCACCGTTGGCGAGAAAGTGTGGTCGTAGTTGAGCCGTGCGATGTGGCTGTAATTGGGGATTCGAGTGTTGTTGGTGTCGATCGCGGCCGGGAACGCATGCTGCGTAAAGGGAAGGCTGCCGCGATAGTGATACGTTCCAAAGAAGTGATCGTTCTGGCCCACGTATTCGTCGGCGCGGGTGTCCCATTGGTTGGTGTTGGCGTTTAACCCGCTAGCGAGGCCGGTGGGCGATTCCCAATTCGCGGTGGTGCCGGGGCGGTTCGGATGCGGAACGAGCTTGAGCCAGTTTTGCGCAAGCGAACCGGCCAGGCGCGGATCGCTGGGGCAAATAACATTCGGCGTGGCGCCGTTGCACCCCATGAATTGTTGGCGCAAATACGGCAGGTTGCCAGAAGAAACGGGCTTCGTGGAATCGTAGGCCGGATTTGTTTTGGTAGTGTCGGGATCGTAGACGGGGTTGGGCCACTCGCTAAAATCGCCGATCCGCATCTTGTCCGTAGGAACCGTGAGGATGGGTTTGCTGGTGGCTCCGACAGAGCGAAACTGTTCGTAGTTCACGAAGAAGTAGGTTTTGTGGTGGCTTGAGTTCAAAAACGGGAGCTTCGCCGGTCCACCCACATATACGCCATAGTCATTTTCCAGATCGCGGGGCTTCTTCGCCACACCAAACTGTCGTGCATTGAAGTAACTGTTGCGGTGGAACTCGTAGCCGCCTCCATGAAATTGGTTGGTTCCTTCTTTGGTGGTCGCAACGATTACGGCGGCGGACGAGGCCCCGTACTGCACATCAAAATTCGACGTTAACACGTTAATTTCACCCACCGCTTCGGGCGAGATGGGGAAATCATTTTGAATACCGACGGTACCGCTTTGGCTCAACAATCCTTCTTCCAAAGTCACGCCGTCGAGCGTGGCTTCGTCCGACCAAAGCTGACCGCCGTTGAAACGCGCGTTGAAGGCGTTCGCATCGCCGCTTCCGGTCGATACTCCGGGCAGGAGCGTCACGAATTGAGCCGCCGAACGTTGGCCGCCGGAAACCTGCAGGGGAAGAGTCTGAATTTCTTCACGCGTGATACTGCCTTTCACTTCAGGCGTTTCGAAATTCAGTTGTGACGCGTTCTCGTTGACCTCCACGGTCTGGGTCGATTCACCAAGCTGCAAGCTCACCGGGATACGCACCGATTCGTTTAAGTGAATCGAGATGCCTTTCTGCGCGAAGTCACGGAAGCCCTTGGCCGAAACGAGAAGCTCGTAATCGCCTTGCGGCTGATTCGGAAAAGTGAAGAGGCCATCCGGGCCGCTGGTGCTCTTAGCGATGTTGCCAGTGTTGGTGGATTTCAGCGTGACGTCGGCCCCCGGCACTCCAGATCCGGTGCTGTCCTCCACGGACCCACTGATAGTGGCGTTTAGGTTCTGTCCGAAGAGAGCGGTTGAATTTCCGCAAACCAGTATAGAAAGACTCGTGAAAAGCAGACTTGCATGCAGAAGCGGCGAACTCAATCGAATCATGGATGTGGTTTCCTTGCCTAGGTTATCGATCATATCGCTTATTTGGGCAGTGTCAAACAATTTGTTTGAGGGTGAAGCCTCGATAGACAAAATAGTTTTTGACAGCGCGGATGCATTCGCAAGAGAATCGTGGTACATATAGACTTGCTCTTGAGTTAATTCCGTGCTTCGGCGGATACTCGGCAAAACCCTTCTAGCAAATTTGGATCCGACAACGTAGTCTCGTGTAAATGCGTGCGTGACGCAGTGGTGGGTTAGGTTCGAAAAGCTCTTTTCATTTCTATTTCAATTCGCAAATCCCGCTAATACCTGATTAGTCAAGGAGCAATCAATTCCTCATGGACGGCGATCGCAAATATACCCAGCATGGTTACAGAGACTCGGATCGCGGCGAAATTCGCAACGGCCGCAATGGCGATGACCGGCCAAAATTCAATGGCCCGCGGCCCTCAATCGATATTACGGGCCCGCGCCTTCCGCGTCTGGTGCAAAGCTTAACGGCTTCGCGCTGTTATAGCTGCTCCACGGCCCTTCCGCCGGACACGAATTTTGCGAGAACTTGCCCAAAATGCAACGCGCAGTTGCATTGCTGCAAGCAGTGCGGCAACTTCGAGCCATCGACGCGATTTCAATGCTTGAAACCAATTCCCGTGCGAATTCCGCTGAAGGACCAAGCGAACGAATGTCCGCTTTTTACACCGCGTGTCACAGTGGCGCGTGACGCTTCGGCGCAAGCTCCGCGTCCGCCGAGCCAGCCGGATATGAGCGGCGGTCCGCGAAATGCGAGCGACGCGCGGAATGCTTTCGACCGGTTGTTTAAGAAGTAAGCGACATTTATCCCTGCACGCGGTCCGCTTTCCCAGCCCAGAACCGCTCACGAAGTTCCCTTTTCAGAATCTTGCCCGTGCCGGTTTTCGGAAGCGCGTCGGTCATGAAGGTGAACGACCTCGGCATTTTAAATTTGGCGATTCGGGTGGTTAAAAACTCGGTCAACTCAGCGTCTGTCACGGATGAACCGGGCTTGGGGACCACGAACGCAACAGGAATTTCTCCCCACTTCGGGTCGGGCGCCGCGACTACGGCACATTCCAGCACCGAAGGATGAGCGAAGATGGCCTTCTCGACTTCGATGGAAGATATATTTTCCCCGCCGCTGATGATGATGTCTTTCTTGCGATCGACGATGTGGATGATACCTTCTTCGTCCCAGACGGCCATATCGCCGGAATGAAACCACCCGCCAGCCATGACTTGAGCGGTGGCTTCGGGCTCGCGATAATAGCCGTCCATGACATGGTCGCCGCGAATGAGAATTTCGCCGATGGTTTCCATGTCGCGGGGAACGTCGCGCATTTCCGGATCGGCAACGCGAACTTCCACGCCGGGAATGGCCCAGCCGGCCATGGCGCAGAGGCGCAGGCGGTCGGCCTCATCGCTCGGGACGACGGTGCTTTTGGCGCGGGCGGAAGTGGCAATCGGAGAGGTCTCGGTTAATCCATAACCAGCGAGGCAGGGCACGTGGAAGGCGCGCTCCAGCCGATCGATGAGTTCGGGTGACGAGGCGGCGCCGCCCAGGTGAATCTCCTTCAGGCTGGAAAAATCCCATTGATCTAAATCGGGCGCGTTCAGCAGCGCGTTCGCCATGGTGGGGACGAGCGACATGGAAGTCGATCCTTCGGTCTGGATCAACCGGAAGACGGTGGTTGGCTCGAAGCGCCGCACCATGACCTGTTTCAAACCCATCATGGTGCTGGCCTGCGGGCGTCCCCAGCCATTGGCGTGGAAGAGCGGAATAGTGTGAAGTTCGACGGCGTGATCGTCGTGGTTGAACGTCCCCGCGACGGACAGAGCATGCAGGTAGAGTGTCCGGTGAGAAAGCGTGACGCCCTTGGGAGTGCCGGTGCTGCCGCTGGTATAGAACAGCTCGGCGATGGAGTTTTCGTCATAGGCGTGGATGTCTTGGCGGTCACCGGGCTGGTGGGCCAGCAGTTCCTCGGAAGTGAGGTCGGAGGCTTCGTTCATCTGATCGAGCGAGACGAAGCGCGCGATGGCGGGACAGTGTTTGCGCAATTGCACAACAAGCGGCAGAAAATCGTTTTCGAAGAAAAGCATTTTCGCGCCGGAGTGGTTCAAGATCGCGATGAGTTCGGCGGGCGTGAGGCGCACATTGAGCGGCATCACGATGGCATGAGCCAAGGGCGCGGCGTAGTAGCCTTCGAGCAGTTGATGTGTGTTGAAGCTGAGATAGGCGACGCGGTCACCGCGTTTGACGCCTTCGGTGTAGATTCCCCTGGCGAGTCGTTCGCATCTTTCGCCGAATTGGGCGTATGTAAATCGCCGGGGACCCGATATGATCGCTTCCTTTCCTATACCAGTCTCGGCTTCCTGGAATATTCGTTCGTGGAAAGCATCGAGGCTACGCACCCGTTCTA
>JANYJA010000135.1 GCA_025358575.1 Terriglobia bacterium
ATTGGCCACCTCGGTGAGCGGAGTGAACAGATCCCATCTCAAGCCGAGGTTCAGCGTGATGGTGGGGCTCAGCTTGTAATCGTCCTGCGCGTAGGCCGCGAAATAGTTCCAGCGGCTGCCCGCAACCGTGTTATTGATGTATTCACTCGCGCCGTCCACTTGTCCCAGTAAAAAGCTGGCGTACGCGAGGCCGGTTGTATCTTTGAGCGCGCCGGTGGGGAAGGCCGTCTCATTGGCATTGAATCCGAAGTTCGCGGAACGGCTGGGGTATCTGCCTTGGTGCTGCAATCTGCGGTAATCCACCCCAAATTTGATATTATGCTTTCCCTTTGTCCAGGAAAGGCTGTCGGCGTATAAGAACGTATTGGAGACGGGTTCGATCCTGTCCTGATTTTGGGCCAGCGCCGTGAAACCGCCGATCCCGATTGCAGGAAAGCCGTCGGTAATGCCGCCGATGCCGAGCTTCTGGCCCCAGTTAGTCAGAGTTTCCGGCGCGACCAGTAACTGGTGCTGCCGGTTGAAGCCCAGAGCTGCATGATTCTGCAGCGTGGGTCCGATTGTCCAGTCGTAACTGGCACGGGCAGTATTCTGGGTGTTGTGACCGTCGCGTGAACTTTCCACAGGATGGGGAAGGGCGGCGTATGGGCCGTTATCGTCTGCGAGACCGTTGTTGTAAAAAGCATTTAATCTATGGTTCGAGCCGAAATACTGATCGCCCTTGACGGTGTAGTTCCGGTTGTCGTTCTTCGAATTGCCGGATGCCGGAAAGTTGTTAAAGACACTCTGTGTTTTTGAGTGCGGCACCAAGTTTAGAATGTTCTTGGATACGCCGCTAATCCTGTTGGCGGGAATGATGTTACCCGGAAAGGGATCGCGAATAAACCCTCCGCTTCCGTCGGGCCGGGTCGTGGCCGGATCGTAGATCTGAATCATCTTGCCGGTGGCGTCGACCAGGCCCGACAAATCGCCGTTACGGAAAGCGTCGTTGGGAACTGAAGCGGTGGAGTTCTGCGCACCGCCGCGGTTCTTGTACCAGTTCATATTGCCGAAGAAAAACGATCGGTTCTTGCCGTGATAAATTTTGGGAATTATAACGGGGCCGCCCACGCTAAATCCATATTCATTTTCACGGTGGATGGCGCGGCTGGCGTTGAAAAATCCGCGCGCGTCGAACTTGTCGTTACGCAGGAACTCATAGGCGTTGCCGTGCAACTCGTTGGTACCGGACTTGACCACGAATCGTTCCACGCCGCCGCCGGTGTTGCCGAATTCCGCGGGGTAGCTGCTGGTCAGCACGGACATTTCCTGAATCGCGTCCGGCGGAAATGTTAGCGTTCTCGGATCGCCCTGCACTTCGGCAATCTGCGTACTCATGCCGTCGATCTGCATCTCTTTGGACAGCGTTTGGCTCCCGTTGATGTGGGCGTCGAAGGTGTTGCCGGTCGTCCCCGGGGAAAGGAATAGGAAAGCCTCCGCCGCGCGCCCGCCGCCTGCATTTAACGGGAGATCATTGTACGCCTTGGGACTGATCGCTGTACTTATTTCGCTAGTTTCGCTTTTGAGTTGAGGGGCGAAGGCCGCCACGGTCACGCTCTCATTGGCCTGACCTACCTCGAGCCTGACATCGAGGCCGGCAACGCCCCCGACGGTCACCGTAACGTTCTCCTGAACGGTCTTCTTGAATCCCCCGCGCTCCACCTCAATGGAATAATTACCCGGAGGAAGCTGCGGGATATTGTAGTTACCCGCTTCTGATGTCGTGGTCGCGTTGCGGACACCTGTTCCACTATTTATGGCGGTCACCGAGGCACCCGCTATTACGGCACCGCTAGTATCTTCGACAGTTCCGCGAATGGAGCCGCGCTCGGACTGGCACAAAAGCACGGCGCAGCAAAAGAATGCCAGCGCTGTGATGCGAATTCCGCGGCTATAGGGGGCGGAAGTGGAATATCGTTTCATGGATGGTTCCTTTTCTGCCGATGACGACACTTGTCTGATAAGCATCTCAACAGCCTTGCATCTCATTGCAGTTGGGAGTATATTTCAGTTTCGCCGCTTTCGCAAGTAGTCCGGCCACAATTCATATTATTTATGAACCTGAAACCAGTTTCCCGTACCACTCTCGGTGAGCAAGTGGCGAGGCAACTGGTAAATATGATCACCGCTGGAAAATGGAGGGCCGGCGAACGGCTGCCTTCGGAAGCGGATCTCTGTCGCGCATTAAACATCGGGCGGTCCACACTTCGAGAGGCGCTGAAGTCGCTCGCATTTCTCGGAATGGTACGCACGCGCGCCGGCGAAGGCACTTACGTAGAAGATGTGCCTTCAACATTTTTTGAGCGAGTGCTCACCACCGGATTTTTAACCACCGACAAACAGATCAGCGATCTTTGTGAGACCAGGATCGCGCTTGAATCCGAACTGGTTGCGCTTTGTGCGCAACGCGCGCCCGATTGCGATATCGAGCGGCTAGGGCAAATCGTGATGCAAATGGATCAAGCGCTGCAATCCGAGAATTTCGCGGAGCTGGACCTCGAATTCCATTTGGCGATCGCCGCCGCCTCTCAAAATCAGGTGCTCAGCAACATGCTGCGGACCATTCGCGGCTTATTGGAGGAGTGGATTTCAAAGTCTCAGCAGGCACCGGGAAGCAAAGAAATTGCCAATGAACAACACGCCGTAATTTTGGAGGCAATCCGCCGCCGCAATTCAAGCCGGGCGCGCAGTGTCATGATCAGTCACTTACAGACCTTCCAGCGGGGATATGCGTTAATGCGCACGGTATCGCACCGCGAAAATGGAGTTGTTAAGAAACAACCGGCTGAGGTGGTGACGTGAAAAAAGTAATTCCGATATTGATTGGACTGTCTTCGCTCGGATGGTCTGCAGCTCCCTCCCAGTCAGAATTCTTTGAATCGAAGGTACGCCCGATCCTCTTCTCCCGTTGCGGCACCTGCCACAGCGAGAAAGTAAAGATGAAAGGCATTGAGCTGACGTCCCGGGAAGGCGTGCACTTGGCGCGGGACTTTATCGCGCCCGGCACTCCCAACTCCAGCCGCCTGCTGCAAGCCGTACGGTATGACGGAAAAGTGAAGATGCCACCTTCGGCAAAACTCTCCGATGACGAAATCGTCTCACTGACTCAGTGGGTGAAGGAGGGGGCATTTTGGCCGGAGACCCCGATGGGAGCGAAGCCATCGGCGGCGGGATACTGGGCGTTTCAGCCGGTTCACAAGCCGGCGGCGCCGGTGGTGAAAAATTCGAGTTGGGCGCGCTCGGAGATCGATCGATTCATACTCGCGAAATTGGAACAGAAAGGTCTTAAGCCCGTCCAGGACGCGAGCAAATACGAGCTGTTGCGGCGCGTGACCCTGGATCTGACGGGACTGTTGCCGTCGCCAGACGAGATCGAAGCGTTTCTCGCGGATCGATCGCCGCAAGCGTTCGAATGCGTAGTCGACCGCCTGCTCGGGTCGAGGGCATTCGGAGAGCGGTGGGGACGCCACTGGCTGGACGTCACGTATTACGCCGACACCACCGGCGTGGGACGGCGCATTCCGCTTCCCGAAGCTTGGCGCTATCGCGATTACGTCATCCAATCCTTCAACGACGACAAGCCCTACGACCAATTCGTGCGGGAGCAGATTGCCGGCGTTGAAGATCGCACCAAGCCTGAGATCGCCTCCACTGGCTTCCTTGTTCTTGGGCCTTGGGCGTGGTTCTCATACGACAGGAAGCAAGTCCGGCTCGATGTCGCCGATTTGCAAACCGATCTGGTCGGCCGCACTTTTCTCGGACTTACCGTGGGGTGCGCTCGCTGTCACGATCACAAGTTTGATCCGATCACCAACAAAGACTATTACGGGTTGGCTGGGATTTTTTTGAGCACGAAAACGCTCGCGCCGGGGAACTCGGAAGGCGGCATCAACACGGTCCTCCTGCCGGAAACTATCGGCACTGTGCGCCACTATGCCAGCGAATACGAGACGTGGCAGCGCACGGTTGCGGATGTGGAAGCGGCTGAAGAGCTGAACCAGCAGGAACAGGCACCGCTTAAGAAACGAATCGAATCGCTGAAGCTGGAAACCCCGCGGGACCCAGCCGCCATCGCGGCCGCCGAATCACAGCTAGCGAGCTTAAAGAAAAAGAGCGGCAGCGCCGCCGACCGCCAGATTGTGCCCTTTACGAAGTACATGAAGCCCGCCTTGCCTTACGTGTATGCCGCAGAGGACATGGACTTCCCCGAGGACGCGCGTATCGCCGTAAGAGGGGATGCTCATCAGCTTGGCGATTACGCCCCCCGTCGCTTTCTGAGCGCCGTGTCGTTTGAACCGCCGACCGAAATTCCTCCGCATTCCAGCGGGCGAAAAGAACTTGCGGATTGGATCGCAAGTGACAAAAATCCGTTGACGGCTCGCGTTTACGTGAACCGGATTTGGCATCATCTGTTCGGGGACGGAATCGTGGCAACCACCGAAAATTTCGGTTCACGCGGCGAGGCGCCAACCCACCCCGAGTTGCTCGACTATTTGGCTGCGCGCCTGATCGAAAACGGGTGGTCTACGAAAAAGATTATCCAGGATATTGTTTTGAGCCGTGTCTACCGGCTTTCCAGTAAACAGGACCAAAAATCCGACGAGATCGATCCCGACAATAAACTGTTGTGGCGGGCGAATCGGCGAAGGCTTGAAGTCGAAGCGATTCGGGATTCCATCCTGCAAGTGAGCGGGCGCCTTGATCGCGGCCACGGCGGTCCGGCGCTTCCGCTGACCGCACAGAACGTTCACACCATCGCGCCATTTTTCCTCGAAGACGATTCCGTCATCGAAGACTCAGTCAGGTTCCGGCGCACCGTGTATCAGCCTATCATGCGAAACAGCCAAGTGGAGGATGTCGACATTCTGAACCTGTTCGACTTCAAGGATCCCGATCAAGTGGTTGGGACACGCATCCCGACCACAGTTCCCACCCAGACCCTTTACCTGATGAACGCGCCCTTCGTAAAGCAGGAGTCGCGCCGGCTTGCTGAAAGTCTTGTGAATGATAAGACGTTGGATGATGGCGCACGCGTCGCGCGAATTATCGTCACCGCATTAAACCGGCCCGCAACGGATCGCGATGTGCAGCAGGCCAAGCAGTTCCTTTCGGAATTCGAAACCGATCTGCGCAAACTCAATGCGCAATCGAGCGCAGCAGACCAACTTCCTGATCCGCGTGTAGAAGCTTGGGCGCGTTACTGTCACGCAATTTTTGCCTCCAGCGAATTTCTTTATAGGAGATAACCTCGTGATTCATCCAATCGATCCGACACCCGACAGCCGCCGCGGCTTTCTGCGAACCCTCGGCAGCGGTTTCGGCTCGGTCGCGTTCGCGGCCATGGCGGCTGAGCAATCCGCGCAAGCGGCCGGGACCGAGAACCCTCTAGCTCCCAAGAAACCTCACTTCCCTCCCAAGGCCAAGCGCGTCATTTTACTTTGGATGCAGGGCGGGCCCTCGCAGGCGGACCTATTCGATTTCAAGCCTCGTCTGAAAAGCGAAGCCGGCAACAAGATCCCCTTCAAGGTGAATGCGGCGACGGAGCGCTTCGAGGCTACCGCGCGCTTGATGCCGCCCGTATCGGCTTTCAAGCAGGTCGGCAACAACGGAATGTGGATGTCCGACCTGCTCCCTCACTTAAGCGGCAAAACGGATGAGCTATGTTTTCTGCGGGCCATGCAAACCGACAGCCCCGCGCACCCGGGCGCAATTCGCATTTTTCAGACTGGCGCGTTGCAATTTGTGCGCCCGTCGATGGGATCTTGGGTCGTATACGGTCTCGGCACGGAGAATCAGAACCTGCCGGGCTTTGTAGTGATCAGCCCGATGCTTTATGGCGACGACGGAAGCCCGCTCCATTACTCCAATGTGTTCCTTCCCGCGATCTACCAGGGGACGCGACTGGGCAACGCCAGCACACCGGTGAAAGATTCAAAAATTGGTTATCTGGGCGACCCCACGCTGCCTCGGGAACTTCAACGCCGGCATCTGGATTTGATTCAAGCTCGAAACCGTTTGGATCTGGAAACTATGGGGTCGGATCGCAATATCGAAGGGCTGATTCAATCGTATGAGCTGGCCTTTCGCATGCAGATGCAGGCGCCCGAGGTCTTTGACCTCACGAAGGAATCAAAAGCGACTCAGGATCTTTACGGTATCGGTGAAAAGGAGACCGATAATTTTGGGCGCAAATGCCTGCTGGCCCGGCGTCTGGCCGAAGCCGGAGTGCGCTACATCCAGGTGACCGACAACGGGTGGGATCACCACACGCGCATTAACGAGCTGCTGCGCAAAAGCACCGCCGGAATCGATAAGCCGCTAACCGGCTTGCTTTCGGATTTGAAAGCGCGCGGGTTGCTCGACGACACGCTGGTCATATGGACCGGTGAGTTCGGCCGCACTCCGTACGACCAGAGTATTAATCCGGCAGCCGGATCCGATGACCGCGGGCGCGACCACAATCCTTATTGCTGGACCATGTTCCTGGCAGGGGCGGGTGTGAAACAGGGAATGGTGTACGGCCAAACCGATGAGTATGCGTGGCGATCCGTTGACGGTGGCGTGCATGTGCACGACCTCCACGCCACTATTCTTCATCTTCTCGGTCTCAACCACGAAAAACTCACCTACCGTTATAGCGGGCGCGACTTCCGTTTGACCGACGTTTACGGGCGTGTGGTCAACGAGATTCTCGCGTGACACGGAGTCAAGCGTGAACCGACGATCGTTTCTGCAGCTTGGCGGAGTGGCGGCATGCGGGTTAGCGCCTTTGCCCGCATTCCCTTTTGCGAATGAAAAGAGCAAGCAGACCATAGCTGCAATCCGTCTTGTGAACCCGCGCCCACGGCGTCCGGTTCCAGACTACTCTTCAGCTCCCGGTTCTTGGTCGACGACGAACGTCGAGGTCGCAAGCCCCATGTCGATTTATTCCGAATATAAAGCGACGCGGTCGCTCTTTATGCCGGATAGTGGGAAGGTTCCAGGGTTCACGGTCGAAATCACAACCGACAAAGGCGTGAAAGGTTATGGCCAGGGCGGCCCCGGCGGCGGCATGCTGGTCGAGCAACATTTCTCCAAGCTGCTCGTCGGAAAAGACCCCTTCGATGTCGAACGCATTTGGGATATCCTGTGGCGTTCCAGCATGTACTACGACCGTGCGGGCATTGGCATGCACGCGATCAGCGGCGTCGATCTCGCGCTTTGGGACATCATCGGCAAATCGCTCGACGTGCCGGTCTATAAGCTGCTGGGCGGCGCGACCAAGCCTCGGCTTCCTGCCTACTGCACTGGTAACGACATTGACCAGCATCTGGAATTTGGATTCAAGCGCCTCAAGCTCGCCATTCCTCACGGTCCGGCGGACGGCCGCGAAGGAATGCGGAAAAACGTCGAGTTGGTGAAGAGCACTCGAGACAAACTTGGTCCAGACGGCGAGATCATGCTCGATTGCTGGATGTCGTGGACCGAGATTTATACGCTCGAGATGGCCGAACTGGTGGCCCCGTACCGCGTTTATTGGATGGAAGAGTGCCTGCAGCCCCACGACTACGAAGGGTTCGGCAGATTAAACGCCGCGATCAAATCGACCCGTATTGCCACTGGTGAACACGAATACACTCGCTATGGTTTCCGGCGGTTGCTCGAAAATCGGTCCGCAAGTATCTGGCAGCCGGACGTCCATTGGGTTGGAGGAATTACGGAAATGCGGCGCGTCGCCGCGCTCGCGGCGGCTTACGACATTCCGGTGATTCCACACGGCGGCGGGGTTTTTGATTGTTCGCATTTCATCATGGCTACGGTGAACTGTCCGTGGGCCGAGATGTTTATGCCGCCGCCGGGCGGCCCCAAAGAGGTCTACGAGCGCTTCGCGGAAGATAATCGAATTACGAAAGGGCCCGACGGCATCTATATGCAGCCCTCCGAAACGCCCGGTCTCGGATGGGACATTCTAGTCTGATTTATGCGAATTATCTTTCTTTACCTTGCCTTTTGCGCGGCCGCGAACGCTGCCGAAGCCTACACAGTAATTCAGGATGTTGAATACACCCGCCCGGCGGGCGTCAGCGTAAAACTAGACGCGCACGTTCCACCGGGCGACGGGCCGTTTCCGACTGTCATCTTGGTTCACGGGGGAGGCTGGACGGCTGGAAGCAAGACCGCGGCGTTCGTTCTGCCTTTGTTCGAGCCTCTCACCCGCGGAGGCTTCACGTGGTTCACTATCGATTACCGGCTCGCTCCAGAATACCCGTACACCGCTCAGGTGGAAGATGTCGAGGCCGCCGTGCGCTTCGTAAAATCCCACGCGAGGCAGTACAAAGCTGATCCTGCGCGCATCGCCCTGATGGGCGAGTCGGCGGGCGGCCATCTGGTGAACCTGGTGGGGGCGCGAAATGACGTTGGAGTCGTAGCGGTGGTCTGCTTCTATGGCCCGTTCGACATGTTGCAGTGGGCCAAAGTGCTGGAAGGCAAACCGCTGTCAAAACCGATGCAGGCAGTCTTCCAGATCCAGGAGCTTGACGCCGCGGGAATGGAGAAGATTCGCCAATCCTCGCCGGCTATTTACCTCAGCCGCAAGACTCCGCCGTTCCTGATCATTCATGGAACGAAAGACGAAGCGGTCCCCTATTCACAGGCAACGCTAGCGGTTGAATTGTTCAAGAAGATCGGCGTGCCCTGCGAACTGATCACGGTGGATGACGGTGTTCATGGAGTGATTAACTGGGAGAAGGACGCCAAATTTACAGGCTACAAGCAGCCCATGATAGCTTGGCTACACAAGACGCTGAGATAGAGATAATATGCGCCGCCTTCTGTCCCTGACTCTGCTCTGTCTGAATGCGACGTTCGCCGCGTCTTCCGTTGAAGACCTCCTCCAGAAGAATTGTGGAGAGTGTCATTCGAGCAAGATCCACAGCAGCGGATTCTCGGTTGCGACGCTAGTCGATGTGATCCAAGGCGGCAGTAAGCACGGCCGTGCGGTTATCGCCGGACATCCGGAAACCAGTCCCCTTGTGAAATTGCTGAAGGGTGAGATCGCGCCGCGCATGCCCATGGGGCGCGAACTGGCTGCTGCGGATATCGCGCGGGTGGAAGAATGGATCCGCACTTTGCCGCCTTCGAAAGAGACAACTCCCGCCGGTGAATGGCTGTGGCCTTATCAGAAGCCGGTGAAGAAAGAGCCACCGCAAGTTTCAAATAGCGCGTGGATTGGAAATCCGATCGATAATTTCATTCTGGTCAAGCTGCAAGCTTCCGGTTTGCAGCCCGCCCCCGCAGCTCCGAAACGCGTGCTTGCTCGAAGAGTGTTTTACGATCTGGTGGGTATGCCGCCGTCTACTGGTGAGCTGCAAGCTTTTCTGTCGGATGAATCCGCTGGCGCCTATGAGAAGTTGATTGATCGGCTGCTTGCCGATCCTCGATATGGCGAGCGCTGGGGCCGCCATTGGCTAGACTTGGCGCGCTATGGCGAAACCAGCGGGCTCGAGGGCGATGGCGCAATCGGAAACGTCTGGCGTTACCGCGACTGGGTGATCCAGGCATTCAATTCCAACATGCCGTACGACCGCTTCGTGATCGAGCAGCTTGCCGGCGCGGACGAGCAGAGTAAGACGCGGAACAATTATCAGCCGGATAAACAGAATCTGATTCCGACCGCGTTTCTTCGGCTGGCTCCGTGGGACCGTTCGAATCTGGTTGCTGCCGACGTGCGCCAGAACTACCTGAGTGAAGTCACGACGGCGACCAGTTCGATTTTCCTTGGCATCACCGCTGGATGCGCGCGCTGCCACGATCACAAGTACGATCCGATTCCGCAGCGCGATTTCTATCGGATGCAGGCCTTCTTCGCGACCACTGAAGCCGGCGAGCCGGTGGATGTTCCATTCAAAGACAAAACGCTGGGCGCTGAAGCCGCCGCAAAGGTTAAGGAATACGAAGATCGGCTGAAGAACGGACCAGAGAAGAAGGACCTGGACGAGTTTGAAGAGCAGCTTCGGAAGAAGTTGATCGACGCCAAGACCGCGCTCGCCAAGCCCGGTGAATATGACAAAACCGATTTGCGCCTTGAGTTTAAGCTGCCGAAGCAGCGGATCTTTTCGCTAGAGGAGCAAGCTCGGCACGCCGGTCTGCTGGAAGCTTCCGTTCGAACCGGCGACGCTGAAGAGAAGGCCGCGCTTGATGTAAACGAGAAGGAACTTCTGATCAAACTAAAGGCCGCTTATGACCAAGGCGATCTCAATGCGGCGGATCGCTTTCAGGCGCTCACGGTCGAAGATGTGCGGACTGAGTTAGCCGCGAAGTATGAAGGCGAATCCGTCTTCACCGAGGCCGAGAAATCAAAGCACGGCGAGTTGGGCGCAAAACTCGATGTTTGCCGTTTGCGCCTGGAACGCTGGAAGCCCAGCGTGCTTTGCGTAACGCAGGTCCTTGGGCCGCCGAGCGGACCAGATATTGCCGCCACGCACGTGCTCAAGCGCGGCGATTATCGACAGCCCGCCGACGCCGTGGAGCCCGGCTTCTTAAGCGCAATCACCGGAACTTCCGATCCCGCGGTCATCGAAACCGATCGCTACCGTCAATTTCCAACGCGAGGCTGGCGGCTGACGCTCGCCAAGTGGATCGCGTCTCCCGAAAATCCCCTCACCGCGCGCGTGTTCGTCAACCGCATGTGGCAGCATCACTTCGGCTACGGGATCGTGCGCACCCCGAGCGACTTCGGCAAGAACGGCGAGCGGCCCTCGCACCCTGAATTGCTCGACTACCTCAGCTTGCGATTCGTTGAGAGCGGATGGGATGTAAAGGCGATGCACAAGCTAATTCTGATGTCGAATACTTATCGGCAGGCGTCGGAAAATCCGCAGTTGGTCAGTAACACCAAAGATCCCGATAACCGGTTGCTTTGGCGATTCAACCGTACCCGCCTCGAAGCCGAAGCCATTCGCGACAGCGTGCTTTTTGTGAGCGGCCGGCTGAATCCGACACGCGGAGGCCCTAGCATTTTCCCGGCGCTGCCCGGCGACTTGGCCGACTTCGCACGCTACGGACGTACCGGCGGTTTGATGTGGGAGCCCAATGAGAGTGAAGCGGACGCGCGGCGGCGATCTGTCTACATTTTTCAACGACGTTCGCTGCCCCTTCCGATTATGGCGTCGTTTGACGCAACGGCATTCAGTGAATCTTGCGACCGGCGCAACGTCACTACCACGCCGCTTCAAGCCCTTTCCATGATGAATGGAGACTTGATTAATGAAGAGGCCGCGTTCCTCGCGAGGCGCGTTGAGCGGGAAGCGGGTCCGCAGCTTGGGGCACAGGTGCGGCGCCTATTTGAGATCGTGCTGAACCGACCCGCTAAGCCCGACGAAGTGCGGACGTTCGCGAAATTCAGCGGCTCGCTGGATGCGCTGTGCCGCGTGCTGCTCAACTCCAATGAATTTCTTTACGTGGATTGATTAAGGAAAATTGATGACTCGACGGCAAATGTTGCTTGATTCGTATTTGGGTCTTGGCGGGTTGGCGCTGCTGGATATGCTAGGGGCCGATTCGGTAAGGGCATCTGAAGCGCCAGCGAATCCCATGGCTCCGAAGCAGCCGCACATTCCTTCGAAGGCGAAGAGCTGCATCTTCCTCTTCATGGAAGGCGGCGTCAGCCAGATGGATACCTTCGAATACAAGCCGGCGCTGGTGAAGTATGCAGGC
>JANYJA010000164.1 GCA_025358575.1 Terriglobia bacterium
GTGAGGTCGCCGCTGATGCGATCCCACGTTTGCCCGCCGGTTGTTGTGCGCCAGAGGTGCTGCGACGAGGTGTAGAGCGTTTTGTTGTCGGCTGGCGAGAAGATCACCGGGAAGGTCCACTGCCAACGTTCCTTGAGCGCGCTCGATGGTTCGCCGGAGAACATGCGCGGATAAGGATTCACTTCACGGCTCTGATTCGTGCGGCGATTCAGTCGTTCGAGAAATCCACCGTTGTTCGAGCCAGAGAAAAACACATCGGGATCCTTTGGATCTGGCGCGACGTAGCCGTACTCCTCCACGCTCACCGGATGCCAATCGCGGAACGTAATTTCACCGTAGTCGCTGCGGCTCGCGACTCCCGCCGAACCGCTTTCCTGCTGACCTCCATAAACCCAATAAGGGAAGCGATTGTCGGTGATCACGTGATAGAACTGCGCCGTCGGCTGGTTATACCAGGAACTCCAGGTGCGTCCGCCATTCACGCTGATGGTTGCGCCCTGATCGGATCCCAGTTCGATCACATTGGCGTTGGTTGGATTGATCCAGATCGTGTGATAATCGTCGCCGCCCGGCGCGCCCTTAATGGCTGTGAACGTCTTGCCCCCATCGAAGGAGCGGTAAGTCGATGTATTGGCGACATAGACAATGTCTGGGTTGCGCGGATCGACTCGCACGCCCGCGAAGTCGCCGCCACGGCCCCAGATGCGCGCTTCCGAATTGACGCGGTTCCAGGAGACTCCGGCGTCGTTAGACTTGTATAAGCCGCCGCGCGTCGGCGACGCATCCACCAGCGCATACATGCGGTTGGGATTGCTGAGCGCGGTTGCGATGCCGATGCGCCCAAGACCTTCCGCAATGGTCGGCAGCCCTTTAGTGAGCGGCTCCCATGTGCTGCCGCCATCGGTAGATCGGAACAGCCCGCTGCCCGGCCCGTTGAAGCTGCCGCCAATTTCCCAAGGCATTTGGCGCGCCGCCCACAGCACCGCGTAGACGGTCCGTGCGTTTACCGGATCGAAGGCTAGATCCACCGCACCCGTGTTCTCATCTTTATAAAGTACCTTCTCCCAGTTCCCGCCACCGTCAATCGATCGGAATACGCCGCGCTCCGCGTTCGGTCCGTAGGGGTGGCCCAGAACCGCAACGAAGAGGCGTCTCGAATCCGTAGGATCGACGATGATGGCGCTGATCTGTTGCGCGTCCGGCAGACCCAAGTACGACCAAGTTCCGCCGCCGTTGATCGACCGAAACATGCCATCGCCGGTTGAGAGATCGGGACGCTGCAAGCCTTCGCCGCTGCCGACGTAAACGACTTCGGGGTCCGAGGGCGCAACCGCAAGCGCTCCGATGGAGCCGGTGGCGTGCCCGTCGAAGATGGGTGTCCATACGCGGCCGTAGTCCGTGCTCTTCCAAACTCCCCCGTTATTCGCCGCCATGTAAAACGTGCCGGGTTGCGCTGGCACCCCGGAAATCGCCACGGTGCGTCCGCCGCGAAACGGCCCGATCATTCGCCACTGCATTTCGTGAAAAAGATTTGCGGGATAGGGCTGGGCCCGAGCGCCGGTGAAGGTGAGCACCATGCCGGCAACAATAAATCGGAAAGGACGCATGGGCTATTTTACTGCTAGCTTTCAGCGATGCCGGCCTTCTTCAAAACCGCTCGTCCGGAATCGAGGCAGAGTTTCGCGCTCTGATCCGCCGGCATCTCTTTCAATCCGCGCCCAAATACCTCGACGCTTAGTGAATCCTCATACCCGATTTTCTGCAGCGCTTTCAGGAACCCTGTCAGATCGATCACTCCCTCGCCCGGCAGCAAACGCCGATCGTCGCGAATCTGTTCAGGTGGAAGATTCGGCCCATCGTCGAAGTGCACAACCACAATTCGATCTTTCCCGGCCGCGATGATGTCCGCGGCGGTCCCGCCGGCATGATGCCAGTGCCACGCATCCAGAGTCAGCCCAACATTCGATCCGCATTCCTTGGCGAATTCGAGCATTTCATTCATCTTCCAGATAAACTCATTCGGGAACATTTTGCGGATGTGCAGCGGCCCCAGAAACTCCAGCCCCAGCCGGCAATGCGAACGCGCCAGGATGCTCGCGCACTCAGTGAAACGCTTCTTATAGGTCCGTCGCAGCTCATCTTTCGGAATCTTGCTAGACGACATGATGTAGGTCATCATCCGCGGGCACCCAATCGCCGCGCAGAACGGAGCCGCACCTTCGAGCGCCCCCAGCGTTCTGCGAAATGTCGCTTCGTCTTTGCGAAAATCAACCGGAAGATTAGCGAACGCCGGGCGCACGTTGAGTTCGTGGAGCAACCGCCGCGTAGGCTCTACGCCTTCAGCCATCGCGGCTTCCAGCATGAGATCCACTCCGATAAAACCCGTGCGTGAGGCGAGACGGGCAAATTCCGCCCACGCGAGCTTACCACCGATTGGGACGCCGTTCAGAGAAAGATACATGACTGATCCAATCGTACTCCGGGAACCCAATGTACAATTCAGGCCATGTCCATATTTGCAAGACTCGCGATAGTTACCGCAATTCTGCTCTTGGTAAACCAAGCCAAAGCAGAATCGCTCCCCGTGAAATGGGAGGAATTAACCGCGGCGGATTTCGTAACCGCGCTTCAACAGTCGCGCGGTGTGTGTGTCCTCCCGTTCGGAATCGTCGAAAAACACGGACCTCATTTGCCGCTCGGAACCGATCTGATCAACATTCGGTACTCATCGCTGCATGGTGCCGAGCAGGAGTACGCGATCGTCTTTCCCGAATATTATTTCGGACAGATCTTCGAAGCCAAGCACGAACCGGGGACGCTCGCGTACAGCCCGCGCCTTCAGCTTGAACTGCTGCAGGAAACTACCGACGAGATGGCGCGCAATGGATGCAAGAAAATCCTGATCGCCAACGGACATGGCGGCAACAACAGCCTGCTGCCATTCTTCGCGCAGTCGCAGCTCGCCTCGCCGAAAGACTATGTCGTTTACATTTACCTGCGCGGCGAATATCCCCCAGGCCGCCCCGCGATGAAAACCCAGGTTGATTCGCATGCGGGTGAATCGGAAACCGCCCACACCATGATCTCCCGGCCAGATTTGGTTCACCTGGACCGCGCCGCCAGCGAGTCCGGAGCCGACCGGAATCGATTAGATCTGCCAAACGGCGTCTATACCGGCATCTGGTGGTATGCCAAGTTCCCCGATCACTATGCGGGCGAGGGCGCGGCGGCGACTCGCGAGCTCGGTGAATTCGATATGAAGGCCGCCACGGCAAACATTGCGAATGCGATTCGAGCTATTAAAGCGGATCAAGTGGGTCCGCGCCTGCAGGATGAATTCTTCGGAAGATCCAATCATCCCTTGGACACGAAACAGTAGCGGGTCACACGCTGCGAAACCACGGCCACTCCCCTCGGCGGCGGGCCCGCAAAAAATACGCGCCAATCGCCACGGCGATCGCCGCCACACTGACGGCTATGTAAACGATTCCGTTCGAGAGCAAAATAAAGATCCAACCTGCCAGCGCAATGGCAACGGGAACTGGATAAAGGTACATAGAGAATGGGCGCGCGATATCCGGGCGCCGCTTGCGAATCAGTACGACCGCGGCGCACTGCGCGATGAACTGCGTAAGAATCTGAATCACCAGAAGAGCTTTGATGAGATTGTCGAGTGAAAGGAAACAAGCGGCCGCGGAGAGCAGGCCCATCGATACCACTGAAAAAGATGGAAACCCGCGCTGAGGATGGACCCTCGCAAAAATTGAAAAAAACTCTCCCTCCACTGCCGCCGCGTACGGCACCCTGGAAAAGCCAAGCAGTACGGCGTAGACGGAACCGAACGCAACAAGCATGATCAGTGCAGCCATCACCGCCCCCGCGCCTGCGCCATAAACGCGTTGAATAAAGTCCGAGACCACCGTTTTAGAGGTCATAGCCTCGCGCCACGGAATCACACCAATTATGGATGTGCTCATCGCCGTGTAAAAGCATGCGAGCACACCGATGGAAAGTAGAACACAGCGCGGAATATTCTTGGCGGGATTCTTAACCTCGTCGCCGATCAGGCACACGTTGTAGTACCCACTGTAGTCGTACATGGTGATCAGCGTTGCGGCGCCTAGGCCCAAAAAGAAACTACTGGAAAGATGAAATGCGCCCGGAGGTAAGTCGAAAACCAGATTCGCGTGGAAGTGCGTGGCGCCCGCGACAACGATCCAGCTCATGGTGCCGAACAGCAGGACCGACATGGCGACGGAAATCTTTCCGATCGACCGGATATTGCGATACAAGAGAAACGTCGCCAGCAAGCAAATAAAGATGGCCAGCAGTTTTGTTTGCCAGTATGTGAGGTTAGGCAGAAGCACGTGACTATACTCGGAAAAACCGACCGCGCCCGAGGCGGTCATGAGGGGCCCCGCAACCAAGGTCTGCGCCAAAAACAGAAAGCTCATCAAACGTCCAAACGATTGCGGACCATAAGCCTGGCGCAGATATTGATACGATCCTCCCGATCCGGGCATGGCGGCTCCGAGCTCCGCCCAAACCAGCCCGTCGCATAAAGCGATCAGCGCTCCCAGTCCCCAGCCGAGCATCGCTTGCGGTCCGTTCATGGCTCCGAGTACCAGCGGGATAGTTAGAAACGGGCCCACGCCCACCATGTTCAAAACGTTCGCGGATAACGCGGGAAACAGACCTATCTTGCCGAGGAGAGCGCCGCGAGCGGCGGCAGCGCGTTCGGCCATCAGAACCGCTCGTCCGCAAGTTCCGGGTCCTGAGTTTGTAAGCCGTTGATCTTTCGCTCGATGTCGTCCTGGGCCGACTTCTTTAACTGCTGCACAATCGCGAACTCGCGGGAAGCTTCAACCTCGCGGTGCAACTTCCGCAGCACCTGCGCTTTCAAATAATGCGCGCTGGCACTATTCGCGTCCAAGCGCTCGGCCTCATTCACTTCAAAGAGAGCGTTCGCATATTCACCACGCCGGGACAAAATTTTCGCCAAGCCGTAGTGTGATGCACCCAGGCGGCCGTCTCGCTGGAGCGCTTCACGAAACAACTTCTCCCCTTTCTTGTCGTCTTCGCGCGCCAAACTGATTTCCGCCAGCTGCTCATAATTGAACGCCAGTTCCGGTTCAATTCTGGCATCCTCCAGAAATTCGCTCTCTGCCCTCTCGGGCTTTTGTTGGCGGCGCCATGCCACCCCGGTATAGAAGTGCAAAAACGGAAGTTTCGCATTCACCAATGCTGCTTGCGTGAACTCGGCAAGCGCCTTTTCCGGCTGCTCTCTAGCTAAATAGGCTTTGCCCATCAGGAGATGCATCTCAGGTGATTGTCCGCCGACCCGCAACAGTTGGTCCATCGACTTCGATTCGAGTTCCGGTCGCTGTGACTTGCCCGCCGCGATCCCTAAAACATATAAGTACTGCAAATTTCTAGACTGCTCCTTCCAAAGCGGCTCGAGCATGAGCATCGCCTCAGAATATTGTTCTGTCAGGAAGTAACAGAGACCCGCCAGATAGCGTGCCTGCGTCGCATTTGGCTGGTCCTTGACGACGCTGACGAACAAGGGAATGGCCGCCTCGAAATCATTCTGCCGAAAATGCGCGAGACCCATGTTCAGACGAATCCCCGGCACCCCCGGAGCCAATTCACGTGCCTTCTTGAATTCGTTCAGCGCGGAATTCCACTGCTTCTCTCGCATGTAGACCACGCCCAGATTGGCCCGAGCTTCCACCGACTTTGGATCACGCGCCAATGCCGCGCGAAACGCTTTCTCCGCGGCGATTAGATTGTTCTCGCGAAGGGCTTGTTCGCCATTACGATAACTTTTCGTGAGATCTGGCGCCGTTTGGGCGAAACACAAAATCGGGAGGAACACTGCCGAGCCCAGAAAGCTCCCATGAATGACTCGCCGCCCTCGCACAGAACGACTCTATCAATTGTGAAACGCCTTGCAGAGGAATCCACCACGGGTATAAACTCTCCCTATCGCCGCTTCAGAGCGGCACAACTGACAAGGGGACTTTATGAAACTAGTGGCGCTTAGAATCTTCATACTCTCAGCATTGGCTTTCGGCGTTTATGCGCAGGATACCGGATCGATCAGTGGAACAGTCCGCGATAACACTGGAGCCGTCATCGCTCAGGCCAACGTGTCGGTTCGGAATACCGACACCGGAGCCGCTCGCAAAACCACGAGCAATGCCGACGGCGATTATCTCGCGGCAGCTATCCCCGCCGGCACTTATGATCTCTCCATCACCGCCGCTGGCTTCCGCCGTTTCGAAGTTCAAGGCATCGTGATTCGCGTCGCGCAGCAGTCCCGCGTGGATGCCACTCTCCTGGTAGGCGATGTCACCTCGGAAGTGACCATCGTCGGCGCGGGCATTGCGCAGGTGGAAACCGATTCGTCGGGACTCGCCGGTACCGTCACCACGAAACAAATCAATCAGCTGGTTTTAAATGGCCGCAATTTCACGCAGCTTGTCACTCTTGTTCCGGGTGTGAGCAATCAAACCGGACAGGATGAAGGAAAAGTTGGCGTGTATGGCAACGTCGCCATGAGTATCAACGGCGGCCGCACCGAGTACAACAACTGGGAGATCGACGGCGGCGACAACATGGATAACGGGAGCAATTCCACTCTCAACGTGTATCCCAACATCGATGCCATCGCTGAAGTGCGCGTGCTCACCTCCAGCTATGGTGCGCAGTATGGACGCAACGGATCTGGCACGGTGGAAACGGTCACAAAATCCGGCACCAAAGACTTTCATGGCGACCTCTTCGAGTTTGTTCGGAACGACAAATTCAATGCCCGCAATTTCTTCGAAACTGAACGGTCGGCCTATAAGAAGAATGACTACGGCTTCACCATCGGAGGGCCGGTTTTTATCCCCGGATTTTTTAACAAGAGCAAGGAAAAAACGTTCTTCTTTTTCAGCGAGGATTGGCGCAAGGAACGGGTTCCTGGGCAGATTTTCAACCAGCAAGTTCCTTCAAATGCGCAACGCGGCGGAGATTTTTCGGATCTTTGTCCGGGAGCTGACTGTCCAGTCATGAATGCCGCCGGCGATCCATTTCCCGGTAACAAAGTGCCGGTCGATCCCAATGCGCAAGCTATTCTCGGCGCGCTGATTCCCCAGGCTAATTCCGTTGTGGACGGCGTCTCCTATTTCCGCGCGTCCCCGGTCTCGCCCACAAACTGGCGCGAAGAATTGGTGCGCGTCGACGAGAATCTGACCGACAACCACCGCGTCTTCTTCCGGTTTATCCACGATTCCTGGAACACCATCACGCCGACGCCTTTGTGGGCCGGCGGCACCTCCAGTTTTCCAACGGTGCAGACCAAGTTCGTGGGACCTGGCGTCAGCTTGGTGGCCCACATGACCAACAGCTTTTCGCCGAGCCTTCTAAATGAATTTGTGTTCAGCTATACCACCGACCACATTCTTCTGGACGCTATTGGCAAAGTCGCCCGGCCCTCAACGCTAACTGTTGGAGGAATTTTTAATAACGGTTTTGGCGGACTGCTGCCGGGCGTTCAGTTCTGTTGCAATTCGGCGTACGGCGGCGGCACTTTCGGGCAGAACACGGGCTACTTCCCGTGGAACAACGCTAACCCGACGTACACCTACCGCGATCAGATTTCAAAGAACGCCGGGAGCCACAACCTGTTTATCGGCGCCTACTTCGCGGCTCGGCAAAAGAACGAGCAGAACGGTCCTCAGCTTCAGGGCCTATTGAACTTCAGCAGCACTGCGCCGAACAGCACGGGGAACGGATTCGCCGATTTTCTTACTGGCAGAATTCAGTCGTATCAGCAGACCACGGCCAAAATCAAATACTACAATCGCTCCAAGAGTTTTGAACCGTTCGTTCAAGACGACTGGCGCGTTACGCCTCGCTTCACCCTCAATCTGGGATTGCGGGTCAGTATGTTTGGGACGTATCGCGAGAAATATCAGCGGGCCTACAACTTCGATCCGCGGCGCTTCAATGCCGCGAATGCGCCGCAGATTGATTCCGACGGCTCGGTTACCGGCGTGGGGGGGAATCTGATTCCCGGGTCCGGCGACCCATTCAATGGCATCGTGCAATGCGGAAAGGGCAGTGTGCCCGCGGGCTGCATGAAAGGCCATCTGTTTAATCCGGCCCCGCGCGTGGGTTTCGCCTGGGACCCGTTCGGCAAAGGCAAGCTCGCTATTCGCGCGGCCTACGGGCTGTTCTTCGAGCTCACCAACGGCAACGAAGGAAACACCGAATCGCTCGAAGGCAGCGCACCGCTGGTTTTGAATTCTACACAGGTCAACATCAACGGCTATGGGAACATTGGCGGCAGCAGTGGCGTCGCTTCTTATCCGCCGCTCTCGCCGACGTCGATCCCGACGCAGGTTCGCTGGCCTTACATGCAACAGTGGCACTTCGATGTGCAATCGGAGTTGATGCGCGATACAGTTGCGACCGTCTCTTACGTGGGAACTAAGGGAACGCATCTGACGCTGCAGCGCGATATCAATCAGCTTTATGCGACACCGTCATCGCAGAACCCGTACGGCCCCCATCAGCCGATAACCGGTGCGGATTGCGGCAGCGGCTTGGTGAACGGAACCGCGCCAAGCGGACAGGCGTTGATTAATTTCAACGTGGCCTGTGGCGCGGACGCTAATCCCTATCGCGGGTACCACGGATTCGGATCTATCATTTCGCTCGAGAATCAGGCGAATTCGAGCTATAACGGACTGCAGTTTTCACTCCGGCGCACAGCAGGCCGGGCGCAATTCAGCGTGGCTTACACCTACAGCCACTCGCTTGACGATTCGTCCGATCGATACGACGGCAACTTCCTAAACTCTTATAACCTGAAACAGACGCACGCCAGTTCCAATTTCGATCAGCGGCATCTGTTGAACGTCAGTGGCATTTACGACTTGCCGATTTTTCAAAATCCGGGCCTCCTTCACACTCTGCTAGGCGGCTGGCAGATCTCGGGATTGATGACCTTCCAGACCGGAACTCCCTTTAGCGTGGTTAACGGCTCGTACGGCCCGGGCGTAGGCAACGGCGCGGGTACTTCCTCCTACGTCGATATTGTCGGCGACCCCAATGCAGCGCCCTCTTCGCGGGAAGTTTTGGGAATTGTGGGCCCGCTCCTTTACAACCCAGCGGCATTCGCGCAACCCCGCGGGCTGACGTTTGGAAACTCAGGCCGAAATATTTTGCGTAACCCATCGCGCACCAATTTCGACATGGGTTTGTTCAAGCGTTTCGCAATTTCAGAGCAGAGAGCTGTCGAATTCCGCGCTGAAGGTTTCAATGTGTTCAACCATACCCAGTTCAGCGGTGTCAACAATTCGGCCAGTTGTTACGGCGGCGCGAATAATTCCGCCGGGGATGCCAGTTGCCTGGACGGCGTGAGTTTCCTCCATCCGAACGGCGCGCACAATCCACGCATTCTGCAACTTGGAATGAAGTTTCTTTTCTAGCTATTGAACCGTAACGGTGGTTTTCTGACTTGATCGCGCGCCGCTTTGGACCAAGACGGCCGCAGCGGCTTGCGTCCCTAATCCCGCTGGGACTCGGCAATTAATCTGATCCAGTCCGGGAAATCCGGGCGCGGCGCCGGCGTAGGTCACCGGGCAATCGGATCCGCCAACCCTAACGGTTGGTTGCTGCTTCGCCACCGCAAATCCCCCCTGACTCGTTGTGGGACCGAGCCCTGTCAGAAACAGTTCCAGATATTCCCCCGCATGAAGCGGATTGGAAGAAGACACGATCTGATTGTTCGTGGCATTCAGCGCCGCCGCCGCACCTTTGCCAGATTGATCCAGCGTGAAGACCGCCGGAAACGCGGGCTCCAGCCAAAGGTTGAGCGTCTGCGACCCTGAAGAGTTTTGCACTTTCAGTGGCACCAATCCGAAAACATTGTCCGGTAACACAGCATTGATCTGCTTCGGAGACACATAAAAAAGTCCTACTGGCACGCCGTTGAGCATGACGGATACATCCGACAAGAGTGTCGGCACAGGACCAGACGTCGCCGGAGCGGCGGTTTGTGCGAGATTGCTTCCGTAAATCGACACGATCATGCGAGGCGCAAGCACCAGCGGGAACAGCGCCGCCGCCGATGGTGCCACTCCGTCCACCACGGGCCCCAGCTTCACCACGAAAGCTTCCGTGCCACCCGCGGGAAGATTGACGGACTCCGTGAAAGTTGCCGAATCCGCGCTGACTTTCAAATCCACATTTCCAGCGGCGATCAGGTCCGTATACGCAAGCTCGGTATTCGCCATATTCAACTGCTTCGAGGCTCCGCTGGAAGGGGTGGCTGTGATCGAGTTGGGAAACACCGCGACATCGGTGTTCGTCCGGGCACGCACCAACAGCCCCCCGCCCGTTTGCAGAAACGAGTTCTGCTCCGCCGCCGTTCCAATCGACTGCCAATCGCCTGTTCCGGTTAGGAACGAGACCATGATGCGGCTATTGTCTTCCGTCGAGGCCGTGACGTAAGAAATGCCCAGTGAGTTCTGCGGGCACAATCCGGTTTGTTCCAGAAGTCTGCCGGCGGGCTGGTGGCAGCGCGGCAAGATGCGCGTCCTGCCCGGCATGTAGAACCGAATGGAGCCGCTGCTGAGCGGAACCAAACCATCGTCAAAACCTGGCGTCGTCGCGATTCCCGTGCCGCCGTTCCCAATCATTGCAATTGCATCTATGCCGCGCAGATCGTCGTGGTTCTGATTCCACGTATTCAAATCCATCAGGAAGTGGCTGCCGCTCGATAGCTCGTCAAACTGTCGGCTGAAGCTAAGACCGAGCGCGGCGACAGGCGTGCCAAAATTCGGAGTGGCGATGAAGATCGCTTTGTGAATCAGGATGGAAGCCGGCGGCGTGAAAACTCCATTGGTCTCCTGCTTGCCCGCGAGATAACTCCGGACGATCAAGCCGCCCATGCTGTAACCCACCACGTCCACCATGCCGACTGGCGTTCCATCCGTATAAGTAAGACCAGACAGAAAAGTGCTGAACAGTGCCCCAAGCTTTTCGATGGAAGGGCCTCCGGAATACGAGCAGTTATTGAAAAACAAGCTTGCTCGGCCGTTCGCTTGCATCACCTGATCCGCGCTGCCGAAAGATCTTTGAAACGATGCCACCGAGCAATCGGTCTCGTACCCATTCAGGAAAACAACCGGCAGATTGCCCGTGCGCGGCACCGCCTGCGGGTTAGTGACCAATTGCGCTGACCCGACGCGCGGACCAAGGAACCCGAACCAAAGCGCAACAGAGAGTACAGCATAAATAGGACGCATGTGAACTCCGTTGCAACGAAAGGGCCACTTCCCCATCCGCCGGCCGCCCCTAAAAAGCCGGAATTCAGCTCAATCCGTTTCTTGAGAACTACCGTACATCCTGTAGCGCACGCCGAAAAGTGGCGCGAACGCACAAAGGAGAACGGATCCAAGAACATGCTGAACCCCGAAGAAACTTCCCGGCTTCATCGCAGGGCTTTTTTGAAAGCGAGCAAGCTCGTCGGTCTCGGAGCTGCGACCGCTACGTTAGTGGCAGCACAAAACGCAGGGACCAGGGCCTCAGGCACGCCCGTCGATAATGCCGATCAGATTTTTACCGCGGCATTGGTCGCGGAAGATCTGGCGACCACTTTTTATTATCAAGGCTTAATTGGACCGGTCATCATGGACCCCAATCTTGCTGGCCCCGGCGGCACCGCCACCAACCCGAATCCGGCCAACAGCAATCCGGGCAATATCGCCTATCTTCAGGCGGCGCTCTATCAGGAGATTCAGCACGCAAATCTTCTCCGCGGCTTGCTGGGAATCGGTTCTCCTTCCGGCGACCCGTACCAAACTTTTTACTTCCCCACCGGAAGCTTCGACACACTAACCGCATTCATCAACCTTTTGGAAGCTCTGGAGAACGCTTTTATCGGCGCATACACGATTGCTACATTTGAGTTCGCGCAATTGGCTGCATTCGTGACCGGCGTGCAGGCGAGAACCGGGAGGACTGGCAAGTATACGCCAGACCAACTGGAATATTTCGGGGAAGTCGCGGCCTCCATTCTCGGCGTGGAGGCAGAACACCGTGCATTGGGACGCGTGATTTCAAATGCAAATCCGGCGAACAATCTGAACTACGAATCTACCGATGGGTTGACCAGCGTTTATAACGGGCCAAACTCGGCCGTTGTTGCCCTGACTCCCTTCCTCACATCCAGCACCGGCCCAGCTTATTCCCTGGCGGGCGCACTCTCGGCCGCGCCATCGGTGTATATTGCGACGAGCGGAAATCCTCCAACACAGATGTAGTGTGTTTTCGGCGGGCCGCCTCCGAAGCGGCCCGCTGAACTGTCATCGTGATTTGCGTTGTTGCATTTCCCGCTTCTCCCGAATCTCCGCCAGCCGCTCTCGAATCCGCTGCTCCGCTCCCCGATCCGTAGGCTCGTACCATCGCTTTCCCGCCATCGACGGCGGCAAACATTCCATATCCGTCATCGCATCCGTCGCTTGATGCGCGTGCTGGTAGCCTTTCCCGTAACCCCACTCCTTCATCGCCCCCGTCACCGCATTGCGCAAATTCATCGGCACTGGCTCCGCCACCGAATTTTGAACGTCCCTCTGTACCGCGCCGAGCGCTTTGTACACCGCATCCGACTTTGGAGCCACGCACAAATAGATCGCGGCCTGCGCCAGCGCCAGATCGCCCTCTGGAATACCCAGAAAATGCACCGTCTGCATCACCGCGATGCACTGCTCGACCGCGCGCGGGTCCGCGAGGCCGATGTCTTCAATGGCCATACGCACGATTCGCCGCGCAATGTACATGCGGTCCTCGCCCGCCTCAAGCATGCGCGCCAGCCAGTAAAGCGCCGCATCCGCATCGCTTGACCTCACCGACTTATGCAACGCCGAGATCAAGTTATAGTGTTCTTCGCCCGACTTATCGTAGAGCAGCACCTTCCGCTGCAGCGAATCCTCCACCACCTCTCGCGCCAGTTCCGGCCCCGTGCTCGCCGCCACCGCTGCCTCTAGAGTGTTATAAGCCGATCGCGCATCACCGTTCGCGTGGACCGCAATCTGCGCCAGCAAGTCATCGCCCGCCCTCACTCCGCGATCGCCCAAGCCGTGCGCCACGTCTTTCAACGCGCGCCGCAGCAGCTCGACAATCTCTTCCACCGCCAGCGCCCGCAGCGCAAACACCTTCGATCGCGAAAGCAGCGCCGAGTTCACCTCGAACGATGGATTCTCCGTCGTCGCCCCAATCAAAATAATGTCGCCGCGCTCCACGTACGACAAGAACGCATCCTGTTGTGCCTTGTTGAAGCGATGAATCTCATCGATGAAAACAATTGTCCGCCGGCCTAGCCGCCGAATGCGCTCGGCATCCGCCATCACCGCTTTGATTTCTTTGATCCCGCTCAGCACGGCGCTGAACGGCAGGAACTCGCACTCGGTCAGCCGCGCTATCAGGTGCGCCA
>JANYJA010000039.1 GCA_025358575.1 Terriglobia bacterium
CAGAGAACGTCCAGATCGGTTGATGCCATCATTTCCGTCGTGTTCAATCCGCCCGCTTCAGCAGGATGGAAGCCAGGAAGCAGATCCGGTATCAATGCCATATCCACTGCGCCGCGCGAGTTTGAGTAATCCAAAAGGCAGCAATAAGAGACTGCGAATCCGAGGCTCGTTCCGAACGCGACGAGTTGCCGAACCTTGTCGCCCTTGATCGAATCTCCAAAAACAATCACCAGTTCAGTCAAGCCCGAAAGCGCGCCGCGCAAACTCTCGACCGCCGTCAACTGACTTGCCGCATCCGCCCGCATCGCCGACGATGCAATCTTGTCTTCGCGCACCGGCTTTTCCGTGACCACATAGACGGTCGCATTGTTGTGGCGTTTATTCGCGCGAATCTGAAATGCCAGGAACGGCTGTTCGATGGAAAGATCCGCACCAACGATCAGCACCGCCTTCTTGCTATAGAAGTCTTCGCTGGTCGCAAGCTTACCCGTCGTGCCGCTGAGCGAATCGAGCAGCGTCACCACATCACCAGTGCGATGGTGATCGATATTATTCGTTCCTAAACCCTGGCGCGCGAACTTCTGCAAGTAGAAATTTTCTTCGTTTGTGGTGTGGTTCGAACCGATCACGCCGAACTTACCGCCGCGCGCCTTCACCTCTTTGAATTTCGTTGCCGCCGCGTTCAACGCGACCGACCAGGACACTGGCTCGAGTTTTCCGTTGGTACGCAGCAACGGCGATTGCAGCCGCTCGGGATGATCGTAAAAATCGAATCCGTAGCGCCCCTTGATGCATAGAAACTCGCCGTTGATGCCGGACCGGTCGCGATTATTGCCGCGAATAATTTGGTCATTGCGCACGCCCAGAGTGGTCTTGCATCCGTTCGAGCAATGCGTGCAAATCGTGCCGACGTGCTCCATTTCCCACGGGCGCGTCTTGTAACGATAAGTCCCACTGGTCAGCGCGCCTACGGGACAAATGTCCACGCACATCCCGCATTCATCGCATTCCAGATGGTCGCCCTTATTCGGGGCAATTTCCGAAACCGCGCCGCGATTCACCACGCCGAGCGCGCCCACGCCCATGCCTTCGTTGCAGACGCGCACGCACCGGAAACACAGGATGCAGCGCGGCGCATCGAAAAACACAACCGGCGACCACTGGGCCTCATCCACATGCAGCTTGGTCTCGGTGTAGCGGCTTTCGCCCGCGCCGTAACGGAAGACCATATCCTGCAATTCGCACTCGCCGCCCTTATCGCAAACGGGGCAATCGAGCGGATGATTGGTCAATAGAAATTCAAGCGTGTACTTTCGCGCGGTCGCAATCTGCTCAGTTCCGGCCCGGACCACCATGCCTTCGGCTACGGGAAGCGTGCATGCCGTCTGAAGCTTCGGCATCTTCTCGACTTCCACCAAACACATGCGGCACGCGGCCTGCAGCGAATAATCTTCGTGATAACAGAACGACGGAATCTCGATGCCGGCGAGCTTGGCGGCATCGATCACCAGCGTTCCCGGAGCCGCTTGGACCTTTTTGCCGTCAATCGTGAATGTGACCAGATCAGCCATGATTTCTTCTTTGAATGTTTACGCGTGCACCAACCGCGACGCGTGTTCGTAGGGACAGGGGCGGCCTTCGAGATGCGCTTCAAACTCGTCGGTAAATTTCTCAACGATGGAAATCGTCGGCAGCGCCGCCGCATCACCGAGCGGACAGAACGTGCGCCCCAGCATATTTTTGGCAAGGTCGCCGATCAGTATAATGTCGCTGCGCTGACCCATGCCTTCGTGAAAACGCGTCAGCAGTTTCTTGAGCCACGTGGTGCCTTCGCGGCACGGGATGCACCAGCCGCAGCTTTCGTGCGCATAGAACCGCATGATACGCAGCGCGGCTTTCACCATGCAGGTGTTCTCATCCATCACCACGACTCCGCCGGAACCGAGCATGCTTTTAGCCGCCGCGAGTGAATCGAAATCCATCAGCACATCGCACTCGTCGGCCTTCAGGACGGGACAAGACGAGCCGCCGGGGATCACCGCCTTCAGCTTCTTGCCGCCGCGCATGCCGCCGCCTACTTCTTCAATCATGCGCAGCAGCGGAAAGCCCATCGGCAACTCATAAACACCAGGCTTGTTGACGTGGCCCGATAAACAGAACAGCCGGGTGCCGCCATTCTTGGGCGTTCCCAATCCCGCAAAAGCCTGCGCGCCCATCAGCATGATAGGCGGCGCCGCGCAGAACGTCTCAACGTTATTGAGCACCGTGGGGCATTGATACGCACCCGCCACCGCCGGAAATGGCGGACGAATTCGCGGAATACCGCGCTTCCCTTCGAACGATTCCAACAGAGCCGATTCCTCGCCGCACTCATAAGCACCGGCACCAGAATGCGTGTGGCAATCGAAAGAAAACTCCGATCCCTTAATATTCTTGCCGAGAAATCCGTGAGCGCGCGCTTCCGCGATGGCCCGGTCCATGATGTCGATCAGGTACCGATATTCGCCTCGGATATAAATGTAACCGAGGTTCGAACCCGCAGCCAGCGCGGCGATCAGCATCCCCTCGATGAGCGAATGCGGATCGTACTCGATGAGCAGCCGGTCCTTGCACGTCCCGGGCTCACTCTCATCGGCGTTGACCATGATGTACTTGGGCTTGGGCGAATTGCGCGGAAGAAAGCTCCACTTCATGCCAGTCGAAAATCCCGCCCCGCCGCGCCCGCGCAATCCCGACGCCTTCACTTCGTTGATGATCGCGTCAGGCGTCATGGCCAGGGCTTTTTCGAAGAGCTCTTGCGCGCTCTCGCCGTCGCCGACCCGCGACATCGCGAGTGCGAGCTCCCCCAGCACGGAGCGCATCGTCGGAGGATGGCCCGCGCGCTCGGCCAGCATCTGCGCCCGCTGCGCATGGTGGAGCCCCGCGTGCTCGTCGCCACGGGCACGCGAGATCTCGGCCCG
>JANYJA010000196.1 GCA_025358575.1 Terriglobia bacterium
GGTTTCGGCGGGATGGTGCGCGATCGGACCCAGCAATACGTGTGAAATTCCCTGTATTTTTCCCTGTTAGCAGGGAATATGGATCGGAGACGGGTTCGCGCAAGACTGCCTCCACCGCCACCCAGTCTGCAGCTTTCATTCTCCGTCTCCGCTGCACGTACCAAGTGCCGTACGATCAATCGGTTTGCCGTTATTCGTGACGAATTCTCGGCACGTAAAACGCACATCAGTCCGGCAGGGTGTAACTTTTTGCGCACGATTCTCCAGCTCGTACTTTCACGTGCCACCTTTGGATTCATCGCATTGCACTGGGCGGAAACTGCATGTCCGTTCAGCAGCATTTTGAATGCCACACGGACAGGTTGAAGACGCAAAAAAAACTTGACGATTGGCGCGAAGTTAAGTCCGAGCGGTGAGAAACAATTGCCGCTGCTGCGACCAATCGAGCGGCAGGTTTTCGAGCAATTTTTCGAGTGTGAGTTCCGCGGGCTGGCGACCCGCGAGAATCAATTCAACAAGATCGGGTGCCAGGAAAGCACACCGAGTGATTTTTCGCAGATAGCGGGGACTGATACCCATCTCCCTCGCGAATGCCGGCTGCGATTCCAGTCCTCCAGAGAGCAATCGCTCATACCAACAGCGTGCATGCACCACCGCGCGAATGAGCGGCACGTTTGAGACAGCGGACGGCTCAATCGCGGATTGGCTCGACAAGATCAATCGCACGACGCCACCGCTTGTGCGCAGTCGAGCCTGCACGGCAAGAGCTATGAGATCCTCAGTGTGGTGGCGTGCGGACACGGTGTCCTCGTCCACTAGTAGACCTCGCATCGTCCACTTGGCAATTTCAATGCTGATCCGGGCTTCGCCAACTACAATTCTAGTGACCGTCTCGCGCAGAAAGTCACGTAAAGATGTGGGCGTGTCCCTGCGCAAGGTCATTGCACGCCCCAGCGCTGCCTTGGTGAGGCGCTGCTTTACGATTGCGTCATCCCCTGACTCCGACAGCGCACTCAGGATGTCCGGCGCCGCCCGCAGGAATAACTCCAATCGTCGGATGACCAAATCCTCCAAGTCGTGCGCCGGAATGCGCTTGACACTTCCCGCACTGGCGTGTCGGTGCTGGATCAAGGCCTGGGAGATGTAATAGCGATAGCGCTTACCGTGTCGAACGGCATGGGAGGGCGTCAAACGGTTTCCCCGATCGTCAAAGACCAGTCCCGCCAGTAGACTAGGGCTGGAAGCCTGCTTGCCATTGCGCCGATCTTCCTTGTTGGCAGCGAGTCGTGCCTGGACCTGCTCCCACAGTTCCTTGGCAATGATCGGCTCATGCTGACCGGGGAAAGATCGGTCCCGGTGACGGATCTCGCCACGGTATAGACGACTGTGCAGCAGGGTATAAAGCGCCCCCCTTGAGAAGGACGCGCCACCGCTCGCTCGTCCATCCCGACTGACGCGCGCCTTGCTGCGGATGCCTTTGCGGTCTAGCTCGGCCTTGAGTCTGGCCACCGAGCCCAGCTCCAGATAGCGCTGGTAGAGCCATTGCACCTGCTTCGCTTCGACCGGATTGATGACCAGCTGTCGATCAACCAGGTCGTAACCCAGTGCCACGCAACCACCCATCCACATGCCCTTGGCCTTGGACGCCGCAATTTTGTCACGGATACGCTCACCGGTGACCTCACGTTCGAACTGAGCAAAGGACAGCAGTACGTTGAGAGTCAGGCGACCCATTGAACTGGTCGTATTGAATTGCTGGGTGACCGATACAAAGGACACGCCGTGCGCATCGAAGCGTTCCACGATGCGTGCGAAGTCGCTCAAGGAACGGGTCAGGCGGTCTACCTTATAGACCACCACGACGTCGATCTGATCGTCATCGATCTCGGCCAGCAGGCGGGTTACGGCAGGTCGTTCAAGTGTGCCACCGGAATAACCCCCGTCGTCGTAGCGCGCGGACACGACGCGCCAGCCTTCGTGGCGCTGGCTCGAGATGTACGCTTCGCAAGCCTCGCGCTGAGCGTCCAGGGAATTGAACGCCTGCTCGAGCCCTTCTTCGGAAGATTTCCGGGCGTAGATCGCGCAGCGCAGGGATTTACGCGCGTCTGCCATGCGAATCCCCGCGGGAGGCGGGACGCTTCAACCCAAAGAACACCGGTCCAGACCAGCGCGTGCCGGTGATCAGTCGCGCGATCTCAGACAGGCTGCCGTATTGTTGGTCGCGATAACGAAAGCCGTTTTCAACGACCAAGACTTCATGTGTATTGCCCTGCCATTCGCGCACAAGACGGGTACCGGGCTTGATGCGACTGGTATCGAGCAGGACCGGCGCGGTACCTGCGGCCAGATCCTGGGCGAGCTTGATAAGCTGACGCCTGGTCGCCGCACGCAAGCCGCCCGATGCCTGCTCCTGCAGGCGGTAAGTCAGGCAATTAATCAGAAGTTCGCGTTGCGCATGCAGGGGAGCGGGTTTTCCAAAAATGTCCTGCCACAGTGCTCGGAGTGCTGAGGGACTCAGTCGAATTAGTACGCTTGATTGTGGGGCAGGGGGACCGGGCATGGAAATGTGCTACTAGGTGACACCATTCACGCTCGCTTGGCAGGGGAAATCAAGTCAATTCGATCGAGCCGTGGATGGGAAACTTCAAAGCCCTCCCGAAACGGGGCATGCGCCGGAGTACCTTGTGTCTGGGTGGTCCAGTTCGGGACGTGGGGCTCAGCGATTATCCTGACTTCCAGCTGGTGCTTACAAATTCGATGCGCGAATTTTCCAAGCGAATAACTCGCGTCAAGCTGGCGCGCCGGACAGGATGAATCTGGGCACTGGTCGGAGGTAATTCCAATTGGCTAGCGACCAAGCCAAGAGTCATGTGCTGCTCTCTCGCTGGGTTATACCTTATCGTCTGTTGGCATCCTCAGACCGGTCCATCGCTCCCAATATCTTGATGCTCGCCCTCTGATAAAGCGCCTCGCCTGTTCCGGGGGCACATACTTACCATTCGGAATTCGCTTGCCCATCGGCCAGTCCATAAATATAGGATGATCGGTACCCAGGAACGCCACTACCAAAAATGGGGGGATTAGCAAACCGTCTTGCCGTTGTTTCATAACCATCTCGTCCCATGAAATCAGGGTTCGTGGGTCGCCGCAACAAGGGCAGTTCACGGTCGCGCCCATATCTATTTTCTTGGCTCTTCAGGAACTCGTGTGGGTCAATTGAGGAAGTAAATCAAGCTTACCCCGAGAGAAGATGGGTGTTTGCGTAG
>JANYJA010000201.1 GCA_025358575.1 Terriglobia bacterium
AGGTGAAAAATCTATTCGTGGTGGATGGCGCCGCATTCACCACGGCTTCGGAAAAGAATCCGACGCTGACGATATTGGCGCTGTCATGGCGCGCCAGCGATTACCTGGCCGAAGAGATGCGCGCGGCGCGCTTATGAGAACGTTCGCCCTTTTTCTCATCGCGTGTGCTGTGTTTGCTGCCGACAAGAAATCCGCGTCCGAACTCATCGATCTCTCGCGTAAGCCCGCCCGCCCCGAATTTGCCGACGCACTGCGCAACTCCTTCAGCAGCGACGACCTCCAGAAAGGTCTCGCCGTCGTCGCCGATGGACCCGATTTTCTATTCGCGATCGAAACCGATGCTGCGACTCAACTGCTTGTGGACGATCAGCCTGGTCCCGCGATGCGCCATGCCGGTAAAACCAATCTCTGGTTCGCTGGCGCCAAATTGGAAACTGGCCTCTCTCATTCCTTCTACTACCTCGTCGGCAAGGCCGCGTTCGGCGGCAAAACGGATGTCGCCGCGTACGGCCCCGAGTCTTATGAAAAGATCTCCGTTCCGCACGGCACGCTGTCCGACAAGACGGTTTTCACCAGCAGAATCTACGACGGTATGAAGTGCGATTACTGGGTCTACGTCCCGGCTCAGTATGATCCGGGCACTCCGGCCGCACTGATGGTTTGGCAGGACGGGCACGTGATGGTTCAGCGCGATGGCAACACGCGCTCTCAGATCGTTTTCGACAATCTCACCGCCGCCAAAAAAATTCCGGTCATGATCCATGTCTTCATCGATCCCGGAACCATCGGTGACAAATCCCTCCGCGGCATTGAGTACGACACCGTCTCGGATCGCTTCGCGCGCTTCCTTCGTGATGAAATTCTTCCCGTGATTTCCGCCAAATATAATCTCCGAAAGGATGCGTATAGCCGCGCCATCGCCGGCAATTCTTCAGGTGGCATTTGCGCATTCAACGCCGCTTGGTTTCAGCCGGATCAGTTTAGTCGTGTGCTCTCGCGCATCGGCAGCTTTACCAATCTGCAGCAGAACCACCCGGGCGAATTCGATGGCGGAAACACTTATCCCTTCCGCGTCCGGACCGAGCCCAAGCGCAATATCCGCGTGTGGCTGCAGGATGGCGCCAACGATTTAGAAAACCCTTTTGGGAGCTGGCCTCTCCAAAATATCCATATGGCTAATTCGCTAAAATTTCGCGATTATGATTTCCATCTTAGTTTCGGCTCTGGCACCCACAATGCGGCCCACGGGAATGCCGAGCTGCCCGAAGAGATGCTCTGGCTATGGCGCGATTACCAGCCGTCGAAAACCTCTCAGGACTTCGCCCCGGATCCCGCTGAGAAAGACCGGCCGTTCTATCGCGTCAAAATCGATTCTCGCCCATCGCGCTGAGCCGCTACACTGTTCCCATGAAGTTCGTCCTGCTTCTGTTCGCCGCGTTACCTCTAGTGGCCGGGCCGGTGAAACTCCGAGGGCTCGAAAAGCCGGTGGAAATTCTTCGCGACCGGTGGGGCGTGCCTCATATTTATGCCGCCACGGTTCACGATCTTTTCTTCGCGCAAGGTTACATCACCGCCAAGGACCGCCTGTTCCAGATCGATCTCTGGCGGCGCGTCGGAACCGGAAAACTATCGGAGGTTTTGGGGCCTTCGGCAATTGCGCGGGACACCTTGGCGCGATCCGTAAATTATCGCGGCGATTGGAACGCTGAATGGGCGAGCTATGGGTCCGATACGCGTTTGATCGTGACATCGTTCGTCGAAGGGATCAACGTCTATATTCGCGGGCTCCATACACGGCCGCGCGAGTTTCAAATCGCTGGCTACGATCCCGGCCTTTGGGCGCCGGAGGATTGCTTAAGCCGCGTCGCCGGGCTGCTCATGACCCACAACCTGCAGCGCGAAGTCAGCCGCTCGCTGGAGATCTCGCGCTTCGGCCTGGAAAAAACGCAGCAGCTCTTTCCACCCGATCCAAATATTCCAATTGAGATTCCCGAGGGGCTAGACCTCGCTGAAATCACTGCCAATATCGTTCGGACGTACAACGAAACCGTCGGCCCGGTGAGGCTGTCAACCGAGCAGGGAAGCAATAACTGGGTGGTCGACGGAACCCTGACGGAGTCGGGCAAGCCCATCCTGGCGAACGATCCACACCGCCCGGTTCAGCTTCCTTCGTTGCGAAAAACAGTTCATCTGGTTGGACCCGGCTGGAACGCGATTGGCGCCGGCGAGCCCGCGCTGCCGGGCATAGCGCTTGGCCACAACGAAGACATCGCATTCGGTTTCACCATCGTCGGCATCGATCAGCAAGATCTGTATGTTGAGAAAGTGAATCCCGAGAACGCGCGCGAGTATTGGTATCGCGGCGCCTGGAAGCGTTTTGAAAGCGAGCATCACAAGATTCCGGTGAAGGGCGAACCGGCGCGCGACGTGGAGTTGCGCTTTACCCTGCACGGCCCGGTGATCTACGATGACGCGGCGCTCCATCGAGCTTATGTTCTGAAGTGGATTGGCAGTGAACCGGGCACGGCGGGATATCTCGCCGCGCTTTCAATCGCCCGCGCCCGCAACTGGAACCAGTTTGAAGACGCCATGGCCCGTTACAAAGTGCCCAGCGAGAACATTCTCTACGCGGACACCCAGGGCAATATCGGATGGCAGGTAGGCGGCATGGCCCCGATTCGAGAGAACTGGTCGGGGATGCTTCCGGTGCCTGGCGATACCGGCGCTTACGAGTGGAACGGATTTCGGAAGCTGTCTGAGTTGCCGCACGAGTTCAATCCGCCGAGGCATTACATCGCCACCGCGAATCAGAATATTCTGCCGCCCGGTTATGCTGTGCCGCTCGGCTATGAGTGGGCTCTCCCGTTTCGCGTGGAGCGCATCCGCGATATGATGGCCGGGGCCAAGAAATTCACAGTGCGGGATTTCGAGCGAATGCAACAAGACGTGACGTCGCTCCCGGCGCGGCGCTTCCAGAAAATTCTTGCCAAGTCGAAACCCGCGGCGGGCCTCACGGGTGACCGCTGGTCGCGCGAACTCGCCGCCTGGGATGGCGCCATGTCCGCGGACTCGCGCGCCGCGCTTATCTACGAGGTTTGGATTTCGCAGCTTCCTGTCAGCGTGTTCGGCGCGGAAATTGGGCCTAAAGTCGAACTCAATAAACTGCTGGAAACACTCGAAGGAAGTCCACATCCAGCCGAAATTGCCGATGCGCTTAATCGCGCCATCTCCCTGGTTATCGAGAAACTCGGCGCCGACGAGGATAAGTGGCAATGGGGGCAGTTGCACAAAATTCTTTTCCAGCACCCGCTCGGTCGGCCCGCGCTGGATCTAGGGCCAGTATCGCGTCCGGGCGATGCCAATACCGTCAACGCCACCAGCGGCCTGAATTTTCAGCAGACCAACGGAGCTTCCTATCGCGAGATTTTGGACACTGCGGATTGGGACCGTTCCGTAATGACCAACGTTCCTGGCGAATCTGGCGACCCCGCCAGTCCTCATTACAGCGATCTTCTGGGCGATTGGGCTGCGGGTAAGTATCATCCCATGCCGTATTCGCGGAAGGCCGTGGAAGCCGCCACCGAAGAACGCATTCTCCTGACTCCTTGAATGTTTCCCTGTAACCTTTCCAGGGCCGCCCAGTATTGCTTGTTGAGTGCGAAATTTGACTGACGATGCGTTGATGCAACAGGTGCAGGCAGGCGAAACCGCCCGGCTTGAGGTGCTTTTTGAGCGTCACTCGATCCCGCTGTTTCGTTATTTCGTGCACCTGACCGGCAACGCCGGCGCCAGTGAAGATCTGGTTCAGGACGTATTTTTTCGTGTCTTGAAATATAGCAACAGCTATGGCCCAGACCGCAACTTCGCGGCGTGGCTTTACCAGATCGCACGCAATGTTTACTTCGATCAAATGCGCAAGCGCCGCGGCGAAGTCGCGCTCGATGGCGATCCAGGAGATGAACCCATGCAAATTCCGAGTCGCGAACCCGCGCCCGAGGAGTTGTTTCACCGCCGGCAGGAGATGGATCTCTTGCGTCAGGCGCTTGCCGGCCTTCCCGTTGAAAAACGCGAAGTGCTCGTGCTTAGCCGCTTCCAGGATCTTCGCTATGACGAGATCGCGCGCATTCTGCACTGCGAAGTTGGTGCGGTGAAAGTCCGGGTCTATCGCGCCATGCGCGAACTCGGCGACCGGTATTTTGCGCTTCGAGGAGAGAAAGCATCATGACCTGCGAACAAATTCGAATCGGAATGGCCGAATACCTGGCGGGGCGGATGAGCGCCGGCGACCGGGCCGCCTTTCTCGGTCACGTGGATCATTGTGAAGCGTGTGCCGCCGAAGTGGAAGAGTTCACAGCTCTCTGGCGAGATCTGGACGACCTGCCGCTTCCCATGCCAAGCACGAGGATGCTCCCGAGATTTCGCGCCATGCTTCACGCATATGAACGCAGTAGTCGGCCTTCCAACCTTGCGATGATGCCGAGTCGCCCATGGATGTGGGGAGCGCTCGCGGCGTCGCTGTTCGTCGGCGGGTTGCTGGCCGGACACTACCTGGGAAGAAACAGCGCCGCCAACACTGAGATCGCTTCACTCAAAACAGAGGTTGAAGGCATGCGCCAGATGGTGACGCTGACTCTGCTGCAGCAGCAATCGGCGGGCGAACGGTTGCGGGGCGTCACTTGGAGCAATCGCATGGAACGCCCGGACTCCGCCGTCGAAAATGCGCTGCTGACGGCCGTGAATCGCGATCCGAATGTGAATGTGCGGCTCTCGGCCGTGGACGCGTTGCAGAAGTTCACCGCAAATCCGGCCGTTCGGCGTGCTCTGGTAGATGCGATTCCCGTGCAGGATTCTCCGCTGGTCCAGATCGCCCTGATCGATGCGATTGTGCCGCTCGGTGACGCGTCGGCGGGCTCCATGTTGCGGCAACTTGCAGCCGACCCGCACGCCAATGAAGCCGTGCGAAAACGCGCGAACTGGGGCTTGCGGAAGTTAGGGGTGGCGTAAATGACGAAGCTTTCCATGCATATTTTTCTTTATCTGCTTCTGGCGTTAGCGCTTCGCGGTTCCGACCGCTTCAAACTCGAGGAAAACGACACCGTCAGGCAAACTTTTGGTTTTGGCCAAGGGAGCAACGCGCACAAGGTTCTAGTGGACAACGTGAACGGCTTCATTCATGTCACTAGTTACTCGGGGTCGGGTATTCAGATGGTGGCGCATAAGAAAATTCGCGCCGAGTCCAAGGAAGCGATGGAAGAGGCCAAGCGTGACGTGAAGCTGGACACCTCGCAACAGGGCAACTTCGTCCGCTTGTATGTCGATGGCCCCTTCCGCTCCCATGACGGCCATCATGACCGCGGCTCGCGCTATTACGGTTATGAAGTTACCTTCGATTTCGATGTCCAGATTCCCGCCGATACGGAAGTGACCCTGGCAACCGTCAACGGCGAGGTGACCGCGGAAGGCGTCTCGTCGCATTTCGATGTGTCCAACATCAACGGCGGAATCGATATGAAGCGTGTAGCCGGAAGCGGCACCGCGCACACTATCAATGGCTCGCTGACCGTGCATTTTCGTAAAAATCCGACCGGTGAGTCCAGCTTCAACACCTTAAACGGAGCTCTTGATGTTTACTTCCAGCCGAATCTCTCGGCAAATCTAAAGTTCAAGACTTTCAATGGCAGCATTTTTTCCGACTTCGATGTTTTGCCCGCGCCCGCTGAGACCACCGGCGACGTAGAGCGCGGCAAAGGCAAATTTATCTATCGCGGCCACCGCTTTTCCACGGCCCGCGCCGGAGCCGGCGGCCCCGAGCTGGTTTTCGACGCATTCAACGGCAACATCCGGCTGCATCAGGCGGCCCAGTAAATTCCGAGTCAATTATTATGTCCAAACCAATCGTCATTTCCGCGGCGCTCACAGCCGCGGCCCTTCTTACTTTCGCTCCCGCGCGAGCGCAGGAGTCGCCCGAGCGAGTCGTGGTTCCTTATCGCTCTTCAGGCGGCCCGCGCATCGTGCACGCGAGCCTCATGAACGGAGGAATCACCGTGAAACGGCACGACGGTCAGGATGTCATCGTCGAAGCTTCGGCCCACTCCGGCGGGCGGCCCGCGCACAGCCGCGATGGCATGAAGCGTCTTGATTTGAACCACGGCAGTGGTCTCGATGTCGAAGAAGACAACAACGTTATCGAGATCAAAACAAACGCGATGGAAGAGGAGAGCAATCTGGTTATCACCGTCCCGGCAAACACATCCCTGAAATTGAAATGCCTGAACGGCGGCGACATCCTGGTCGACGGTGTCACGGGCGAGATCGATGCCAACAATCTCAACGGCAAGGTCACTTTGAATCACGTGAGCGGCAACGTGATTGCCCATTCGTTGAACGGGTCGGTCATCGTCTCCCTGGATCGCGTGGACGCGTCCAAGCCCATGTCCTTCAGCACGCTGAACGGCGACATCGATGTGACGCTCCCCGCCGATTTCCGCGCCAACGTAAAGATCAAGGCCGACAACGGCGATGTATTCAGCGACTTCGAAGTGAAGCCTGGAGCCAACCCTCATCCTGTCACTGAACCGGGCGATGCGAAGAACGGAAAATACAAGATCCGCTTCGACAATTCCATGACCGGCACTATCAACGGAGGCGGCCCCGAATTTACCTTCACCACATTCAACGGAGAAATTAGGATACGGAAGCGGAAGTAGACAACTCCGCCAGTCGTGCAGCCACAGCGAACACCTCGTGTTCCATGGGCCGGTCGCGATCGAGGAACGCGGCATCCTCACGCACCAGATTGTATGCGCGGCGGTTCCCTCGTCCAAGTGTGCCCGGCCCGCCGCGCAGATCCACAGCTTGCACCGCAGCCAGCAGAACCATCGCGGTCTCGTTGCGAAGGCAGTCGAGCGCATCCATGGCAGTCACCGCGGCGTGCATCCCCAGGCTCACCACATCCTGGTTGTACTGCTCCGTGGGCAGCGAGTGAATTGAGCTCGGCCCGGCCATCTGCCGGATTGCACAGGTCAGGCTGGTGACACTCAACTGCATTCCCTTGAAGCCCGAATTTACGCCCGGATTCGGCACCAGATTCGCCGGCAGACCGCGATTGAACTTATCGTCCACCAGCACGGCCATCAGCGCATTGCCCCAATTGCCGATGATCGCCATGTCGATCTTCCACGTATCGAGCAGCCGTGAAATATGACCGCCATAGAAGTTTCCGGCACCGTATAGCTTGCCCGTGTCAGGGTCGATGAGGGGGTTGTCGTTCGCGGAGTTCATCTCGCGTTCAATCACTGCGCGCCCATCTTCCAAAGACTCCCAAGCAGGCCCCAAACCCTGCGGCGTGCAGCGGAGCGAGTAGCAGCTCTGTACTGCCGGATCGACCGGCACCCCCGAGCCTTCGAGCTGCGCGCGCATGAATTCGGCGACCGCGATCTGCCCTGGATGGCCTTTGTGCTCGTGCACCCACGAGTCGAACGGCACAGCCGGAACTTGGATCGCCTCCACCGCAAGCGCATTGGCAGCGACCATGGCGCGAAGAACAATCCGCGCATCGTGCCACAACAAGGCGGCGATAGCCGTCATGAACGTAGTTCCGTTGATGAGCGCGAGCCCTTCCTTAGCGGCAAAAGTAATCAGCGGCAGCCCCGCGCGTTGCATTGCTTCCGTCGAGGGAAGGCGTTGACCTTCATAATCCGCTTGTCCCATTCCCACAAGCACCCGCGCGGCGTAAGCCGATGGCATCAAATCGCCGCTCGCGCCCAGCGAACCATAGCGCGGAACCACCGGCGTGACGCCCGCGTTGATTAGATCGCGAACCGCTTCGACCAGTTCCACCCGCACCGCCGAGCAGCCCGTTGCGAATGTTGCGATGCGGAGCAGCATCGCGCCGCGAACAACGTCCGGCGGTAGCGGCTGTCCCGTCGCGCACGAAAGATGCCGCATGATGTTGTGCTGCAAGAGCACCGCCTGATCCGCTTCGAGTTCGAATTTAATGTTGCCGCCGACGCCTGTGTTCACGCCATAGATCCGGTCGCCATCGGCCATGCGCCGGTCCAGCGCCGCGCGCCCTTTATGTATCCTTTCGACGGCCGACGGCGCAATGGAGACGCCGCGGGCGTGGCGACTGACGTCGATAAGCTGTTCAATCGTGAGTGATTCTGAGCCAATAATAAGTCCGCCGTCCAGAGCAGGTGTTCCCATGTTTGCGGTTCATTCTAGCCAAATGCGAGTGCGTTAAGCTACCCATACGATGGCAAAAGTCTACGACGCGATCATAGTTGGCTCGGGCGCATGTGGCGGCTGGGCCGCGATGGAACTCTCTCAAGCCGGCATGAAAGTGCTCATGCTCGAAGCGGGAGCAACTATGGAGCAAAAAGACTTTCATCATATTTTTCTTTACGAAATGCCGTTTCGCGGCCAAGGCAAGCCAGGTGCGTTGCGCAAGTATACCGGGAACGAGCGCAATTACCGCATCATGCTCGATAGCAGCGAGAATCCGTACACCACTTCGCCCGACACGAACTATCGATGGACCCGGTCCCGATGTCTCGGCGGACGCACTTTGCATTGGGCGCGCGCCACGGACCGCATGGCCGATTACGAATTCAAAGCGGCTTCCCGCGATGGCTACGGCAAGGACTGGGCCGTAACCTACGCCGATATGAAGCCACACTACGATCGCGTGGAAAGCTTCATAGGGGTCAGCGGCGAGAAGCTGGGTTTGCCGCAATTTCCGGACGGCCCGTTTCTTCCCGCGATGCCGCTGAACTGCGCCGAATCGATCTTCAAAGCTGCCGCGACAAGTCTCGGATACACGCCGACTCCTCGACGGCTGGCCCAGCTCACGCAGATGCACCACAACCGACCGCCCTGCCACTATTGCGGCAACTGTGTCAACGGCTGCGATGTCGGCGCCATGTTCAGCACCATTTCCACAACGCTGCCGCCCGCGATGAAGACCGGCAATCTCGAGGTGCTGACGGACTGCGTGGTCGCGCATGTGCGCATGAATAACGAGAATCGCGCCAAGGGCGTCACATACATCGAGCGACACACTATGAAATCCGTCGACGTCGACGCGAAGTATGTGATTCTCGCCGCATCCACTCTCGAAAACGCGAGGCTGTTGCTGCTTTCGGCAAAAGGCGGCCTCGCGAATTCGAGTGGTCTGCTAGGTCATTACATGATGGATCAGGTGAGCGGCGGGGGTGTGAGCGGCATCCTTCCGAAGCTGAAGGGCGGTCCCGCCCGGCTTGATGACGGCAAGTCCGCCGGCATCACCATCCCCAACTTTCAGAACATCGGCAAAGGAACGCAGCGCAAGGATTTTATCCGCGGCTATGTGATGAACGCTACCGGCGGGCAGACCGAATATCCGCGGTTCGCCGCGTCAGTGCCGGGTTATGGCTCGGAGTGGAAGAAGGAGATTAAGAGCCGGTACGTGGCGCAGGCGCGCATCTGGAGCGCTGGCGCCGAGATGCTCGCGCGCAAAGAAAACTTTGTCGAGCTTGATCCTGAAGTAAAAGATCACTGGGGCATTCCTGCCCTCAAGATCCATTTCACTTACTCGGACAATGAGCGAAAACTCGTAGCGGACTTTCAGCAAAAAGCCGAAGAACTTTTTCGCAAAGCGGGAGGTGAGGTCATCGGGGAATTGGTGCGCGGCGGCCTCCCCTCCAGGCGCCAGCTCGGCGGCGCCATCCACGAATGTGGCACCGCGCGCATGAGCGAAGATCCCAAAGACGGAGTCTTGAATTCCTTCTGCCAAACGCACGACATTGCGAATCTCTATGTATTCGGCGGCAATGCTTTCTGCTCGACCGGCGATAAGCATCCGACGCTCACCATGATGGCGCTAGCTGCCCGTGGCTGCGGTCATCTCATTGATCAAACGAAGAGCTAGCGCCCGCGAAATAGTGGGCGGCGTTTCTCGCGGAACGCAGCTACGCCCTCGCGAAAATCCTCCGAATCGAAGCACTTTTTCTGCGTCACCGCTTCGCACTCCAGAGACTCCGCTAGCGTATGCGACTCGCCATAATGCAGCGATTTCTTGATCCCCGAAATGGCGAGCTGTGCTCCCGCTAGCAGGCGCTCAGTCCACTTCGCCACCGTCGCGTCGAGGGCATCCGGTTCCACCACGGCGTTCACCAAACCCATTGCCAAAGCGCTTTGCGCGTCCAGAAGGTCGCCCGTCACCATCATCTCGAACGATTTTGCATAGCCGATCAGGTGCGGCAGAAAGTACGTGCTGCCGCCATCCGGAATCAAACCGATCTTCGAAAAAGCCTGCCCGAATTTTGCCGTCGTGCTGCAAATTCGGAGGTCCGATGCGAGCGCATAGTTGCAACCCACGCCGGCCGCGACTCCATGCACGCGCGCAATCACCGGCTTCGGCATCTCGCGCATCGCCACGATTGTCGGATTCACCACGCGCCGCAGAACTTCAGTCACATCTTCCGGCTGCGATTGAAACGCCATGTTCGGTGTAAGGTCCGCGCCCGCGCAGAACGCGTCTCCCGTCCCCGTCAGAACCAGCACACGCGTATCGTCCTCCGCGGTTTCCATAATTAATTCATGAAATCGCTCCGAGGCCGCGCGGTCGAGGGCATTGCGCCGCTCGGGACAGTGGAACGTAATCCGCTTCACGCCATCCTGCTTCGAAACTATCAGACGTTCAGAATCGGGCATGAAGCGTATTGTATGCAATCTTTACGGATTCACTTTGTAGATCGTCTGGAATGGTCCCATGTCCGGGTAGTAACGAAGCGTGCGAACAATCTCCGCAATCTGCCGGATATGCCCAAGATCGTGAAAAGCCCACTCATTTAAGAGTTGGCCCAGCGTGATGGTTCCGAATACCGCATGGGCACCCGTGCGCCGCGCGGACTTAGCGGGAAGCGAATCCAGAAACGCTACGTTGTCCTCGCGCTGTTCCTCCCAGTGATCGAACGATTCTTCGGCGTCGCGGCCTGAATACGAGCCCGATGCCGCATGTGCCATTTGATCGTACTCCGGCAAATGGGGATTGTCTTCGTTGACCATGGCGTCTACCCGCGCCCGAAATCCATTACCTTCCACATGCGAAAGATGTTCCAGAATTTCCGCAATGGACCAGCGTTCCTCGGCTGGTTTCCACTGCGCCTGCACTGTCGTGAGGTCTTCCAGCAGCGCACGCAAGATCTCCGGTGTTGACGAAAGTTGTCCGATCCCGGGCAGTTCTGTCTCGTTTGCCATATTTAAGTCTCCCGCTTTAATACTTCGATTTCACGCTCGTCCACGCCTGCGTGACGCAAATGAATTTCCGTTCGCGCCGGCGGCATCAGGCGGGGAAAGCGCTCGCCCCATTCAATCAAAACCAAATCGGCGCGCTCAAAAATTTCGTCAAGTCCCAACGATTCCACTTGCCGTTCTTCCTCCAGCCGGTAAAGGTCGATGTGATAAATTCCGTGCCCATACTCATGGATTAACGTGAACGTGGGACTTGATATTTCATCGGGATCCGCCGACACTCGGCCCGACACAATGCCTTTCGCCAGAGTCGTTTTCCCCGCTCCAAGATTGCCGATCAACAAAACCACTCCGCGCGGTAACTCCGCCGCCAGAGTGCGCCCCAATTCGATGGTTTCGTCCTCGGAGTGCGTGCGGTGCACGCTCACGCAATGCACTCACGAATAGCTGCCGGAAGAAGGTGCAACAGGTCGGTCGCCAGCAGTGACTTGTCTCCAAACTCACGCGCGCCTAGCTCACCGCAAAGCCCGTGAAGATAAACGGCGCAAGCGATGGCCTGCTCCGCCTTGTGCGGGAACTGCGCCAGCATTCCTGAAATAAGCCCTGTCAGGATATCGCCGGTCCCGCCTTTCGCCATTGCGGGCGAGCCCGTAGGGTTGATCCAGACGCGTCCATCCGGAAATGCCAGCAGCGTTCGCTGTCCCTTCAAAACCACGTGCGTGTCCCGCGCCACCGCAAACTCGCGGGCGCACGCCAGGCGGGCGGATTGAACTTGAGCCACGTTCCTTCCAGTAAGCCGCGCCATTTCGCCCGGATGCGGAGTGAGCACGCGCATGCGGCCATCCGCCCCAATCCATTCAGTCGCGGCGATTGCGTTCAGCGCGTCCGCATCCACCACCATGGGCTGTTCACTTTCCGCGAACAAACGCCGCACCAGACTGGTGGTTTCCGGTTCGGTGCCCATACCCGGTCCGATCGCGATAACAGCTTTCTTGACTGCAAGATCCCGAATCCGGGCTAGTGCCTTCTCGCCGATCCCGCCGCCAAACGTCTCGGCCAGCGCCTCAGTCATCAATTCGGGCCCGTGTCCGCTGATTATAGGTATTGCCGATTCGGCGCTCGCCACGGTCACCAGTCCCGCGCCCGCGCGCAACGCGGCGAGACCGGCCATCGCCGCGGCTCCGGTCTTACCCCGGGAGCCCGCAACCACCAACACATGACCGAAGCTTCCTTTGTTCGCGGCGCGTGGTCGCGGAGCGAGCAACTCGCAAAATAACTCGGGCTGAACAAGTGAAATATTGAATTGCGGGTTGTCTTCGCACAAAGACGCCGGAGTGCCGATTTGCGCCACGCGCAATTCACCCATCCAGTCACACGCCGGTGCTATCGCGTGGCACATCTTCAACGCGGTAAACGTCACCGTCGCATCGGCGCGCACAAATTCTCCGCTAGCTTCCCCTATGTCGCTCGCCAATCCTGACGGCACATCGACGGCGACGACCTTCGCATCCGGGAACGCGCCATTTATTTCGCGAATCGCGGATAGCATTGCTCCCGATGCTGGTCCGCGCAGCCCCGTCCCCAACAGCGCGTCAATTACCAGAGTCGCCGAGCGCATCTCAGCGGTAATCTCTCGCACAAAATCTAAACCACACACGCGCAGCATGCCCGCATTCTCAGGCGCATCGCCGCTAACAATCACCTGCAGCGATGCCGGCCGGAACTGCGTGAACAATTGCCGCGCCACCACCATCCCGTCGCCCCCGTTCTTTCCCTTCCCACAGAACACCACGATGCGCTGCCGCGAAAGCGGCGCAAACCGCTGCGCCAGAAACTCAACCACGCGCATCCCCGCGTTCTCCATCAGCACAATGTCGGGTATTCCAAGAGCCACGGTCGCCCGATCCACCGCTCCCATCTGTTCCGCCGTGAGCACCTTCATACGCGCCGCGCCAGCATTAGCGTCATATCGTCCGGCATCTCGGCCTCCCCGTGCCAGTTTCGCACCGCATTCATCACATTCGTAATAATCTCGTTTGCCGGCAGATCCTCGTGCTTCACTAGCAGTTCGATAATCCGGTCGACACCGAACTCCTCGCCATAAACATTCTCGGGCTCGGAGATGCCATCCGTGTAAGCCATCAACAGGTCGCCGCGGTGAAGAGAGATGGTTTGCTCTTCGTAGAGCGACATCGGGAAAGCTCCGACTACGGTCCCCGTTACCTCCAGCGGATGCGGCGCGCCGTCGCGGATCAAAATTGGCGGTAAGTGTCCCGCGTTCGTATAAGTCAAGGTCTTCTGTTCTTCATCGTAGACGGCAAAACAAAAGGTAGCGTATTTTTCGGGAGAAGTATTGGCGTATAACTGCTTATTTAACTGCGACACCATATGCGAAGTGGAGTAAGTGCGCCGCGAACGACCATTGGCAGTGATCGCCATTGCAGGCGCGCTCTCCGATAACTGCGTGCGCATGATCGATTGAATCGAAGCCATCAACAGGGCTGCCGAAATTCCTTTGCCCGCAACATCTCCGATTGCCAGCGCCACGTGGTCTTCCTGTAAGCACAGGAAATCGTAATAGTCGCCGGAAACCATTCGCGCGGGTTGGCACACGCCGGTCAGTTCCAGTGTTCGCATGGAAGGCGCCGCCTGCGGAAACAACTGGTTCTGAACTTCGCGCGCAATCTCTAGCTCCGATTGCAGCCGCTCTTTCTCTTTCTCCACCACCACCAAGCGCTCCAGGTTCTCGGTCATGCTGTTGAACGAAGCGCCCAGGTCTGCCAGTTGATCGCGGCCTTTAACTTCGATTCGGTGCGAGAAGTCGCCCGCTGTCACCTTCTCGGTCCCAACGTAAAGGTTATGCACTGCGCCGGTGATGGTTCGCGATAGCGAAATGCCGATAAACAGAGACACAATCTCCACGATTAGAAACAGTGCCGCCACAATGATGAACACAATCAAGATCCCCTGCGCCAAGTCAACTTCTCCAAACACCGTAGCCAGCAGCGCGGATGGCCTCGTAGTTACCAGCAGCAGCGTGGTCCCCGTGGCGTTCGGCTGCTCCCAGATCGCCGTTTTAACGGGATTGGCCCAGGTAAATTCAATGTCAAAGCGGTTGTCTGCGGGCGGCACGTGGATCTTATAACGAACCGGGCGGGAGTGCAGCGGCACTCCATTCATGGTGATGCCCGACCCGGAAGAATCCGTCGCGGAAATTTCAACCCGTCCACGTCCCGGCCCGGTTGCGCCCGAGACGTTCATCAATCCCACCTCTCCTAAATTGGGAACCAGATTTGAGAGGATTTCCGCGTTAAGAGGTTCCAGCATGACGATATCGCGCTTGCCGGCCCTGGCGTGTGCCCAGCTATAAAAGCGGCCTTCTTTAATCACGAGGCCGGACAACGTGCCCCAGCCAGCCGGCGGCGGCTCTAAATGCGAATCGGCGGGAAGCCGGAAATTCGCCCCGTCCTGCAGCAGGAATTCAGCTTTGGGAAAGCGCTCGAGAATAAACGGTGACACCTGACGCACCACCTCCGCCCGTCTTTCCGGCGGCGTATCGAGCAACAGCGCGGCAGGGCCGCTCATGGCGAGGCTGCGCCGCTCCAGTTCCGACGAAACCAGATACACGGCGACTTGCCCGGCAATAAAATAGCTCCCCAACGCAACCAAAATCAGGATCAGCACGATGGGCACGATGCCAATTAGGAGATACGTGACTAGCAGTCGGTTGCGCAGCCGCCATATAGTCTTGCGAATGCCTCTCCGCCCATAACGCACCGCCAAGACGATGCCCATGAGGACCAGAAGAAAACTGATCGCTGTCGAGAGTCCGTCCCCTTTGCCCGTAAAGACTAGCACCAGCCACGCCGCCAGCAGCACCACGAACACAGTCTGCAGGCGAATCCCTTTTTTGAAGCCGAAGTACCGCACCAGTTAATTGTAATGGGGCTTACGAAACAACAGCGGCGGGAATTCGGTCCTTCGCGGGTTTAGTCTCCACTCCCGGCTTTTACAAAACACCAACATCCCGAAACCAGTCGTTAAATCGGAATTGCCAAGTGCCATACGGCGGCCGAGAAGATAATTCGGTGCCCGCCGAGAAGCCCATCATCACGATCTTGTTCGGATTGATGGTTTAACTCTTTGGCCTGCTCCAGCACTAGGCAGATTGATTGCATTGCATGGTTCACCGCGTCCGCCGATGCTACTCTCTTGCGGTCTCGCCGCACCGGGAATAAGCTGAATGCCATGAAAGCCTTCTGCCTATCGCTTCTTGTTGCCGCGTCCCTGCTGAGCGCCGAACTGAAATCCGGCCCTCCGCTTCCGCTGAAACCGGTTGTGAATTGGGCCAAGCTGCCCAAAGGCTGGAACTTCGGCGAATGTTCTGGAGTCGCGGTCGATAAGGAGGACAACGTGTGGGTGTTCAATCGCGGCCCGCATCCAGTGATGCAGTTCGATCGCGACGGAATATTTCTGCAGTCGTGGGGCGAAGGGACCATCGTCTCGGCTCATGGTATTCGCATCGATGCCGATGGCAACGTCTGGGGCATCGACGTGAAAGGGCATCGGATCCTGAAGTACGATCGCGCCGGACGCATCCTCATGGTGATGGGGCGCTCGCCCGGCACCAACGACAGCCAGCGCGACTTCAACGAGCCCACCAATATCGCGTTCCATTCCAACGGCGATTTCTTCATCTCCGACGGATATGTGAACGCGCGCGTGATTAAGTTCGATCACAATGGCGAATATTTGACTCACTGGGGACACAAAGGCACTGGCGATAGCGAATTCAACCTGGTGCACGACGTCGTGCTCGATCGGGCGAACCGCGTCTATGTTGCCGATCGATTGAACGAGCGCATCCAGATCTTCGACGACAAAGGAAAGTTTCTCGCTAAGTGGACCGGGATTGGCGCCCCCTGGGGACTCGATTATTCACCCAAAGACAGCACCATCTACATGGCGGATGGTGTAAACAATCGTGTTATCCAGCTAAATCTCGACGGAGAAATTTTAGGTGTGCTCGGCAGTTACGGGCACGTGCCGGGCAAGTTCGATTACGCGCACAGCATCGCCGTCGATAGCACCGGCGCTGTCTATGTGGCGGAGATTCGGAACTGGCGAGTGCAGAAGTTCGTGCGACGGTGACGTGACTCGAACATTATGGTTCTTAGTGTAATGCGTGAGCTTGTCAAGAAATCCAGTAATCAATTGATAGTATGGCTACTGAGAAATTCTCTTTTTCAAGAAGAGAAATGGCGACGCTTTGCTACATTCCGTTTGGCGCGCTTTGGTGAGTCGTTTGTCCCTACACCTTACATAATTCGTAAGCCTGCTCCAGCGACTTCATCGGATCCTTCGCCGCGGGCACAAACTCATGCGCCATGAACCCCTGAAATCCCAGATCCGCAATCGCCGTCGCCACCGCACGCCAATTTAACTCCTGAGTCCCATCAAGCTCGTGCCTTCCTGGCACGCCCCCCGTATGGAAATGCCCTAGATAAGCGAAGTTATTCCGAATCGTACGGATAATATCGCCCTCCATAATCTGCATGTGGTAGATGTCGTAAAGAAGCTTAACCCGTGGCGAATCCACCTTCTTCACCACCTCCACTCCCCAAGCCGTGTGGTCGCACTGGTAATCCTTGTGGTCCACCTTGCTGTTGAGCAGCTCCATGCAAACGTTGATGCCCTTGTCTTCCGCGAACTTCTTAATGCGGTTCAGGCCCGTAATGCAATTCGCAATGCCTTCGGAATCCGAGAGCCCCGCGCGGTTCCCGGAAAAAGTAATCACGTTGGGGACCTTATTCTCCGCCGCTCGCGTAATGTTGGCTTCCAAATCCGAGATCAATTTGTCGTGATTCTCCACGCGATTGAAGCCATGCGGAATAGTGCCGCCGCCCGTAGTCATCGAAGGCGTCAGGCCGTGCTTTTTGATCGTCGGCCAATCTTCGGGCTCAACCAGATCGATGCCCTTCAGCCCCATGCGCGCGGCCTCCGTGCAGAGCTCGTCTAGCGTGTATTTCTTGTAGCACCAACGGGACACGGACTGCTTGATGCGCCCATCGGCGGCCTGAGCGGTAGCCGCTAGTGCGGCTGCGCCTGCAACTTGGAAGACGGTTCGTCGAGTCATAGCGATGTCAAGTGTATCAACTCCGGCTACTTCGATTTGACCCACATCGTAACGCGCCGCGACGGGTCGGACGTGAATATGCTGTCGAACTCCATTGTCACCGGAGTCGGAATCGCCGCTGTTGTTGGGGCCACGTTGTCCGGTATCTTTACGTTCACCTGCCAGACTCCGACCAACCCGGGTGCTAGTCCCGAATATGTGATATTACTGTCGTCCACAAAACCCGCGCCAATCACAACCCTAGGGTGCGTGGGTGTCGGCGTCTGCCCAACTGCAGGCAAGCCATCTGGCTGTGCGCCGGCAACTACGCCCTGCCCCGTCCCATAGAACGCGACAATCGAGCCATTCGGAGCGGGGTGATCCGGCCCGTTGAGGGTTCCGTCCTGATTGATTGCCGCCACCTGCCCGCTTCCCGTTCCAGGCAATGTAAACAGCGCTGGAGAAACCGTACTCATCACAATCGAGCTGTCACCCAGAATCTGCCCGGTGTCCGTATTTACGATCTGAAGGTCCGCGGTGCCGGATGTAGGAGCGGTCATTGGCACATAGAAGTTAATCTGTCCCGGACTCACGAAATAAAGCGGCACCGGATTCCCATTCAAAAGAACCTGAACGCCGCCCAGCGTTGTTGGCAACGGATAAGCTGACGCGATTGTAGTTTGGCTGCTGAACTGGATATTCCCGCCCTGAAAAAAGACCGCGATCCAGGTGCCTGGAGCAGCCGGACGGCTCACAATGAAATTTGCGCTGTTGACGGCCGCCACCCCCGGATAGTGAATCGCCACGCGGTTGGCTCCGTCCGCCACAAAAAGATTTCCGGTGGCGTCAAGAGCCAACGCGCGCGGGCTTACTTCGAACAAACTGGCGTTCGGCGCTTGGCTGTTAATCAGGTTGTCGTAGTTCGGATATCGCAGGACCCGGTTGTTGCTCGCGTCGGCGACCCAGATCTCGCCCGTGGCTCGGCTCACAAAGATTCCGCGAGGCGAACCGACGCCCGTCAGCACCAGCGCGGCATGTGCGCTATTGCTGGCCTGTGGCGCGCGGTTGAAAATGCTGACCCGCGCATTCCCAGTGTCCGCTACGTAGAGACGGTCGTCCGTGTCGGTCGAAATGTGGTGAGGCGAATTGAACTGATTATCTCCGCTGCCCGCCGTGGTTGTTGTAAAATCCGGCTGCCCAAAGACGATGCTGGCCGCCATGCCGCTAGTGAAAGTCGCCGACGTTCCAGCGAAGAACAGAACGCGATTGTGAATATCGTCGGAAACCAATAATCCGTTATTGCTCGCAAACGCCAGACCATATGGCAATGCCATGGTGCTTGCCGAAGGGTCGGTAATTTTGCGTGAGAAATTGGATTGGCCCAGCACCAAATCCGCCGAGGGCAGGGAAGTCGGGTTCGCAAATGGAGTGGGAAAGCGAAGCACCCGCGCGTTTCCGCTATCCGCCACGTAAAGATTTCCCGCCGAATCCACAACCACCCCTATCGGGGCGTAAAGTCCGGATGCCGTCAAAGGTTTCGTGTAGTCGTTAGTCGGGTAATTGATTAAGTTGGTGAAGAAGTCAGGCTGTCCAATAACGATATCGGCCGGGTCGCCCGATTTCAGCTTTCGCAGATCCTTGAATCCCAGGATGCGGTTGTTGTAAGTATCCGCGACATAGAGGTGCGGCGGGTTGGAAGACGAATCGATCGCGATACCTACGTCGCCCGCGCCCGATGACGTGAAATCGAATTCCTTGCCTTCAATCAGGTTCGCCGCATTGTAATTCATCTGGTACTGACCCAGCACCCCGCTGGCTGCCGGGAACGCACCGTTCACCTGTGGGATCGCCAGGACGCGATGGTTCGAGGAATCGGCGACGAATAGCTCGTTGTTCGCGAAGAAGGCCGCCACGGGGTGATACAGCGAATCCGCGGCAGGCGCGGCGCGACCACGATTGTTGGCACTGCTCAAGAAATCTGCCTGCCCGACGACAATCTGAGCCGGCTGCGTGAGCAGGTCTGAACTCCACTTGTCCACGGGGTTGTAGATCAGCAGCCGGCTGTTCAGCGTATCTACGATGCCGAGCTGGTTTCCGACCGTAAATAATCCACCGCTGGACTGCTGAAACTGCAACCCGCTGGTAATCGGCGGTAACGGCTGCGTCGCCACGACCCCGATCAGACGCGTGGCCGGTTTAGCGGTTGTAAAGGGCGGCGTGTAAACCAGCAGGCGCCCGCGCACCCCGACCACCGACTCGTTCACAAATAGGTTTCCCGACTGATCGAAGGTAATGCCGGTCGGAATGTTGAGGGCGGTCAGCGATTTCGGGTCGCCATTCGGATTTGACAGTGTATTGGTTACGAAATCGGGTTGGCCCAATACCAGGTCGGCGGATGGCCCGTTGGCCGGAGTGCCGCTCAACGCGGCAGCGGGATAGCGCAGCACTCGATAGTTGGCCGGGTCGGTAGTCCACAGATTCCCGTTTGAGTCGAAAGCGATGAAAGCCTGAAACGGTCGGCCACTTGGGCTGAACGAAAGGCTCGAAGCGGCCACACCGCCGTCGTTGGAGTCGTTCGTGCTGAAGCTGGGTTGTCCAATCACCAGGTCCGGAAACCGATCGCCAGTGACCGCGAACGGCGCGGGGAAACGGAGAATGCGGTTGTTGCCCGAGTCGACCACGTAAAGGTTGCCACGTGCATCCACCGCCATGCCGATGGGGTTCGTCATACCGGTACTGCGATTCGATCCTTGGCGGTTGGGTCCCTGGGGAAAAGTGTTATAGAAATCGGGCTGTCCAATCACGATGTCGGCTTTTTGGCCGTTCGCGAACGAGGTAGCGTTTTGAAAGCCGAGCACGCGATTGTTTCCCGTATCGGCCACGTAGAGGTGGGGCGGGTTGCTTGCCGCGTCCACCGCCACACCCTCGGGGAAGTCGAACTCACGACCCTCCACCAGATTTGGATTCGTGTTCGGCGCGGCCGCCGAAGGCGAAATGGATGGCGGTTGACCCAGAATCCGGGTAGGCGTAGGGTTCAGTTGTAAATATTGTGCACTCGAGACAATAACAAAAAAAGTAAAAAATGAGAGTAGGAAGGAAGGATTTACGCGTTTAAGCAGCTGCATGGGGCTCCGGGATGCCCGCAGTTGGCACCTTTCTGAAAATACCACGCCGGTTTGGCATGACTCGTGCGTTGCACTTCGAGAGGAGATTTACAATGTCGGCCAAAAATGTCGCTGCATTTGGGTTATATCGCGATCAGGCACACGTCGAGGAAGCGGTTGAAGCCTTAAAAGTCGGAGGATTTCGCAACACAGACATTTCCGTGCTGCTTCCGGAAAACGTCGGCTCCAAGGATTTGGCGCACGAAAAGCACACCAAAGCTCCCGAGGGCGCTGCTACCGGTGCGGGTTCTGGGGCGCTGTTGGGTGGAACGCTTGGATGGCTAGTCGGGATCGGCGCTTTGGCGATTCCTGGAATTGGACCATTTCTCGCCGCCGGACCAATTGTCGCCGCGCTCGCTGGCGTTGGAATGGTCGGCGCGTTGGGAGGCGTGGCTGGCGCTCTGGTTGGCGCGGGCATGCCCGAATATGAAGCCAAGCGTTATGAAGGCCGCATCAAACACGGCGGAATTTTACTTTCCATCCACTGCGATAACGAGGATTGGGTGAAGCGCGCCGTCGAAATGCTCAAATCGACAGGGGCCGAGGATGTCGCCACGTCCGGCGAAGCCAGTGCCGATTATGGCACCACCGATAAGCCTCTCCCCCGCACACGGACCTCTATCGGCAATCTTTAGTTAAACTAGGAGTTGACCCCTCGCGTTTGCGCCGTTAATTATCTGAATACGAGCCCGCTGGTTTGGGGCATGCTGCATGGCGCCCAACAGCGGGTGTTCGACGTGAGTTTCGCCGTGCCTTCCCTCTGCGCGGACCGTTTGGAACGAGGCACCGCGGACATTGGCATCGTCCCCGTTTTCGAGTTGCTCCGACAGGCGCTGGAAATAGTGCCGGGTCTCGGCATTGCGTCACGCGGGCCAGTACGCAGTATCTTGCTGATATCGAAGGTTCCTGGCGCCGAAATCCGAACCCTGTCAGCCGACACCAGCTCACGCACTTCCGTAGTCTTAGCCCGCATTATTTTGGCCCAGAAGTACAACGCTCGCCCCGCCATTACGCCCATGGACCCGAATTTAGACGCCATGCTTGCGGCCAGCGATTCCGCTCTCGTTATCGGCGACCCCGCTTTACATTTGGACCCCATTAAGCTCCCTTACTTCGTTTACGATCTCGGCGCTGAGTGGACTGAACTGACGGGTTTGCCGATGGTATTTGCGGTATGGGCCGCGCGCCCGGGAATTCTGAGCCCGAGTATGGTGAAGGCCTTCGCCGACTCATATGCTTATGGACGCGACTGTCTGGAAGAGATTATCGAAACGGAGGCACCCCCTCGGGGCTTCTCCGCAGACCTGGCGCGCGCCTACCTTACGCGACATATCCGCTTCGAGTTGGGGGATCGCGATCGCGAGGGTATGAGTTTGTACCTGCGTCTCGCTGGCGAAATTGTGCAGTCGCCCGTAATAGCCTCAGCCAAATCCTGCTAGTTTCATTCCTGCCCGCCGCGCCGCATCGATCAAATCAGTAGATGCCCTACGAGCCTAGTAGCGCTCCCTACTTCACCACCAGCACCACTGACGGGCGGAACTGGCTTGCATAACCTCCCACCGAAATACTCAGCCGAACCGCATCTCCAGGCGGCGTGTCTTGCGGTATCTGCACATTGACCTGCGTCGCGCCGCAATCAGTCCCGGCGCGAGGTACGGCGACAAAGTGCCCGCACCCGTCATATAAACAGCCACGATCGACCCCGCCGGCGCCGGGTTCAACGCCGAATTGATCGTCCCATCCTGATTCACGATTGACCCCTGCCCCGCGCCCGTCCCCGTGCTCGTAAAAATTCCCGGAGCCGCAGCCACAACCTGCAGTTTCACGGGTCCGATCATTGCGGTCCCCTGCACACTCACGTACATGGAACCCCCCGGAGCTTCCTCGAACGGCACCACCGCATTGATCTGGCAATTTGACGCGTACACTATTGGTCCCGGAACGCCATTGAAGCTGACCGACGGCTTCGATCCGAATCCATTGCCAAACACCGTGACAATTTCCCCCGGCGCGATCGCTCCCGTGGGGAAAGGCGTTGGATATCCCGCAAGATAGCTCGCCGCATTCACGATCGAAAATATCTCCGCGCCTGCCGGCTGCGAGAATCCACCTTCGCCGCGAACACATCCGAATCTCCGCCCCCGTATTGCGTCTGGTAAGCACCCGGCGTCGAGAAGAACACCAGCGTCCGCGCCAGGCCGGCCGAGCCGTTCGCATCAATCCCGAATGCCAAAACCTGCGAATTCGCGACACAATAAGACAGCGGAATGCCTGTCCCCGCCGCGTTAAACTTGGTGACGAAAGCACAGTTGCTCGTCGCTGTTGGCGTCCCCAGCGTAGTCGATGTAATTGGAAAATCCGGCGAATTTGTGTTGCCCGCGACGTATGCCGACCCCGCCCGATCCACCGCAACGCCCACTACCGTCTCAGTGTAAGTTCCACCCAGATACGAAACATAATCCGTCCGCGGCGGACTAGTCAAAGCCATCCCCGCGCCTGCGACCGCCAGAAAAGCAGCTATTAACTTGTAACTCATGACTCCCGGAATTCCGCAGTCTTTGGGCCACAAAACTTCTCAATCTCAGCTTCCTTAACGCTAACGCTGCGCAAATCATAAAACTGAATCCGGCAGTACGTGCAATGATACAAATTCCCGCCCAGAATTCGTTGAATCAAGCTCAGCGGCCGCATAACCACCTTGTCGATACGGTCCGGCTTCGATCGCCGCACCGGCTCTGGATTCCCGCATTTCGGGCAACAACAGTCCGCTGTAAAAAAGGCGTAGGACCGACGCTGCCCTTTGCGCGTCCCGCATTTCTTGCATCGGTAAACAGCCGAATACAAGCACTTTTCAAGAAAACTGCGGTGAGTTCGCGATAGAGCGTCGCCGCACGATTCGCACTTGGGCACATTTCAAGTTTATGACAACCGATCTTGCGGATTTGCAACCCATTCCGTCAAAATAGAAGATTCCACCCCGCCAGTTACCCCTCATGCTCAACCGGATCACCGTTCACGGTGCGCGTCAGCACAATCTGAAAAATATCGACGTCGAGATTCCCCGCAACAGTCTCACCGTGATCACCGGTCTCAGCGGTTCCGGCAAGTCCTCGCTCGCGTTCGACACCATCTATGCCGAGGGCCAGCGCCGCTATGTCGAAACGCTCTCCACCTACGCGCGCCAGTTCCTCGACCAGATGGAACGCCCCGATGTCGATTCCATCGACGGCCTCAGCCCCGCCATCTCCATCGAGCAAAAAACCACCAGCCGCAGCCCCCGATCCACCGTCGGCACCATCACCGAGATCTACGATTACCTCCGCCTGCTCTATTCCTCCATCGGCATCCCGCACTGCCCCACCTGCGGCAATGAGATCTCGCGCCAGACCACCGAACAAATCCTGCAGCACGTCGTTGGGCTCAAGCCCGATGACCGCATCATGGTCATGGCCCCGATCGTCCGCGGTCGCAAAGGCGAATTCAAGAAGGATCTCGAAAAGCTCTCCCGCCAAGGTTTCGTGCGTGCCCGAATCGATGGAGTCCTGCGCTCGCTCGACGAAGATATTCCGCTCGATAAGCGCAAAAATCACACCATCGAAGTGGTGGTAGACCGGCTTCTGGTCAAGAGCGGCATTGAGAAGCGCCTCGAAGCCTCCATTGAAACCGCCACCCGCCTCGCCAACGGTTTGGTGCTCATCTCGGTCGTCAATGGCGATGAGCGTCTTTACTCGCAAAAGCTCGCATGCATGGAGTGCGGCACCAGTATTCCCCAGCTCGAACCGCGGTCTTTTTCATTCAACAGTCCATACGGCGCCTGTGAAGATTGCAATGGCCTCGGCAACCGCTGGCTCATCGATCCCTTAAAAGTCATCGTCGATCCGTCCAAGCCTCTGCTCGAAGGCGGCCTCGGCCCCGGTGCCGGTTCGGCCTACATGATCGAAAAGCTCAACGACGCCGCCCGCCGCTTTCGCATCAAGCTCGCCACCCCGTTCGAAAAGCTCTCCGAGAAATCGCGCAAGCTCCTCATCGAGGGCGGTGAAGACTTCCCTGGCATCGTGGCCCTGCTCCAGAAGACTTACGAAACCGTTTCCGATGCTTACCGCGAATGGCTGGTGGACTACATGTCGCCCGTGATCTGCCCCTCGTGTCTGGGCAAGCGTCTCCGCCCTTCGAGCCTTGCGATCCGCGTGAAGAGTTCGTCCATTGCGGAACTCACCGCCATGCCGCTTTCCCGCGCTTTGCTGACCGTCAGCTCCTGGGAACTCAACCCGCGCGAGTCGCAAATCGCTGGGCGCGTTCTGGATGAAGTTCGCCGCCGGCTTGAATTCCTCACCGCTGTCGGCCTCCATTACCTAAGCCTGGAACGCGCCGCTACCACGCTTTCCGGCGGCGAATCGCAGCGCATCCGCCTCGCAACGCAAATCGGCTCCAAACTCCGCGGCGTTCTCTATGTTCTCGATGAGCCGTCTATCGGCCTGCACCCCCGCGACAACGAGCGCCTACTGCAAACCCTAACCCACCTCCGCGACATGGGAAATACAGTCCTCGTCGTCGAGCATGATGCCGAAACCATCGAGCGCGCCGACTACGTGATCGATCTCGGCCCCGGTGCTGGCCGTCTTGGCGGCATCTTGGTTGCCGCCGGAACTCCGAAAGAAATCGCGGACAATCCTAATTCGCTCACCGGACTTTATCTTTCCGGTGCGCGCACCATCGGCATTCCCGCCCGCCGCGCGGTCAATGGAAAGAAACTCACCGTCACCGGAGCCCGCCAGCACAACCTCAAAAATATCGATGTCGAAATTCCGCTTGGCGTCCTGACCGTCGTCACCGGCGTCTCGGGCAGCGGCAAATCCACGCTCATCAATGAGATCGTCTACCGCGCGCTGGCTCGTGAAATCTACGGCTCGCATGACGAACCCGGCGAGCACGATAAAGTCACCGGTCTCCAGCATCTCGATAAGGTCGTCCGCATCGATCAGTCACCCATCGGCCGCACTCCCCGCTCCAACCCCGCGACGTACACCGGACTCTTTTCGCCCATCCGCGATCTCTTCGCCATGCTTCCCGAATCGCGCGAACGCGGCTACAAATCCGGACGCTTCAGCTTCAACGTGAAAGGCGGCCGCTGCGAGGCCTGCCAGGGCGATGGATTGAAGCGCATCGAAATGAACTTCCTGCCCGACGTTTACGTCACCTGCGATGTATGCCGCGGTCGCCGCTACAA
>JANYJA010000222.1 GCA_025358575.1 Terriglobia bacterium
TGAACAGATTCGCGGGGGAAGACCAGTGGCCTCGCGATGGCAGGGACCGGGGCAGGCGGGTTTGCCCTTGACCCGATACGAGTATGAACCCATCCAATGTGCATGTTTCCGCAACGGAAGCAATGAATAAGCACATGGGAATCACTGGGGGAAGCCCGAAGCTGCGTCCCATCGACCGGACATGCGACAGGTTCACCTTGAAAGGCCCAATCCACCATCTCTTGCTTTTCATCGTCCGTCCACACACGGAAGTTGGCGGCCTTTGGGTCCAAGTCGCAACTCAGAGATTGAAAACCGCACCGGGGGCAGTAGACGGAGATGTCGGCCTTGAGTTGTTCCGTTCGGTAGACGACCGCCTTCATCCGGTAGCCGTCGTTCGGGCAGAGGGCGACCGACTCGTTCCCGTAGGGATTGTGGTTGGCCCATACCTCGTCGAAGAAGGCTTGCTTCTGTTCTAGTGAGAAGGATTCGTCCACGCCCAATCCTCGTCAATCATCGAGAGGTATCGGGCAAGTCTACATCATTCCTGTTCAAAAATCCAGGATAAGCAGGCAGGTGAGATAGCCCCTGCCTCGTCGTCCCCGCCAGGCGACCAGTCGCCTCTTCACGCGGGTCTGCGTCAGGTCAAGTATTGATTGTTGTATGTGCAATCGTCGAATTTAGCGGTACTGGCAACTCAAGATTAGTTGTGCGGCCCTTACCGCCCCTGCCTTTCTCGCGTCCCGATAGAGTGAGGCTCATCAGCCTCGTCCAGCGTAATCGGCCGAGTTGGCGTCACGTCAATTCGGCGTGCAGGATTCGCTCGCGAAGCCTACCATTCGGCCGACCGGATTGCTACAGGAATTGCTACAAGTCGATTGCTACAAAGTTCCATGTTTACAAGTCCATGCCCTAGAACGACTTGCGAATGGGCGATGAGGGACTCGAACCCCCGACATCCTGCGTGTAAAGCAGAAGAGAGATTCGGCGCATTTTGAGCCGAAAACCTATCATAATAATAAGTTACGTCGAATTTCCTGCAAGGATTCGCTTTCCAGAGTTTACAGGCTTCACGGTCATTTGAGCGGATTTATCAGCCTTTTGGTGCACTGCACCAAAACGGGCGTCCGTGTTTGCTCCAATCACCCATCTACGCCTTTCGGCAGGAAGAAAGCCACGCCGCACGTCCCGTTCCATTTGTGACGCGCGCGGCGCGCGCCGCTGGCGTCGGCGACACCGGCGTGTAATACTTGTCCTCGACCGGCGCATCCGACTATGCGAGGCGGAAAGCGTGTATCGACAAATGTTTAGCACCACGGGCAGGCAATGAAGCGTCGGACGGCTGGCTGGAGCGTCGTATTGGCGGGATTCTGGAATCGGGCAATCTTCCTGCCTGAATGGACTTTGCCGCGCCTATTCCCCCTGCACCTGATAGCAGAGCACAAGGTCGATATCGAGGTCGCGCTGCTCTCCGCCCTGCCGCTCATCTACCGCGATCCCGAAGTGGCGATGGAGATTTCGCACGGCTTTTTGAACTTCCGGCCTCAGGTGCTGAATGACGTCTGCCTGAATCGGTGCGAGCAGATGGCGCGCGACATGCTCGTAACCTTGCCAGATACGCCGGTACACGCCATCGGCATCAATTTCGGATTCCAAGAAGCCCATGCGCCTGCCAGCGTCGTAGCAATGTTCAGCGAGGTCGATTCCGGCCAGCTTGGCGAACGCGGGTGGGTGACCGGCGAGCGGCGCGTTGTGCGGAAGATGACGCACGGCGGCGATACGCTTCTGCTTACCGTGACGCTTACCGGCGAGATGGTCGATTTCGATTTCAACTTCCACACCGACGCCAGCGGCAGCAACGCGATAGCCCAGCTATCAGTGACCGAAGGTCGCATCGTGCGGCTTCGGGATATTGCACTGGGGCTTTTGCAAGAGACATACAACCTAGTAATCGAGGATGAAAATGTCGTTGACCGCGAATAAGACAGCCCGCACGTCTGGCACGCAGTACCTAAGCTTCGGCGATATCAGTGTCGTTCACACCGGGAACGGCCAGATCGTCGTCGCCCCCAAAGCCAAGACGCGTGAGCCAGAAAAGTGGGAAAGAAAAGAGCGGATGGCGGAAACTTTGCCGCGCAGGACGCGATATTTAACTGGTAAGGCGCCGAAGGGCAAGAAAGCCGCCAGCGGGCGTGAGGCATATGCTTCGGTGATCGACGGTTGGGTTGAGGAGCAGGAGGAAAAAACAGCACCAACGAAAAAACAAGCGGCCCCGAACGCCGCCCCAACTGCGGAAGCACTCGCCATGCACGCGGAACACTCTGAATTCCTTGATCGGATGTCGCGCGGCGAGGAAGCGCCAATTTCCCGGCTGACCGCAATGCGGGCGCAGGTGGCTTGGCAAGAAATCTGGAAGGCGACGGGGTATGCGATCAACATCCCGGCGGCGTGCGCCGGGCCGGACGGCAAGATGTTCTATTCGTGGGATCGTGGCCGACATCACCTTGAGCTGGAAATATTCCCCGGCGCGGTTGCGGAATTCTTCTACCGTGACCGCGAAACCGGTACGCTTTGGGGAGAAGACTACCGCATCGGCGATCCGCTGCCTTCCGAGGCTGTTGCGAAGCTGCAATTCTTCATCTGAACCCCACAACGCGAACCGCCCATGCTCTGCCCCGAACCCGAAGGCGAGCCCTCGTGCCGCTCCGCCGAGCCACGCGCGTCGCCCTGCGATCGCATCGGGTGCGTCGGCGTCGAGCGCGTACGCCAGCAAGCCGAGCCCGGGCCACGCCAGGATCGTGAGATCCATCGGTGGTGTCGTCAGCGCAAACGCGATGCCTCCCGCAAGGGAGAGCACGACGTTCGCGCGCGACGTGCGATCCGGCTGGCTGTTCGATTCGATGGCG
>JANYJA010000008.1 GCA_025358575.1 Terriglobia bacterium
TCTGGCGGCGGTATTGTTTTCGCCTTCAGTTGGGGTTCACGCTGATTCGCCGAGCAGTAAGACAAACATTAGCCTCGCCGTAGCGTCTAATTTTTACGGATTCCCGCCATCGAACAGTGCGATAACTGACCAGATTAGCGCCTTCGAAGCGGCGAATCCCAACTTTACTGTCACGGTCGTTGATCACGGTTCCACGGAAACTCTCGCCAGTCGCATAATTGATGGTAATCAGCAGGGCGTAGATCTATTTTTGGCCGCGGACACCGAGACCCCTCAAGATCTACTTATCAATCACCCAAACTTGGTAAGCCCGTATGCCGGTTCCGGATCAGCAAGGCTATTTGTCTTTAGCTACGCCCAGGGAATCCTTGCGCTGTTGAGCAACACGCCTGGCGTAGATCTCTCGTGCGCGACTGGCACCTGTGGCTACAATCCCAGTGTGTATTCAACCGTGGCGGAACCTGTCAATAAGCGTGAGACACTTCTCGGCATAAATTACTGACTCACCTCCTCTGACTTGGTCGTCACGGGAGGGTTGATCCAAGCCGCGGTTGGGAGCGGAGGAGGAACGGGACGGCCGTTCACGAACCTTTCGGGATGGGCAAGGTAGGCCACCCTCAGGACGTCGGCTCGGCTCGCGTGAAGATCGGTTGCCCGACCGTAATGGACCGCCTCGGGCGGCATCAGTCCGATTCCGGCGTGGCGATGGTCGGCGTTGTACCAGGTAAAGAAATCCTGGCAAAACGACCGCGCCTCCTCGATGCAGGTGAAACGCTCGGGAAAGCCAGGACGGTATTTCAACGTCTTGAATTGCGCTTCGGAAAACGGATTGTCGTTGGACGTGTGGGGACGCGAATGCGTCTTGGTCACGCCGAGATCGGCCAACAGCAGCGCGACGGGTTTGGAGATCATGGAGGTGCCGCGATCGGCGTGGATCGTGAGAGCGCCAGCGGCGATCTCCTGCTTGGTGAGCGTGTCGGTGATGAGCCGTTCGGCGAGCGCGGCCGTCTCGCGCGAGGCAACCATCCAGCCCACGACGTAGCGACTGAAGATGTCGAGAATGACGTAAAGATAGAAGTAGGTCCACTTGGCGGGACCGAGGAGGCGAGTGATGTCCCAGCTCCAGACTTCGTTCGGTCGGACGGCGAGGAGCTCGGGTTTGTGATAGGTCGGGTGGGTGAGTTGGTCGCGTCGCTCCCTCGATTCACCGTTTTCGGCCAAAAGGCGGTAAAAAGTGCGTTCGGAGGCAAGATAGACGCCTTCATCGAGCAAGGTGGCATAGACTGCGGTCGGCGACTGATCGGCAAAGCGCGGCGCATGCAACTGGTCAAGGATGGCCTGGCGTTCCGTGGGAGCCAAAGCGCGCGGCGACGCTCGCCGCGGCGGAGCGTCACCCGACGGCGTGGACGGACCAACGGGCGGACGCGCCGTGCGATAGAAACTTGCCCGGGAGACGCCAAGTGCGCAACAGGCCGGGGCGATGCCGACCGTTGGTACCAGCGATGCGGCTGCTTCCATTACCGCCGTCCGTCGCCGTCGTCGCTCGGCTGGGTCAACGCCAGAAGCGCCGATACTTTTTTTTGGATCTCGACGATCGCTTCAGCGGCCGCAAGTTTGCGGCTGAGGCGGTCATTCTCCTGACGCAAACGGGCCAACTCGATCTCGTGCGCCGGGGTGGGCGGACGGCCTCGCCGGCGCGGCGTCAGCGCGTTCAACGTCCCTTGCGTCCGCTGCTGGCGCCAGTCCCGCAGGTGCGACGAATACAGTCCCTCGCGGCGCAACAATGCACCGAGTTGACCGGGCGCGTGACACCCGTCGGCCTCTTCGAGAATCCCGAGTTTATAGGCAGCAGTGAACTGGCGACGGTGGGGACGTTCAACGACCTCGGGGTCAGGTGGCATGGGTAGTCCGACGGGAGCATGCGCTCCGGCCTGGACCACCCCATTCATTCCGGTCATTCCGCTGATTCCTTCCCCGCCCTGTGCACTAATTTCCGGCTCCTAAGTGTCTCACCTCATATTGGCAGAAAGGGGGTCGAAGGCGCGTTGCGCGGCCTGCGCCACAGCGACCTCACCGCTCTGGTCTGGGATCGGGCGGCGAGCCACCGCACCGCGCGGGTACGTGCGACCGGTTGGCCGTTGATCTCGCTGCCCCCCTACAGTCCGGAACTGAACCCAGCCGAGCGGGTGTTCGAGGAACTGCGCCGGGAAGTCGAAGGGAAGGTCTATGCGACCCTCGATGACAAAATTGCCGCCGTTCACGCCGCTTTGCAGCGGCTGGACGCCGCCCCGGACCGGGTCCGGTCGTTGACCCACTGGAGTTGGATCGCCACCGCGG
>JANYJA010000023.1 GCA_025358575.1 Terriglobia bacterium
TGCCAGTTTGGCAGGGCGCCTGCGCATCCCTGGCCTACGAGATCAAAAGCAAGTGTGTTTCGACGCAATCCCAGGTGCTCGATGACATATCCGCTGAGCGCAGGGCACAAATAACCCGTGCAGGTCGTGACAATTACGGCGTCAATTGTCGTGGCTACGAGCCCTGCGCGGTGCAGGGAGCTGCGACCGGCTTCAGCCGCGAGGTTCGGCGCATGCTTCGCGAACCGCCGATGCAAGGTATCCGGATCGATCGAGAAAACTTCGTCCAGCGAGTCGACCGCAAGGTGACGGGCCTCGATTCCATTGTCACGCCCCAGCACGCTCTTCGCGATTGCATGAGCGCGCGAATCGAGACGTTCGAACCAGGTCGATTCCGTAAAGGCGGTCCAGCAGTCGCTTTTGGTATATCGCCGCGACGGTAATGACGTTCCAATTGAATTTACGAACAACCGGCAAGATTCCTAGGGTGACCATTCCCGAGAGGCACTCGAAGGAGTGTCGAGGAGGCAACCTCGCCTGTCCGTGCGGTGGCGTACACTCCGAGAACCGCCGCGTTTTTGCCGCCCGCGACGCGATCCTTGCGTCCGATCGCGCCGGCCATCTTCCATTCAATGGTCTATTTCGGTTCAGCAACCTTCAATTCGTTGACGACATGTTCCTTCCCGGCGACGCCGACTGCCTTCATTTCCACTGAATTCTTCTCGTCATTCGATCGGACTACGCCGTTCAAGGTGACGGTCCCGTTCACCGATACAATTTTGACGTTGTGCGCATACGTCGATAATGTCTTGTCTGCCATCACGCTCTTGCGAATCTGTTGCGTTAGCGTTCGATCAGACTCGTTGTCCTTCTGTGTATCCGCGGTTGCGGTGGCGTTCGTCGCGTCAACTCGATTGCTTTTGGAGTTGTCCGCGGGGACCATCGCCGACTGGGCGATCGCGCCCTGCATCCCCGTCACCATGACCGCCCCAGCCAACATAAGGCATGCTGTTTGCTTTTTCATAAATGTCTCCATCGATTTGGAAAAATAAGGGCGGCGGCAAGCGTAACCGTCCGCCCTGTTGCGTAACTGCGTCCGATCAAGCAACGCGAGCGGCAGCTTTATCGCTCGAGCTTTCGCCCGACGATGCAATATCCTCTGCGCCCGTTGCTTTCAATAAGTCCTTGGCACGCGAAATTTGATCGGAGGTATCGCAATGGACTGACAGCAAGGTGCCTCCGCCTTTCACGCGTCCCTCGTAACGCTTGGCCTCATATTCAGGAATCCCCATCCCGATCAAGGCACCAACCAAACCCCCAACAACGCCTCCCACGCCCAGGCCGGCAAGTCCGGCCATGATGGGTCCCGCGGCAATGAACGGCCCCACTCCCGGAATGGCGAGTGCGCCGACGCCAGCAAGGACGCCAATCGTCCCGCCGATGACCCCGCCTGCAGTCACGCCGGCTGTGGTACCCTCCGGAGCTTTCGTATCTTTTTGATGAGCAAACTCTTTGGTGCTGCGCGTGTCCGGAAGCAGCACAGAAATGTCCGAGCTCGCAAAGCCCGCTGCGATGATCGAGTCAACCGCTTTTTCCGCACGCTCCGCCGACGGATATATGCCGAAAACCGCTGTATTCTTACCAGCCATAACATTACTCCTTCTATCAATGTTGTTTGTGACCCCGCATTCGGGAATTCAGGGTTTATTGAAACTGAATCGTTCGGACGGTGGTGTAGGCGAGCGACTTGAATTGGGAAAGGCGTATGCCTACGTGCGTCGCACAAGCACATCGTCATGACCCACGCAGGATATTTCTCTAGTTCTGAACCTTCTGCGGCTAAGTGCGATATCGAACAGATGCCGATCGCGCCCGTTGCTAATGTCAGCGGTGATTGCGGCGCGATTCACACATCATTGAAGCTTTTTCAATCCGAGGTACTGCCATGCGCTTAGAACTCCGTCGAACCACCAACCTGGCGTCGCACATGACGTTATTGACGCTCGCAGCGATAACCTTTGTCGGCGTCGTCGGGGCTGCCGAACCGATGCCGGCCACGAGCGCAACCGCCGCTATTGCACCCACCAAAATCCTCCTCGGGTCGCAAGAAGTACCACCCGTGACAACCACTGCAACGGCAATTAGCAGTATCACCATCGCAGCGGATCGAACGGTCACCGGTACGGTTACAACAACCGGCATTGACGGAACCGCTGCACACGTTCACCTAGGCGCTCGTGGAACCAATGGCCCCCCTCTGATCACGTTGAAGCAAGTCTCCGCGACCCAGTGGACCGTACCCACCGGTTCAACCCTCACGCAAGCGCAATACGA
>JANYJA010000051.1 GCA_025358575.1 Terriglobia bacterium
TTTGAATGGCTGAAACAGTGAAGAAAGTCCGCACCGTCGATTTGAAAGAGAGGAAGCGGCGGCGCGAAAAAATCGCGATGCTCACGGCATATGACGCCACCATGGCGCGGCTGATGGACCGGGCGGGGATCGATATTTTACTGGTCGGTGATTCGCTGGGCATGGTGATCTTGGGCCACGACTCCACCGTTCCCGTGACTCTCGACGACATTCTCCATCACACGCGAGCGGTGGCCCGGGGTGCGCAGCGTGCCCTGGTGGTGGCCGACATGCCGTTTCTCAGCTATCAATTGAATGATGAGGAAGCGCTGCGCAATGCCGGGCGGCTGATTCAAACTGGTGGCGCGTCGGCGGTGAAAATGGAAGGCGGCCAGAGTATCGCCGGCACGGCGCGGCGGCTGGTGGAAGCCGGTATTCCCGTGATGGGGCATCTAGGGCTGCTGCCCCAGCACGTGCATCAGTTGGGCGGATATCGCCGTCAGGCCAAGGCGGCGCGGGAAGCCGAGCAACTATGCGATGACGCGCGGGCCCTTGAAGAGGCGGGCGCGTTCGCAATCGTGCTCGAATCGATCCCAACGGACTTGGCGCATGCCGTCACTTCGGAGTTGACGATTCCGACCATAGGCATCGGCGCCGGCCCGCATTGCGACGGACAAGTGCTGGTGAGCTACGACGCGTTTGGTCTGTTCGACGACTTCGTGCCCCCGTTCGTGAAACAGTACGCGCAGTTAGGACAGACGATGGTCACGGCGGCGCAAGCGTTTGCCGATGACGTTCGAAGTGGACGGTTTCCGGCTAGCGGCGAAGGCAAGTGACGGCGCGGTTAATCCAGGCCATACACGAACTCGACGGAGTGCTGGATTCGATTCGCAAAGCTGGGCGCTCGATTGGGCTGGTGCCGACCATGGGCGCGCTGCATGCCGGCCACGGGCGTCTGATCGACGCAGCAGTGCGTGAGACCGAGTGCGTGGTGGTGAGCATCTTCGTCAATCCGATTCAGTTTGATCAGCGAAGTGATTTCGAGCGGTATCCGCGGCCGCTTGAAGCCGATGTCGCGTTTTGCGCGGCGCGCGGCGCTGAAATCGTGTTCGCGCCTTCCGCCGACGAGATTTATCCGCGGGCTCAGCGCGCGTTCGTGGACGTTGAAGTGGTGAGCGAAGGTTTGTGCGGCGCGTTTCGACCGGGGCATTTTCGCGGCGTCGCGACGGTGGTGCTAAAGCTCTTTAATATCGTGCGGCCCGCGCGGGCGTACTTCGGGGAGAAGGATGCCCAACAACTGGCGGTGATCCGGCGCATGTCGGAAGATCTAAACGTGCCGGTTGAAATCGTCGAAGTGCCGACGCTGCGCGAGCCGGACGGACTGGCGTTCAGCTCACGAAACAACCATCTAAATGCGGCGCAGAGAGTGAAAGCTGCGCTGTTATATCGGGCGCTCCAAACGGCTGCGCGGACGATTGCGGACGGCGAAAAAGATGCGCGCGCCGTGGTGCGCGAAGCGTCCGCGATCTTCAACGGATGGGAAGATGTGCGGCTCGAATATCTGGAAATTGTCGATCCGGATGAGATGCAGCCGCTGAATCGGATTGACGGGCCAGTGCGGGTCGCATGCGCGGCATGGGTGGGATCGACGCGGCTGATCGACAACATATTGTGTAAACCCAGCGCAAGTTAGACGGGAATCGCGTGACGCTGAAACACCGGAGATTCCGCCAAAAGCTTTCAAGCGGCAGACGCGGAGGCGTGGTATAGTTCCATCTCGTTTGTAACGCCGTACGAAAGATGGTGAATGAGAACTCACTACTATTCCGCCCTTCTGCTATTAGCAGGAACGTTCTACTCATTTTTTGGTGGTTACAACCCCGCTCCAGCACCCACTGCGCTGCCCGCAAGTACGACAGTCATAAAGAAGATTTCGCGGGTCGGCACGCACAAAGCCGCCCTTGTTACGCCGGAGAGGGGGTGTCTGGAGGATGTTTCTACGTCGAAGGAACTGGACCAGGCAAAGGCAGAGTTCTCATTTGGACTCTTCGACCGGTCGGCGAATACTGTCCAGTTGCGCGACGATGTTCAAAACCCGACTTTTGTAATCGCGACGGTACCCGACCCGCTCACAACGCATTTGCGACTAGAGTTTGATCGTGCTGTGGAGGGTATTGAGCAAGCCGCTTCGGACGAGGAGTACTTTTTCCGTCGATACTGGGTGCCTTGGCCTGTTGAGCCGAATCGGGAGTTTCAAGACTTCGAGAGCCAAGAGCATGAAAAAGAAGCGCGAAAACAGAGAGTCCGGTTCCCTGGCTACCTGGTCTTCGAACACAAGTCCACCAATAATACATTAGTTGTTTTCTTGGTAGGAGAGAGGCCGACTGATGGGGTGAACCGCGAGCAATTCTGTCGGGCCAAGAAATACATAGAGGACCTTACGGAGTCCAAGGAAAACCCACTATACATTTTGGGGACGACGTTTTCCGGGTCCTTACCGTCACTAGCCCGCAGCTTGGTAAGCGCGAAGTTTGAAGCTATTTCGGGAACCGTGACACATGAACCCAGTATCGAAGAATTCGAGGATAAGACTTGTCAACGTCTTACAACACTCCTTCACGATACAACGACCGCCCAAAATGCTTTCATCCCTTATGTTCGCGAAAACTGGTGTAGACCAAGAGAGAACTGCCAGATTGCGATGCTCTCTGAAACCGAAACCACGTTTGGTTCTTTGAGTCAGCAACGCCTGCGGCGTTCTCCGGCGCAAATTGAATTTTGTTCGAAACACCCAACAGAGGATTGCCGAGCAGCAGAAGTTTCTGAAAATACAAAGTATTTGCGCTATCCCCGCGAAATTGCTCATATGAGAAATGCCTATCAGGAATATCCGGAACTGAGCGGGGCTGCGGAGGCCAATGCGACGACGAGACGCAGCCTGCCGCTAGTTCTTGAAGATAAGCAAATAACCGGCGATAGCATTCCGGATTTTGCCCTACAAACTCCAGTCTCACAAGAGACGATTCTTACCCAAATCGCGGCATCGCTTCGAAACGGGCACATCCGCTTCGCGGGGATCGTTGGCACCGATGTATTGGATGTCCTATTTATCACCCGCTTTCTTCGCTCCGCTTGTCCAGAGATACGCCTCTTTCTATTGTCGCCCGACCTCCTTTTAATTCACGCCTCAGACGCCCTGCCGTTTCAAGGGATGTTGGCAATAACGACATACCCTCTCTTTAGCGGAAATGCGCCATTTAAGGAACAAGTCACAAAGTCCGGTGAACCAGACGAAATTTTTCCGGACTTCTACCAACAAGGATTTCATAACGCCCTTCGTTTGCTGTTGAACCGTGCGGCCAACAAAAAAGATCGCGAACTGATTTTGCCAGGCCTGGACCGGCTAAAAACGGCAAACGTCAAGCCAGTTCTTTGGCTTACCAGCGTGGGACATGATACCTACGTTCCAATTGCTGCCATTGATACTGAATGGCAGTCGGCGAAGAACTTCCCCGTGATTTCATCCAGTGAACCGGTACTTGAGCAGAAGGAGATTCAAGGCCCCCCACGGTTATGGTATGTAATTTTCTCGCTCCTTACTTTTTGCATTGCGATACTAGGCCTAGCTTTTTGGGAGGCCTCAAACACCAGCGATTCATGGGCCAGCGATTTTCGGTGCGATGGAACCTCAACAGACAGACGCGAGCGTTCAGCGCGAATCGCGTTATTTGTTTTAGCTTCGTTATCACTTTATTTTCTCTATTGCAGCACCGCGTTTGGTTTGCAAGTTCTTGACACCTACTACATGGCAAACTTTTGGATTGTCGATATTGCTATCGCACTCGTCACGATCGCCCTATTTTTCTTGCCTTTCAACACACCCGTTGGCCCTAATAGACCGCCTCAAAATGCCGCATTTAACTTAAGCGTGCGGCTTTTTGTTTTTGTAGTGTGCGTATTTCTTGCAGTGCCGTCAATTCTTAAAATCACGACGAGAACAAACGGTGATTTCGCTGGCTTGTTCTTCGCTTTTCGGTCGTCTCGAATCGTTAGCGGTGTGACCCCGCTGCTCCCGTTTCTGTTCATTTTTAGCGCATTTGTCTTGTGGGCTTTTGTTGCCTTACAGCAATGTATCTTTCATCAGGAGCGACGACAATTACTTCCATCCGCTGCTGCTGATTCGGGCCTAGCCTTGGTTGGCATTTTAGGGGGGGAGCTCAACGCTTTCTTGGGAAACTTAGTCGGGAAAGACATCCGGAAGATTTTCTTCTGCTTCGCTGTATTTATTGCCAGCTCAGCGAGCCTATTCTTCAGCAACTTTCATTCATTAGAGGGAAAATGGTACGACTACGTTTTCATCGTTGGTGCGTCGGTGTTAACGGCGGCGCTAGTCGTGATTGGCTGGAAATTTAGTCGGGGCTGGCGATTACTAAAGCGAATTTTGGATCAACTTGAGAACCACCCGATCCGGCAGGCATTTAGCGACTTCCCGGTAGCTTACTCTTGGTCCCCGATCTGGCAATCTAATCCGCGAACACGAAACTACGCACTCATGGGGAGATCGCGAGAAGTTCTAAAGAAAATTAAGGCCGGCGCGAATCCAAAAAACCGGCTTCCCTCAGTTAATAACATTGATATAGTTTTGATGAAGGTGGCCTCTGGGCAGCGGGAGACGATGAGCGAGTACCGGGACGCCCAGTCGACACTTCAGCTAGCTGCCGATATTTTAATCACCGAGTTAGCTTCCAGTTGGATGGCTGGCAGCTCAGAAATACTGGAAGAGGCGGTTAAGAAGGAGGTAACTAAAGAAGCGGCGAAGCCCACCAAATTGGAATTTGATGATAGTAAACCTTATCTGATCAAAGCGGAGTTTGTTGCGCTCCGTTATCTTGCATTCATTCGTTACGTAATGTTGCAGCTTCGAAATTTTTTGACCTTCATAACGCTTGGATTTTTGAGCCTTGCGTTCGCATTCATGGTTTATCCTTTTCAAGGTGAACGGCTGCTCGGATGGCATCTCACCCTAATTTTCGCAGCGCTTGCAATTCTGGTTTCTACAGTTTTTGCGCAAATGGAACTCGATCCCACCCTCAGCCGAATCACCAATTCCAGTGCCGGGAAACTTGGGAGTCAGTTCTTCACCAGAAGTTTTTCTTACCTTGTTTTACCGCTGATTACGGTGCTGGCTTCACATTTCAGCGGCGTCTCGCGATTGCTTTTTTCCTGGATTCAACCTGCATTGAAGTCGTTACACTAAGAACGAGTTAGAGTTTAAACGGGAATCGCGTGGCGCCTGCAGACGCCGGAGAGCATCTCCCACAGGCTTTCCAAAACATCGGCAACAGACTTCTGGATGGAGGCGAAGTTCGTCTGGTTGACGTAGGATGTCAGGAGCTTTCGCTCTACCGAGGAGTGTTCGCGGTCCGCTTCGATGTGAACTTTGAAGTATTCGAGCGAGCGCGCGTCCTCCATGTCGTAAAATTTCACGAGTCCAGCTATCTTTGATTCGGCCACCGCTGGAATTTGGCTTTCGTACGCATAGAGAGCCGCGAGCCCTTCAGGCGTCTCACGGTCGCGACAAACCGAACGGAAAGTATCCACCAATTGACTGGTTTCGTGCCAGGGCGCGGAGCCTTCCACTGCATTTCGAGACACCCCTAACCCTTCCGCGAAGCGAAGCCACAACTCGGGATGGTTGGGATGGCCGGCTTCCTCGTCGATCAGATTCAAAAGAATATGGCCCCGCGTGGACGCATCTTCGGTGTGAGAATGCAGCGCTGAGAGGTAGGTGGGAAACGCCGCGACGTGGCGGTAATATTGAACTGCATAGTCGCGCAGAGCTTCGCGGCTAAGCGTGCCCAGCAGCCACGTTTTGTAGAACGGGTGCAGCAGGAGCCCGCGCTCGGCAACTTGGCGGTCGATAGCGTCAATGTACGAGTTGGTGGCGGCTGTCATAGGTCTCTCATTCTACCCCTTGCATTTGCCGGACGAAGCGGGTACTTTACGGTTTGCTGTCTGCGATTGTTTACTGAAGCGGCGATTCACTTGGAACTTCGAAAGCTAAAGCTCGAAGTTCGTTCATGCGAATTGGTTTCAGGAGCAAACAGCAATGCAGGATTTACGTGCTATCGGCGCTACCGAACAGGTGCGCGCCGCATTTGAGCCCTACGCCGCACGCGGCCTCGCGCTCGGCCGGGTTTCTATTGTTCATCGCGATCAATACAGGTTGTATACGGAAGAGGGGGAAGTAACTGCACAGGCGATTGGGGCGCTGCTTTACCATGCTGACAGCCCGTCGGAGTGGCCGGCGGTGGGAGACTGGGTCGCGGTGCAACGCGTTGGGGACGGCGAGGCGATGGTGCACGCGGTGCTTCCACGCAGGATGAAATTGTCGCGCCGCGCGGCGGGTACAGGCGAGCGAGAGCAGATCATCGCCGCGAATATCGACGTGATCCTAATCGTATGCGGCCTCGATCTCGATTTCAATCCGCGCCGGATGGAGCGCTATGTAACGCTGGCGCGCGAGAGCGGAGCGGATGCGGCGATCGTGCTCAACAAATCCGACGTTTCGAGCGACGTAGCGGTGCGCGTGGAGGAAACGAGAAGGATCGCAAGCGGCGCATCCGTGGTTGCGATCAGTGCTACGTCATCGCTGGGCTTAGACGCGCTGAAGCAACTCTGGAATTGGGGGCAAACGGTGGCGCTTGTGGGATCTTCAGGCGTCGGGAAATCGACCATTGTCAATTGGCTGCTTGGGGAAGAACGGCAGCGGGTGCACGAGGTTCGCGAAAGCGATAGCCGCGGGCGCCACACCACCACGTACCGTGAACTAGTGCCGCTGCCCGGCGGCGGCGCGCTGGTCGATACGCCGGGGATGCGGGAACTCCAACTTTGGGCTAGCGGCGAAAGTGTGGACGCGGCTTTCGACGATATCGCGGACCTGGCGCGCGGATGCCGGTTTCGGAATTGCTCTCACGGGGCGGAGAGCGGGTGCGCGGTGCAGTCGGCTCTATTGGAAGGATCGATTGAAGCAGGCCGCTGGCTTAATTACCAGAAGTTGCGCGCGGAAATCGCGTTTCAGAACCGCAAGGCGGACCCAGTAGCGGCGCTGGAGCAGAAGCGGCTATGGAAAAAGATCCATAAGCAAATGAGGCACGCCGGTCGGAACTGATAAGCCCACAAAGCTAATAAGGCCGCCATGGTGGCAAGGCAACCAGGAGTGCTACAAGTGGCGGCCCGGATAGCATTGAGTCAAACCAATTGAACCCCATATGAAATTCGGGTTTAAACCAAAACTGAGGCAATCCCGAACGCGCGGCGACGATGGCCGGATAGGCTGCTGGAAGCGGGATAAGTACTGCGGCAAAAGCGACCGCCAGGGCCGAACAGCGCAACAAACGCGTGAGTCAGAAGCATGTAAGTACGGGGGCGTCTGGTCCGCCCCGGTCATAATGAATTTTCAACGTCGCCGAAGGTCTTCAACTGGACATAATACAAAGTAGCGAACTCATCGATCCAAAATAGACGCTTAGTCGCGACGTAGAGTGTGAGCCCCAGTAAATAACGGCACCAGAGCGACGCCCATCCAGGGTCGGTTGATAAATATTCCATCTACGAAACGAGATGCCGCGCGCTTTACGGGAATGCGAGTTTCCAGCACTTCAGGAGATTTAGCGATCGGGAATCAAACTGCGGGCCGAGCGTGCTGCTTGGCTCGAGCCAATTGGCCAGAATTTCCTTCATCGATCCCGAGCCTGGCCATTCTGGCGGAATGGTGGACGCCTGCGCGGTCTCAGGATTGGATGAGGTATTCGCGTTCGGTGATAAACTGTTGGGTGACATCGTAACCCGTTGGGCGGAAGCTCAAACCGCGACGATTTTTTTGTAAGCTGTGGAAAGCGCGCGCCCGTAGCTCAGCTGGATAGAGCGTTTGCCTCCGGAGCAAAAGGCCAGTGGTTCGAATCCACTCGGGCGCACCATCGAAGAACGGGAAGCCTTATTCTGGGCTTGCGCTTTCGGTAGTGTCGTCCATGACGCAAATTCCGACCCCAGTCCTCAGTTCAAGAATGAAAACATAGAGTAGCTGACTTAATACACTCTGCCGCGACTGGAAGTTCTTCCACTGGGGGACCATTTAATGTTCAGCGATCGCCCTCCCTGACGTCCTGACAATCGACTCAGGCACGGTATTTCAAGTCAGTAAAGGATGAAGCCTCGACGGAACGCCCTTGTCGGATTGTCTCTTCAAGCGAATTTGTGAGATTCTCGGCGCGCGACGCCTCTCGATCTACACTCGAGCAATCGAGAAGGCGCCACACGAACACTGCGTGTCTTCGAGGTAGGCGGTTCACGCAGCCCGAACCAAACTCTTCAGATCCCGCACCAAGATTCCGCGCGCACCGGCAAGGTCAGAGATAGGATGGGGAAGGGAGCCTCGCCCGTCTGTTTCCCAGAGTTGAGCGCAGAGTTTTCTGAGATCTTCCTCCGCAGTCGAAAACTCAAGCTGGACTCTCGCCATTTCGTGTTGACCTCTGCTTGCGATTTCTCGCGCGAGTTTTCAAGGCATGGGCAGATCTATCGATCCGATGAAGGAGGTCGAACCCTCCTCCCCGGTCATCGTCTCGATGAGTCTGCATCCGGCCATTCCTCGGCGGGTTGCTCTCCAGAAGAACCCGCTTCTGCGTCACCGGACAACCACGAGGATGCAGCAAGATCTGATTTCACAGCTTTGGGCCTATGAGAGCCAAACGCATCAGGGACCTGTGTTCGGCGAAGGCGCAAATCACTGGTTTTGGAACGGTTTGCTCGACGGGGTTCGAAGCGCAGTTCGGAACCGGTGGCGTTGCCTTGAATATCAGCACCAAAGCTCCGCTGTTCGTCGACAACTCCGCTTAAAGTGGCTCAGTTTGTGGAGGAACGTCAGTCGGCGCCGACGGCGGGAAGTGAGGCGACTGCGTAAGTCACTATCAGGTGGGGCGGCTGAACAATCTTGGGAGAAGAGCCGCAGTCTCAATTATAATACGGGGATAATGCCAGCTTTAATTTTCCGCGCGTCTCTGTTGACGCTTGCGGCGGTTTCATTCCTTGGCGCCCAAACGGCGCCGATTCCAGGCAAATTCTACGAATACTATGTGGTAGCTAACACCCAAGCCGGTTCATTTACGGCACTTGGGGTGCCCTCAATCAACGACTACGGCTTGTGTGCGTTCATGGGCCAGACGTCCATCGGCCAGACCATCTGGGTCGCGGACGGGAACAAGCACCCATTGGTGGACATCAATCCGGGGTTTGGGAATCCGGGCCGCCTTTTCTTCGACCAACAGTTGCAGATCAACACGAGTAACCAGGTGGTGGCGGAGGATTTCATAACGGCCGCATCGTCCAACGTGCGTATCTGGAACGCAAATGCTACGGACACTTACACCTACCTGGCACGCGCAGGGTCGGGTCAGGCGTACAACGCCTTGTTCGGGGCTCCCAGCATAAACAAGAGCGGCGGGGCGGTGCTTGCGGGTATTTCCGGCACGCAAACCGAACTGATTGAAGTCGCGGGAGGCATCAAAAACACCTTCGGAATCAACACCGGGACGCCGCAGCCAGTTATCGCCACCAACGGCACGATGGTGATCACGACGACAAACAAGTCGACTGGATTGAATCAGGTTATTTTGTTTCAGAATAGTTTCACGTCGCAGACGACGATCGCGGACGGAAACAACTTCTCTTATTTGGATACGGCGCCAGGGCTTTCGTCGGACGGCAACGTGGTGGTTTTTCAAGGCACGTTGACGGCGGCGGGTGCGACCGCCCTGGGCGGCACGGCGGGACCGGGCATTTTTGCCGCGGTGAATACGGGCACGGCATGGCAGACCTTCCAGATTATCCGGGTGACGGGACTCATGGCGGAAAGCCCGAACGATCCGAACGGGAATCACAACGGCGTGTGCGACCCGGGCGAAGTGTGCATCAACGCGGCGGAGTTGGGATACGACGATACGAATACCGGAATCTACTTCGCCTCTTACCCGACCAACAGCCGCGTGGCGGTAGTGAACCTGGGCTTAGGAGCCGCGGGAATCGCAAACGATTCTTTCGTGATCTCTTTTGTGGGGACGCCGAGCCACGCCAGCCGGACGAATCCGGTGCTGGCGAACTTTCCGCTACTGTTCTCCAACCAGTCCGGACTGTGGACCGTCAGAGTGGATGTGGAAAATGAGTTATCGACTCCCAATGCAATGGTATTCCACCCGTATACCGCGCTTCCGGTGGCACAGGTGGGGGACCAGATTGGCCCCAGCAACTTCATAGCGTCAATCGCAGTGAACCAGCAGATCGCGAATGCGGCCAAGGACGAAACGGGGAATATCCGCACGATGCGCCGCGGCGACCATCGCATCGCGTTCCAGGCCACCACGACGGCGGGAAATCAGATCATTTATCGAGCCAATCATCTCGATTCGGATCAGGACGGCCTGCTGGATCACTGGGAGACCACGGGGATTGACATGAATCAGGACGGGGTCATCGACCTGAACCTGGCAGCCATGGGGGCGAACGTAAACAAACGCGACCTTTTCGTCGAGATGGACTGGTTGAGTGATCAGACCGGGTTTAATTTCCATCCGGCACCGGGCGTGATCACCGCTGCCACTGGGGGCGCGGGTTCTTTGCCGGCTATGCTGGCCACTGCCCCGGCTCTTTCGGGCACAATGTACGGACTTCGTAGCGATGGAGCGGCGCCAGCGACGATAGCCGCCGGAGTCGCCATGCACATTGATGGCGGAACGGGAACGGATCACGATGGAAATCCTTTTTCTTACAACATGGGTGCGGGCACTCTGAACGGGGGCGACCAAATTGGATTGAGCGGCAACAATACGGCGCTGGTTGAGGTGCTCTATTACGGGGTCCCAGGAACGATCAATGTTCCGGGCGTGAATACGCGCTCGTTTCAGGATGTGAAAGATAACTTCTTCGGATCGAAGGACAACGATGCGCGGGAGCTGGCGTTCAAATATGCCGTGCTGGCGGATCACTACCAGTTCGTGGATTCGGCAACGCCGGCAAATCATCCGATCAGCGGCGCGGGCGCAAACTACATTTTGGTGGGCGATGCGTATCCCGCGGGATTGACCGCCGGTAATTTCATCAAGATTACGGCGGGAACAGGAGCGGGACAGACCCTCCGAATCAGCAGCTTCGACACGGTAGTGCTTAACAAAATGTATGTAAGCACGAACTTCACTACGACACCGGACACATCCAGCACGTTCGCATACCTGGATGGTTCGTCTGGACTGTCGGAAGTGTTCTTTAATCCCTCGCCGGACTATAACAGCCTGCCCGGAAACGATTTCATACTGAGCCTGGGCGATTGGGGAGTCCACCCGGACGGCTACCTGATGAACGCCTGCACGCAGTGGCGGACTCTGGCGCATGAGATGGGGCACACACTGGGTTTCCGTCACGGCGGGGTGGACCACCAGTCGAACAACGCGAATTACCACAGCCTGATGAGCTACAGTTACCAACTGCAATGCACTCCGGCAAGCACGGTGCAGGGTTACTCGACGACTGGGGACGCAGTGTTCGACGATTTCGCCAATTTGAACCAGAACTTCGCGGAAGTGTTTTTCCATGTGGGGAACACGATTGCGAAGGGATACGGGTCGGGAGGCGAAACCGGCCAGCAATCGCCGGAACAGAACGTTCAAGATTTTATCAACCTCAACGGTCCCATCGACTTCACCAAGCCGACGGTGGCAATCACCTCGCCCGCGGCCAATTCACAGGTGGGAATTGGAGGCGGACTGAACGTTTCGGTTACCGCGACGGATAATGTGGCCGTGGCGAGCGTGCAGGTTACGTTTGATGCGAACGGCAACGGCACCATCGATTCAACGGAGATTTTGACGGCCAAAGCGGGGGGCGGCAACGTCTATAGCGCGAAATTCAGCGCTGTTTCGGGGTCTCCTGGGACGCGAGTCCTAACTGCGATCGCGCGCGACGGAAGCGGCAACACGGCTAAGAGCTCGATTAATCTAAACGTGATTAATCCGAATCCCGCGCCGCTTCTGCAATCACTAAACCCGAGCAGTGCCACACACGGAGGCGCTGCCTTTGTTATGACGATCACGGGTACGGGGTTCCTCAACGGCTGCATCGGCCAGTGGAACGGGGCTTCGCGAAAGACAACTTTCGTCAGCGGCACGCAAATCAAGATGACGGTGAATGCAGCTGATATCGCGGTGGCGGGTTCCGCTCAAGTGACCGCGGCCAATCCGGCAGAGGGCGCGAACAAGTCGAATGCGCTAACGTTCACGATCCATTAACCAACCTGGGCATAGCCTCGTCGTATCGAGACGAACGCCTGCGAGATCATGGTAATCTCTGTCTCCAGTAAGCCACTGCGTGGTCGAACGGTGCAATTAAGAAGGTTCCGCGTGCGCCTGAGGGAGATCCGAAAACAAGTCCTGGTTACAATAAGTCGCTTAGATCGCGGTACGAGGAGGAATATGCGTCTTTTTGTTGTATTTTTATGTTGCGCCGGCTCTTTGTTGTGTCTGGATAAAGCGCGCGTCAGTGGGGGTGTGGACCAAGCCGTCTCGACTTACGGCGTTACCGGCAGGGGAGTTATTTTCGCGATGATAGATCGCGGAATTGATTGGCAAAACAAAGACTTCCAAAGTCCTGACGGAACCACCCGGATCGCCTATATTTTCGATCTGACCGACGACTTCGGAAAAAGCGATCCGAAAAATCCTTACGGCCTCTGCACAATCTACACTCGCTCGCAAATAAACACAGCATTGCAGGGAGGCACAAGCTTGCCGACTCGCGACGCCGTAGGACACGGCACGGCGAATACCGGAATCGCGGCTGGCAACGGGGCCAACAACGCCAAGTATCGCGGAGTCGCCACTGAAGCCACGATTATTGCAGTAAAGATTGTCCGTGAAGATGTTCCGGCGCACGATGGGCAGGCGGCGGAGGTAGCATTCTACGACCCTGCGCGAGTCCCGGTCGCTATCGATTTCGTTCGCGATAAAGCCAAAGAGCTGGGGATGCCGGTTTCCATGGTGCTTGACATCGGGTCCCTCGGAGGCCCCACAGACGGTACCAGTACGCTCAGTCGAAAGTTCGATTCCACCGTCGGGATTGCGCAGGGTTTGTCGCTCGTCGTGGGGGCTGGCGATAACGGCGGGCTGTCGAACCGCGCCGGGGGCGCGGTCTCCTCCGGTGGTCGAGTGGACATCCGGGTGCAAAAAGGGGTCACCGGTAACCTCAGTTTCGACCTGTGGTACCCCGGAACCGATCGGTATGACGTGATTGTTCAAAGCCCATCCAATACCTATGGGCCTTTTACAGCGCCCGGCCCGAGCCAAGCCGACTTCCGGCAGAGCCTCGGAGACATTTCCTACTTCCATTACGGCGAGAACGTGGCCACCAGTTGGGGTCCGCCGAATGGTAAACGTGAGCTTGGTATTTTCTTGAACGGTCCCGTGGGGATTTATACGGTGAGCCTCATCGGATCGACTGCCGGCGGCGGCAGATTTCACGCCACCCTTAGTCCATCCGAGGAGTACGACGCCAGCACGACCAATATTTTTCTGGATCACGTGGAGCCGGGAAATATCAGCGACTTAGGATCTTCGTACAATGCCGCCGTTGCGATGGCGTATGTGAATGAGACGTCCTGGACCGATATCGACGGCAGGGCACAATCGCTGCACGGACAAGGAAGTCCCGGTGAGATCTGGGTTGGTCAAAGCGTTGGGCCCACGTTCGATGGGCGTGTAACCGCGGATATTGCCGCGCCTGCCGAGACTATATTCACTACTTATGACCCGAAGTCCTATTGGGCGACATCTCGTTCCAATGAAGTTCAGGATGGTGGCGGACTCTATGGTGCGGCTGGAGCCAACAGTTCAGCGAACCCGTTCGTCGGTGGAATCATCGCGTTGATGCTGGAAGTCAATCCCCGGCTCGATCAATTCACAATTAAGGACATTCTGCACAAGAGTGCCAACCTTGACTTGTTTACCGGGGCGGTGCCAAACCCGACATGGGGCTACGGCAAGGTGGATGCGGCGGGAGCTGGTCGCCCGCGAATATCGACCGCCTCTTAAAAAGAATCTTCGCCGCCCTCCCGCCTGAAGGAGCGCTCCTGATCGCCGAGAAAATCATGGATGCAGATGTCATGCAGGATGCGCCCAAGGGCGAACAGATCGGCGGCGGGGAGAGGGTCTTTGAAGAAATCGCCAGCCACGCATTCGATGCGATTGCGGGCTTCGGAAAGTGCGACTTGCTCGCGTGCGATGGGGATCACTTTTTCCAGGTCGTAGACGATTCCATGCAAGTGCGGCCATGCTTCGCAGACGGCGATGGTCAGGTGTCCGGTCGCGCCGCCAAGGTCGGCGAAGGTTCGGAACTCGCTGAGGTCAAAAGCGCGGGCCACCGCGGGAGAGCCGATCACGCCGAAACCGTGCATGCCCATCACGAAAGTCCGCATGGACTCCTGCGTGCGGAAAAACTGATCCCAGATGGAACCGTCGCTTTGAAAGGTTTGCTGCCAGCGATGGGAGCCTTCGCGCACGGCGTCTTCGAGGTGCGCCCACATGGGAAAGAGCACGTCGTTGGAATACAGGATGTATCCGGCGAGCGACTTCGGGCTGGATCGCCGCAGGAAGACATTCGCCAGTTCGGAATTACGGAATGCGCCAACGGGCTGTTCGAGTAGTCCAAGACCGACGCAGGCGTGGAGCAGGCGTTCCAGAGCGTCGGTGTTGGCGCCGAGTTCAGAAGCCAGCGATTCAGCCGATTGCGGCGCATCGGCCAGCAGATCGAAGATGCCCAATTTGACGGCGGTGAACATGGTCTTGGAGTGCCGGAATGCATCAATCAGATGCAGAACGGCTGCGGGGTCTGGATTTGTCATTTGAAAGCGAAGTGGTCGAAGCCGAGCGGCGCGAGCGGTTTCCCATGGAGGGAAACGATGCCAGAGCGCCCTTTGCGGATTTCGCCGATGCGCGTCAGGCGCAGACCGTCGAAGGTAGCGGGAACTGTTGTGCCGCGTGGAACAGTGAATAGCAATTCGTAGTCCTCGCCGCCGTGCAGAGCTTGCGCGAGGGAGGCTCCGGGGAACAGGGGGGGTGCTTCGATCTCGGCGGAAACTCGCGAAGCTTGGCATAAGCGGGCAAGATCGAGAGAGAGCCCGTCGCTGAGGTCCATGGCAGCGGACGCGCGCAACTTGGAACGTAGGAAGCTTCCCAATTTTAAGCGCGGCTCGGGGCGGATGTGCCGCTTCCAGGCGCGACCTTTTCCGGATTCCAGTCCGAGCGCGGAGCCGCCCAGCAGGCCGGAAACGTAGATTTCGTCGCCAGCGCGCGCGCGGTCGCGGCGGAGCGCCAATCCTTTCGGGACGGAGCCGCAGCAAACAATATCGCAAGTCAATTTCGCGGCATGGGCCAGATCGCCCCCCGCGAGCGCAGCACCCGAATCCGAGGCGAGTGCGAGAAGCGTCTTGTAGAAACGGCTGATCCACGGGGTGTCGACCCAGTCCGGCAATGCGAGCGACAGAAGACAGAATCGGGGGGTAGCGCCCATGGCCGCAATATCGCTCAGGCCTCTGGCGAGAGTGAGGTAGCCGATGTCCGCGGCCTTGTGCGTTTCGCGCCGAAAATGAATATCTTCGATGAGGAAGTCCGTGGTGAAGACGAGGTCCTCGTCCGACGCGGGGCGGTAAACTGCGCAATCGTCGCCAATTCCCAGGACGACTCGCGAGCGTGCATGGCGGGCAACCCTTTGGCGGAGGCGATCCACAATATCCGACTCGTTCAACACACCCCAAGTATCCCGCTAAGCGCTGAAAGGGACTCGACCGCTAGTTCTAGTGAACCGTATCTTGCAGTTCTTTCAGGACGATAGCGCGTTCGCTTTCCTCGGCTGCGCGCAAAGCTTTGAAACGCGCCAAAGCTTGGTCCGACTGCTCGGGTTTGCCTATCTTGCGAAGGAGAAGGCCGAGCTCGTAGTGAGCTTCCGCCAGGTCGGGCTGGAGCGAAACCGATTTCTCCAGCTCCGCCTCGGCTTCAGCATTTCTTTTCATTCGCGCGAGCAGACGGCCCAAGTGGAAGTGAGTCGGGGCATAAGACGGATCAAGCTCCGCGGCTAGCCGAAATTGCGTTTCCGCGTCTTCCTGGCGAAGCTGGCGAATTCGGAGCATGCCCACAAAGCAATGATAAAAGGGATTCCGCGGTTGCAGGCGCAGAGCCTCTGTTAACGGGCCATCGGCCTGGTCCAGATGATCGCCCGCCAGATAGATGCTGCCCAGAAAGAAGAGAGCGCGATCGAAATGCGGCGCGAGTTTTAACACGCCGCGGAGTAACTCGATAGCCTTCGGTTCGTTTTCCTGAGTGATGTAGGTCACGGCCATGCTGTATTGGATGTCGGGAAGATTTGGATCTATGGAGGCGGCTTTCTCTAGCGACTGGAGAGCCTTCTCTTGATCGCCATTCTTCTGATAGAGCCGGCCGAGTTGCAGTAAATAGACCGGATTTTGCGGCTGTAGGCGAACCGCAAAATTTATTTCGCGCAGCGCGGTGTCTTTCTCGCCAGTGCGCAGAAAAACTTGCGCCGCAAGCGAATGGTATTCGGCGTTACCCGTCGATTCTTCCGCAATACTCGATAGCGCCGACCGCGCAATGGCTACTTCGTTGGCGGCAAGACACGCGGCGGATAAGGGAATGGCGATCTCAACCTGCCTCGGCGCCAACTGGTTCGCCACCGAAAGCTCCGAACAAGAAGCCGACGGGAGCCCATGCTCGAGCAGCAGCTTGCCGGTGCCCGCGTGAAAGCCCGCTTCGCCCGCGAATTGGCGGCTTGCGGATTCTACAAGATCCAGCGCGCGCTTTTGCTGCTGGCTTTCCAGACGGGCGCGAATGAGATTCACGGCCAATTCCTGGCTGAGCGGACCCGCCTGCCTGGCCTTTTCGAAGTAATCAGCCGCCTCTGCCGGCTTCTTTTCATCCAATAACAGAACGCCAAGGTTGTACAGCGCGCTTACCGCCGAGCGATCGAGCAACACCGCCTGCCGCAGTGCCGCTTCGGCGGCTTTCGGGTCGCCGGAATGAAGCGCGCTGATCCCGAGATAGAAATAACCTTCCGCGAAGCGCGGATGCAAGCGTGTCACGCGCTCGAAGCACTGCCGCGCCTCGCGATAACTTTGGCGCCGCAGAAACTCCGTGCCATGCCGGTACTGCTCTGCCCAGTTCGATTCCGTGGCGAGTGATAACCCCGCCCAAAGGAATAAAACGGCAATTCTCATGGTTTGAGTGCCGCTGGCAAGCCTTCGTGCCGCGCCGCGTTCAGCCGCTTGACCATTGCAGGTTTCCCAATCTGCGCCAGAGTCCGCCCAAGCCAACTGTATGGCTCGACGTATCCGGGCAGAAGTTCCGATGCGCGGAAGCGCAAGTGCGGAGCTTGCGGTGAAGATACGCGTGTGGTCGAAACCGACGGGGCCATATTACACGAGAAGGCCATCTGGCATCAGTCTCATCGCCCGTTCTCCGCCGCGACCACCTTTTCGATTACCGGTAGCCTCTTGTGCTCAGCGTCTTTGAGCCGCTTCACTTCCTCCAAAGCCTGACGGCTTTCTTCCGTCCTTCCGAGCTGACGCAGCGTTCGCGCCAGCCAGGTATACGGCTCTAGGCGTCCCGGCAGCAATTCCGCTGCCCGTCGAAATAGGGGTATGGATTCCTCGGAACGGTTCAGCTCCACGTAAGCTTTTCCGAGGGCCAATTTAGCTTCGCCATATGCCGGGTCCAGCTCCAGCGCTTTCTGAAAATACTGCGCAGCCTGGGTCGCCTCTCCCTGCCGCAAACGAACGTCGCCCAAATAAAAATGGGCTGGCGCGAACTTAGGATCGAGCCGGATCTCCCCTTGTAAAGGGGCTGCTGCCTCTTCAAAACGCTTCCAACGCCAATAAAAGTATCCCAGCAGGAAATGCAGTTGGGGGGCTTCGGGAGAGCCTGCAATTGCTGCCTTGAATTCAGCTTCCGCACCGGCGGGTTCGTTTACTTCGTCATGCGCTTCGCCCAGCATTTCATGCAGAAGCGGCGAATCGGGATAATGCTTCAAAAACTGGGATGCCGCTTCCAGAGACTTTTTTGGTTGCCCCAGATTGCGATACGCGTGCTCCAGTAGAAATAACGTCTCGGGTGAACCTATCGCGTCGCCTCTGGCGAGTTCCAATTCTTTGGCGCAGCGCTCCCATTGCTTCAATTCAAAGTAGGATATTCCGAGCAAGTAGCGGGCATCCGGATTCTTCGCGCCGTTGCGGATCGCTTGTTGGAAATAACTGATGGCCAGTTGAGGCTGCCCGTTCTGGTGCAGCGCCAATCCTACGTTGAAATCAATCTCGGAGTTGCTGGGGTCAAGGTGGTAAGCCCGCTCGAAGGCTCGGATCGCCTCCGGCAACTTTCGCTGATGGAAGTACACAATACCCAGATCATTAGAAGCCCGCGCTTCCGCCAGCGTGGGTGTTCGGTTAGCCCGGTGTTCAATTTCCGACTGGAGCGGTTTTCCCTGCTGAAAGAGCTGGGCCGGCCGGGCGAAATGGTCTGTCGCGACGGCTGCCGTGGATGTCATTACACTAAACACAGCAAGGACAGCCACATGCGGCCCGCATCGCATGACCAGAGCGTAACACAAGGAAGGTGCCGCATCCGGTGCCGCTCCTTGGCAGCTCCGGACGCGGCTCGGAAGCGCAATCAGAACTGAAGCTTCACAGCGAATTCGAGAATGCGCGGATTGAGTGCCGAGGTGACCTGGCCGTAGCTGCCCGAACCGACACTAGTATCGATGTTGCTGAAGCTGGGGTGGTTGAAGACGTTGAAGAACTCGCTACGGAACTGTAAGTTGAGGCGCTCAGTAATTGGAAATGTCTTGTACAAAGACCAGTTCCAAACGTTCTCTCTCGGCCCACGAATAGTGCCCACGCCGGCATTGCCGAAAAAGCCGAAGGGAGGCGGAGCAAAAGCACTGGTATTGAACCATTGATTGAGCTTATGGGGATATGTCAGCTTGCCGACCACGTTGGGGCGGCTGGCCAGCCCGGGCGACGAAGTTGCCAGACCGGGCGATGACGCGAATCCACTCTCGATTACCGTGAGCCCCGAGAACGTCCAACCGCCGAACGCATTGCCTACGAAACCTTTTCTTCCACGGAAAATAGGCAAGTCGTAAATGTATCCGGAAGTGAAGATTTGGGTTCTGTCGAAACCGACCGGCCCGTATTCCGGGTGGAAGTCGCGCGAGTTTTGAGCACCCGCCCCGGTGTTCTGGGCGGCGCCCGTCCCTCGGGCCGACACATCGCTCAGGGCTTTTGAAAACGTGTACGCCACCGTCCAAGTTAAGTGATTGGCCACGTATTTCCATCCCGATTGAAAGGAATGATAATTGGAATTCCCACTGTAGCTGGCCGCGCCGCTTGAGCCCATGCCGCTCCAGCCCTGGTACGGCCGCGTGTAATCCGCCGAGACAATGCCAGCGTTGATGCACGGATCAAACTGGAAACCACCACTCGGAATGCCTTGTCCAGGTTGGAGACAGCCTGGATCATTTACCGAGGGCCCTCCTACCGGGACAGGGAAGTTGAAGTCTGGTGAACCCTTGAGGAAGTGCGCTGCGCTGCCTACATAGGCCAAGCTCAAGACGCCCTTCGGGATCACTTGCCGCTCGATTGTCAGGCTCCACGTATCGAGCTGAGTAGGTCTCCAAAGATGCTTGGGAGGTCCGATGAAATTAAGACCCGACGCAGTGAGGGGTGCGGCTAAACCTCCAAATGCTGGACTGGTGAGAGTACCGTTGATAAGATTGACGCTGTTAACGAAAGGCGGGTTGTTGAGCGACGAGTAATTCGGAAAGGGAGTACGGCTGTAGCCAATTCCAAAACCGCCGCGGACCGACGTTTTGCCGTCGCCAAACACGTCGTAGGCAAAACCCACGCGCGGACCCAGGTTCCAAATTTTCGTATTGAAGATCCCGGGAGGTGTGCCGTTTTTACCTGCGATTGCCAGACCGTTCGTCAGATAATCCGGCACGGCTTGCCCGGCTTTGTTCACCGGCACCCCCGCTGCATTGGTGAGGAGTTGGCCGTTTGGCCGCACCACGGGTGCCTTCGCCGGGTCGAAGGTGGGGGGGTTAAAGTCCGACCAGGGAAGGTTTGAAATCGTATCCGGCGAGTACCACACTTCACGCACGCCAAGGTTAAGCGTCAGCCGTTTGGTTACTTTCCAGTCGTCTTGAACATAAGCTTCGAGCTGCTTGTAGCGGTAATAACCTTCGCGCTCGGCGCTGGCTTGATAGAAGCTGGAATCCAGTCCAAGCAGGTAATCCGCCATTGGGTCATTTGTGTGTACGCCGCTAAAATTGTAGCTGCCATGCGTATTGCTGAAGAAATTCTGGCGTTTAATGCCAAAAATGTATAGGACCCCGGCCTGCACCACGTGCGAGCCGGCGACGTGGCTGAAGTCGTTCGAGAAGGTTCCTTCTCCATCGCTTGCAGTGACCGGTAACGGGAACGCCCCAAGACCGTTCCAGCCTTGATTGATGCTTATATTGGGCACGAGCGGATTTTGGTCTTTGAACGGCAGACCAAGTGCGAGATCAGAAGGAAGCGTGGCCCTGACAGGCTTGAGGCGGGGCTTGTCGTAAGTGTGGGCATAAGTGGTCTGATTGATCGTCTTCGGACTGATGCTAGCCGTGAAACGAAGCAGGCCATTAAAGCCCGTCGTCTTAATCGACTGGCCTGTCGTGGGGGCGACCGAGCCGCCCCAGGTGAGCGCTGGAGGCGTGTCCACTACCGTTTCATAAGAAAAGCGGCCCATCAGTGTAAACCTCTCGCTGAAATATTGGTCGATGCGATAGGTGTCGTCGCGCTGATTAACAACGTCCACGCCATTATTAATGAAGTTGTTGAATCCGCCGCCCACATTGTTCGGCAAGGGCCAATATTTGTTCATGATCTTAACTGCGTTGGGATCGAAGCAGGCCGGATTGAGATGCGTGGAATCGGCAATGCAATTTATGCCGGGGTGAAGCTGACTTTCGATGTTGAGGGAGCTGGAATCAAGCTTGAGTCCGCCGGTTCCCAGGGTAGGACTGGCACTAAAGTCGCCGCCGCGCATGGCCGCGGGAGGAACGGCACTGCGGAGGGTAAGGCCGGTATGGCGGCGCCGCCAGTCCTCGCTGGCCATAAAAAATGTCTTATTTCTCCGGATTGGGCCCTGAAATTCGAAACCGAAGATATTCTGTTTCAATGGTGTCTTCTCGCTGCCATCGAAGAAGTTGCGAGCATCGAATTTATCGTTCCGCAGGTACTCGTACGCCTGCCCGTGAAACTCATTGGTGCCGGATTTGGTTTCCACCATGATATTGGCACTGCCTGATAGCGGGTATTTGGCGCTGAAATTGTCCTTCACGATGCGGAATTCGGCGATGGTTTCGATGGGTGAAGTAATATTCAGACCGCACTGGCACCCGGTATTCATATTAAACGCGCCGTCCTGCAGGTAGTTGGTGAACTCCACGCCCACGCCGTTGACCGAGATGGGCGCACTGGTGGTCAGACCCCCACCGCCCATTTCCTGGGCGCCGTTCACGCTGTTGACGCCGGGAACTAAGAGTGCAAGGGTGGTGAAGTTGCGGCCATTCAGCGCGAAGTTCTCGATCTGTTTGCTGGCAATGACGCCGCCCGATTCGCTGGAAGCAGTCTCGACCGCCACCGCCGCATCCCCCTGCACGGTTACCTGGGTAGCCTCCGACCCCACCGTCAGCGTGGCATTCAGTTGCACGCGAGCGCCGGGATCTACGGTGACACTTTCAGCGGTATACGTCTGAAACCCGGTCTTTTTAACGAGCACGTCGTATTTGGCCGCGAGCAGCGACTCGATATCGAAGAATCCCTGCGAGTTTGTGTTCACGGTGCGCTTTTGTTGAGTTCCGACGTTTGTGACTATGACTTCGGCATCGGGGACGATAGATCCAGTCGCATCAGTCACCGTTCCAAGGAGAGCGCCGCCGGCGGAGACTTGAGCACTGCTGATTGGCGCAAAGAGGATCAGTGCACCAAGGCCAAAAAGAAAGAATCCCATCGCGTAATTCAAAGGTTTCACTCGCATCGATCTACCTCCTCAGAGTTGCTTCAGTCTCGATTTGCAACTTTATCGCTAGCACGCCGTTCTTGTCAATAGCGTGGCCCCGGTTAATTCGCATGCGCGGGTGATTGAATTTAATCGCCCTTCCAGCCGTGGCAGCGATTTCTGCTTATAATTGTTCCTTCAGCGGGCGGAAAGCCTGTCGAACGGGAATAAAAGAATGCGCACCACCGGGATACTTTTGTTGTGGCTGAGCGCGGCCGCGGCGGCGGGTGCCGGCAAAGTCGACTTTACAAAGGACATTCAGCCGCTTTTCAAGGCGCGGTGCTACGGATGTCACGGTTCGCAACAACAGATGAGCGGACTCCGTCTGGACGTGAAGGATGCGGCCACTCATGGAGGATATTCGGGCCCGCTGTTTAAGGCGGGGGATAGTTCGAATAGCACGCTAATTCACCGGGTTTCCGGCGACAAGGGGTTCGCGGCAATGCCGCCGGTCGGACCAAGGCTCACTCCACAAGAGGTTTCCATTCTGCGTGCCTGGATCGACCAAGGCGCGAACTGGCCCGAAACGGGAACGCCGGTCGTTACAGCGCGAAAAAGTTCCCATTGGTCCTTTCAACCCTTGACCCATCCAGCCATCCCGCAACTTGCGAATGCCTGGGTGCGTAATCCCGTCGACGCGTTTATCCTGGATCGTTTGGGTCGGGAGAAGATCACACCTTCTCCCGAAGCGTCCCGAAACACGCTGCTTCGCCGCCTCAGTCTCGATCTGACGGGACTTCCACCCACGCCGACGGAGATGGACGCGTTTTTATCCGATCCACGGCCGGACGCCTACGAACGTCAGGCGGATCGCCTGCTGGCTTCGCCGCACTTCGCCGAAAAGTGGGCGCGGCAGTGGCTGGATCTGGCGCGCTACGCCGACAGTGACGGGTATGAGAAAGACTGGGTGCGTCCCTGGGCATGGCGTTATCGCCAGTGGGTCATCGACGCCATTGATCGCGACATGCCGTTTGATGAGTTCACGATCGAGCAAATTGCCGGAGACTTGCTGCCGCACGCCACCCCGGAACAGAAAATCGCGACGGGATTCCATCGCAATACGCTGACGAATCGCGAGGGCGGCATCGATAATGCGCAGTTCCGTTTCGAGAATACGGTGGACCGCGCCAGTACCGTGGGAAGCGCTTGGCTTGGATTAACGGTCGGTTGCGCACAATGTCACGATCATAAATTCGACCCGATCAGCCAAAAGGATTTCTATCAAACGTTCGCGTTTTTCGACAACGTGGAAGAAGAGGACATCGATGCTCCGTTGCCCGGCGAACTCGGTCCATGGCTGCGAACCAAAGCGGAGTACCAGAAAAAACGCGCCGACTTGCTGGCCGAGTATCACGTGCCCGAGTTGCAAGCGGTGTGGGAAAAACGCCTGCGCGAGACCCTCGCGAATCCGGGCAAGTGGCTGGATTGGGACTTAGCCTGGGACTGCGTTAAGAAGCTGACTGAGGGCGGCGATGGCGCCGCGATCTTGCAAAAGGATGAACGCACTCCGCGTGAGCGGGAAATTCTGACCGATCACTTCATCCGAAATTACCACTTCGCGGTTGGACCCAAGACATACGAAGAGGTCAAATTCAAGGAACTGGACGACAAACTCCGGGCGCTGAAAATAAGTTATCCGCAACTAAGCCAGGGAATGGTTCTGGCCGAAAGACCGCCGCAAGCGACTTACTTGCGGGTTCGCGGCGATTATAAGAATCAGGGCATCGAGGTTCATCCGGCGGCACTCTCGGTGTTACCGCAATTTCCGAAAGCGATGTCGCAGCCCACGCGGCTCGATCTGGCGCGTTGGCTGGTGGCACCGGAAAATCCGTTGACGGCCCGAGTCGCTGTGAACCGGATTTGGCAAGAGTTATTCGGGCAGGGGATCGTGGCCTCTTCGGAAGACTTCGGAACGCGCGGCGATAAGCCTTCTCACCCGGAACTGCTCGACTGGCTGGCGGGACAGTTCATGGAAAACGGCTGGAGTCGAAAGCGGATTGTTCACACGATAGTTACGTCGGCTACCTATCGGCAATCGTCGAAAGCACGCCCCGAACTTGAAAGCAATGATCCAGGAAATGCTCTGTTGGCCCGTCAAGCGCGCCTGCGGCTGCCGGCTGAATTGATTCGCGATGCTTCGCTCGCCGTGAGCGGGCTGCTTAGTTTGGATGTCGGGGGCAAGAGTATTCGGCCTCCGCAGCCGAATGGCGTCATGGAAATGGGATACGGGAAAAAAGGCGGCGCTCAGTGGGACGAGAGCCAGGGCGCGGACCGGTATCGCCGAGGCCTCTACATTCAATTCTTGCGCTCGACGCCCTACCCGCAGCTCGTCAACTTCGACGCGCCCAAATCAAATGTTTCGCTTTGCCGGCGGGAGCGGTCGGATACTTCTTTGCAGGCGCTCAATCTGCTGAACGATCCGGTGTTCATTGAAGCCGCGCAGGCTTTGGCATATCGAGTTACAACCGAATCGTCCGATCCATTGAATTATGCATTCCGCCTCACGCTGGGCCGGGATCCAAACCCTCGCGAAGTTAAGAGCATGCGAACTTACCTGGAAAAACACGATTGGGTCGGGGCGAGCAGTATTTTACTTAATCTGGATGAATTCATCACCAGGGAATAACAATGAAGCGTCAAGACTTTGACTTAATCCAGTCACGAAGACGGTTTTTCCGCCACTGCGCCGGCGGCATTGGAACCATTGCGCTCGCGCAACTTCTCCAGGCGGAAGCGTCCGATCCGCTCGCGCCGAAGAAGCCTCACTTCCCCGCTAAGGCTAAGAACGTCATCTTCCTGTTCATGGAGGGCGCGCCGAGCCAGATTGACCTCTTCGATCCGAAGCCAGAGCTTCGCAAGTGGCACGGTCATCCACTGCCGCCTTCCATGACGAAAGACCTGCAACTGGCGTTTATCAAGCCGACCGCTTCCATCCTCGCCAGCCCGCGTGAATTCAAACCGTACGGACAATGCGGCATGGAACTCTCGGAACTATTGCCGCATACTGCTTCGATCGCGGATGACCTCTGTCTGATCCGCGGCATGCAAAGCGATGCGTTCAATCATCACCCGGGCCAGCTATTTCTGTTTGCAGGGCATATGATCGGCGGCCGCCCAACGATGGGAGCCTGGGTCACGTACGGGCTTGGCAGCGAATCGCAAAATCTGCCTGGTTTTGTGGTGCTGAGTTCCGGCGTCGGCACCAGTGCGGGTTCGGATAATTACTCGAACGGCTTTCTTCCCTCCATGTATGCCGGGACTGTCTTCCGCAACTCCGGCGACCCGATTCTCTATCTTTCTAATCCGCCCGGCATGAACAACGAAGCTCAGCGGGCTCGCCTCGATACGCTGCGCGAGATGAACCAGGAACATCTCGACGAAACTGGCGACCGCGAGATCGCTTCGCGGATACATTCTTACGAGCTGGCGTATCGAATGCAATCAGCCGGTCCGGAGTTGCTTGATTTTTCCAAAGAATCCGCGGCGACGCTTGATATGTACGGCGTGAATAACGAGACTACCCGGCCATTTGCGACCAATTGCTTACTGGCACGGCGGTTGGTCGAACGGGGGACACGTTTCGTGATGCTGATGCACGCCAGTTGGGATCACCACAGCGAAATCAATAAAAGTATCGCCAAACAGACGGCGGCTACGGATCAACCGTCGGCGGCACTGATTAGAGATCTGAAACAGCGCGGCATGTTGAACGACACGTTAGTGGTCTGGGGCGGCGAGTTCGGACGCACTCCAATGTCGGAAATGCGCCGGCCGGAGGAAGCGGATAACGCCGGTCGCGACCATCATCCTAACGGTTACAGTTTATGGCTCGCAGGCGGAGGAATACGCGGGGGTCAAGTGATCGGTAAGACCGACGAACTGGGGCTCAGTGTTACAGAGGATAAAGTCCACGTGCACGATCTTCAAGCCACCATGCTCCATTGCCTCGGACTGGATCATAAGCGTTTGACTTATCGCCACATGGGCCGGGATTTTCGGCTCACCGACGTGAGCGGTGAAGTAGTGCCGAAAATGCTGGTTTAACAGGGTTTTCGCTTGTTGATTTCCCAAAAATTACCTGAGACAATTTAGGGGCATTTGAAATGGTAGTTCGCCCTTTTACGAAAAGAACTGAACAAAAGCTGCGCGGGAATTCGCGCAGCTTTTTGCATTTTGGGGCCCAAGTAATAGGCGGACGGATTCAGGAGAGTCAGCAGTGAGAGAAAAAGGCGTTGTCAAATGGTTTAACGCGGCGAAGGGCTTTGGATTTATTCAGCGCTCCAGCGGCGATGATGTGTTCGTACACTTTTCGGCCATCCAGTCTAACGGTTACCGCAGTCTGGACGAAGGTGCGGAGGTAGAGTTCGAGGTGAAACAGGGACCGAAGGGTCTTCAAGCCGAGAATGTAAGCAGACCGTAAGCAATATCTCAAATCTTAGATCGAACAAAAAGGCCCTCCCGCGAGGGCCTTTCCATTTTCTAACGGTCGGATTCCAGATACATCCTGACATGGTTGCTCTCCTGGCCATCGGCAGCCACATAAAACTCGGCTGGGCCTGAATTGACCAAGGCGGGCAACTGGATTTCGACAATATAGAGTCCCACGTAGCCGGGCGCGAGAGTAGCGCGTGTTACTTCCACAGGCGATCCGTCGAGCATAACCTGAACCGGAACCGCCACTGAGGGCGGATTGTCCAAGGGCGCGGCCACGCCAGTCGGCCAACTTGGCTTCACTTTTCCCAGTCCGGTAAGCAGAATCTGGATGCGCGCGCGTGACTTAGCCGTGTTTCCGGCGTCGAGCATCAGGCCTGTCTCGCCATCGAGCAGCATGGGCGCGCCGTCGCGATCCACCAGGATCGCGGGCGAGACGTTCTTGAGCGACAAACCGATTGACGCTCGTCCGCCGGTCATTTCCAGGGAAAGGGAGATTCGCGATCCGCTTGCCTCAAACGGCACTTGGATCTGCGAGGCGCCGGTTGCGGCTGCGAGCACGGGGAAGGCCAGGTCTGCCGCCCTGGCCGACCGTACTTTGCCGCCTAGCACGCTGAGCAGCGACCCAGGCGCGGCGGCCCGCTGGCTCAAATCAGCGGCGTTCACTACTCGCAAGACATCATTTTTGTGGGGAGCGGGCGCGGCGTAGAGACCAAAACCTTGAACCGCGACGTAGAGCTGGTTACCGGCGGCGTCCAGTTTCACGTCCTCAGCGGGGTCTGCCGGGAGGCCTTGTGAAATCAGGGACCAGGGGCCGGCGCTACCCGATACATTCAAATCCATGTGGCTCAAGAAAACTCCACGGTCCGTAGCCACGTAAACTGCACCGTCGGCGCGATCCATGGCTGCACCGTGAAGTTCCGTTTCGGGCAATCCGCCGCTCACATCGTCGTACGTGAGGCCCGCGTTCACCGTTCGCAGGAGACGCGCTCCAGTTTGGCCGCTCAGGACAGCCAGAGCAATCCGGGGCATCTCCGCATCCACTTCCAATCGCTGCACGGCACCGCTGGATATGGGCTTCTGCGAAAGTGCCCACTTCGATCCGGCGTCGTTGGAAACCCACAATCGGCCATCGCGATCCCCGGCGTAAACCAAATCTCCCGTGCGCTTAATGGCTGTCGGAGGGGATCCGAGAGAGTGCTGAAACCGGTCACGATCGGCGTCAGCGGCATTATCGGGCGAAGACACCACGGCCCACACCGTTTTCGTTGGCCCCTTTTGCGGCATCAGTTGCACCTGACCGAAGCCATCGATTGACAATTTGGCGCCGTCACCACGTCGCGGCGTTGCCAAAATCTCGCGCACCATCAGGTTTGGCAATCCCTGATTCAAACCCGTCCAGGAGAAGCCGCCGTCCATGGAGCGCCACACGCCCCGATCATTAGCAACCACTATTTGTTGACTATCGCGGGGGGAGACGGAAACATCGCGCTGCCGGGAACCGAGAACTGGCGAATCGCCGCCCGTGGTGAGATTGGTCCAATGCTTGCCGGAATCTTCGGAAACGTAGAGATCGGTTCCAAGTGCGAAAATTTTGGGGGATCCGGGACTTGCACGAAGTACCGCGCCGGATTCGGGAAGACGTTCGGCGATTGTTTCCTGGCGCGGAATGGCGCGGGGAGACGCGTCTGGCGCGAGTGTCCAATTCTCGAAATCGACAGTTTCAAAAACTTTACCGATTCCCGTGCGCGCATAGAGCCGATCGCCATCCGCCGAGAACCACACCTGACTGACCGGGCCGGTAGCGGGTGAGGCTAGACTTGCCTCGACCGACGTGCCCCCAAGTTTTCGCCAGTCGAGAGCCCAGACTGTTTGAGAGTTGAACACCCCAGTCGCCACCACCATTAATACGGCGTAGTTCAAGAGGCGCTTCATTGTATCGGCCTGACACATGCGCGTGTCTCAATTCTACCGTAGTGCCTTCGTGCGGCGGTCCGAAACCGTTGAAGACGCTCAGTTTGGTAGAAACTCATCGATGGCAGCCTATTTTCACTTGCAATTAACGACCCCAGCCGTTTAATTGTTTCGGCTGATGATAAACTGTGGTGTTCACTTGACGGCAGATTCTCATTCTCGGTTGCGCGGACGGTTTGCTTGTGCAGCCACGATTCTGCTGTTAGCGGCTGGATTCGCGAAGGCTCAACTGGCAGATCCCTCGCGCCCCGTGAATGGCGCGGCCAGTGTGATCACTCTGACTGGAAGCGTTTCGGTTTTGCGTGACGAATCGCCGTGGGCGCTGAGCGTCGGGGATAGTATACAGCCCCGGCAAATCGTGATCACGGGTCCTGACGGTTCCGCGGTTTTTCGCGTGGGGGATGGCAGCACTTTCCAGGTATTTCCGAATTCGCGAGTGATTTTCCGGAATAATCGCGGAGATTGGCGCGATCTGCTGGAAATTCTGATCGGAAAAGTAAAAGTTGAAATCGAAAAAATTGGCGGACAGCCGAACCCCAACAAGGTGCGTACGCCCACTGCGGTCATCTCCGTGCGCGGCACGGTTTTCGATGTCGATGTGGAAGACGAAGATGCCACCACGATGGTGATGGTGGAGGAAGGTCAGGTGGAAGTGCGCCACCTTCTGAAGGCGGGCGACGCCAAGGTGCTCAATCCAGGCGAATGGGTGCGCGTCTATAAGAACCAGCCGCTCACGGCGCGAAGCATCGACCGGGGCGCCGCGTTCCAGCGGGCCGTGCGCGCGGCATCGGATGCGCTTTACGAAATCGTTTGGAGAAATTCGCGCGTTCCGTCTGGAGGAACCGGGACCGGAACTCTCGGAGGCACAACCGGGGGGAGTCCTGGGGATAGTTGCAAGCCAAATTGCCCGCCCCCGCCCCCCCCTCCGCCGCACTAGCGCGGTTCAGTCCCTTTCACCGTAAGCGCCATTTGTGGTAGCGTTTCCCTTTGGCCGCCCTCCGGCCCAATTCACAAATGGAGATGAATAAGGGCGAAGTGGCGTCTATCGACCAATATATGGATTCCACTCTCGACAGTGTGGACACGGCGGAAACTCTAGTGCTGGCGGCCGCCGAAAAGGCGGGCGTGCATGAAGACGATCTCCACAAAATCGGAATGGCGGTTCGTGAATGCATGGTGAATGCGGTGGTTCACGGCAATCGCTATAACGCGCATAAGAAAGTGCACATCACGGTGAGCGCCACGGCGCTACGGTTGACCATCACAATCGCCGATCAGGGCGAGGGCTTCGATCTGTCCGACTTGCCCGACCCGCTGGCGGAAGAAAATCTATTGCGGCACTCGGGTCGTGGTATCTTTCTGATCCGGGCCTTTATGGACGGCGTTGAGACTCGCCGCCTCAGCCCCTCGGGCACTGAGGTGAAGTTGATCAAGAATCTGGGCCCAAGCTAAACAGCTCAACAAGTTTTGGAAATCTCTAGGAGGTATCGGAAGTGAGCGTAAAATTAGGTACTCGTCAGGTGGGTGATGTCAGCGTGTTGGATGTGGCAGGCCGCATCACGCTAGGGGAGGGGTCCAGCGCCATGCGCGATGCCCTGAGCGATATGGTGTCGAAGGGCCAGAAAAAAATTCTCCTGAACTTGGGAGAAGTTTCGTATATCGACAGCTCGGGAATCGGCGAGCTGGTTTCCGGCTTCACGACCGTGACCAACCAAGGCGGGCAGTTGAAGCTGCTGGGCCTGAACAAGCGCGTCAAGGATCTGCTGCAGATCACCAAGCTTTACACGGTATTTGAAGTCCACGACGACGAAGCGGGCGCCATTCGCAGCTTTAGTTAATCGCTAGCCGCCGCCGACAAACTGGACGATTTCAAGCTGCGCCCCTTCGGCGATCCGGGTCTGGCCCCATTCCGGCGGCTTGAGGATGGCGCGATTGTACTCAACGGCCACGCGATCCGGCTGTATCTCCAAGAGATGCAGAAGATCCAAAACCGTGCTGTCTGGCGCGAGCGTTCGGGCTTCTCCGTTTACCGTTGCGTGAAGTGCGATCCGCGATTCAGTTGACACTCGATTTCTCCGGTTACTATAGTCAATATTAAAGTCTTTTCAGGTCTTCCCGCTACACACCGATGCCCACAACCGCCGCTGAAACATATTTTCCCGTCCTGGTTCAGGCGCTGCTCGCGATAGTGATTGCCGCCGCGCTGGTAAGCCTCTCGTTTTTGCTCGGACGAAAAGTAAAAAATAGCGTGAAGGACATGCCGTATGAATGCGGAATTGTCCCGACAGGCGACGCGCGCCACCGCTTCAGCGTAAAGTTCTACCTGGTGGGCATGCTGTTCATCCTGTTCGATATCGAAGCCATTTTTCTGTATCCGTGGGCCGTGGTTTACAAGGAACTCAAGATGTTCGGGTTCTTCGAAATGTTCACGTTTATTCTTTTAGTCGTGGCGGGCTTTTTCTACATCTGGAAAAAGGGAGTGCTGGATTGGTCCCATAACGATCCTTCCGCGCTCCGGTCCCCGGCGGGCCGTGTCGAGATGCGGGATCACCATCCGGAAGAAATTCTTGTTGCAATGAAACGGTAACGCGCCATGCTTCCCGAAATCCTTCAGCAATACCCGATCGCGCAGGCCCTCACCTCGTTTGACGCCGATGCCATTGTCGGCGGCAAATTCGATCGCGGCGAGCTGACGCTGGAAATCGATGCTGCCAAAATCGTTCCCGTCTGCATGCGCCTGAAGACGGCAGAGAAATTCATTCGGTGCAGCGATGTGACGGCGCTGGATTACTATCCCGCTGAGCCGCGCTTCGTGGTGG